>NZ_CP123620.1:1222316-1527895 GCF_029873215.1 Nocardioides sp. BP30 | reverse complement strand
CAGTCGTTCACGTGGGCAGCGAGGGCCTTGCGGGTGGTCTTGAGCTTCGCCTTGCTCGCGCCGAGCTGCTTGAGGGCGAGCGCTGTGTCGGCGGTCAGGCCGTAGTCGTCGACGTCGTACGCCGTGTTGTGGACGACCCCGCCGGTGAACTGGTGCTTGAGCCAGGTGCCCGCGGCCGTCGTGGGTGCGGGGGCGGCGTTCGCCGCGCCGGTGCTGACGATGAGCAGACCTGCCGACGCGACGGCTGCGGACTGGAGGAGCTTGCGCATGGTGGTGTCCTTCCCGCTGCTGGCAACGGGTGGACCGGAAGGAACCGACCCGCTGCGTACCTCGACAGCGATGTGGTCAAGACGCTTCGCGGCGGGTGCTCCGACTTCCCTGGGCGGCCTGTCGAGTCTCAGGGTCACGGTTGCGGGTCAGCGCCGGAGTCTCACCGGCTTCCCCCGACACGAGCGTGTTGGTTGTTAGCAGTCGAAGCCTAACCCGGGACAGGACCAAGCATGTAACGCGGTGTACGTCGCTCCTCGGCGGTGCTGCAGCACCGCAAGAGACGACCGGACACCGCGTTACATGCGATCAGCCGGCGGTCAGGCCAGCTTCTCGATGATCAGCTGCTGCACGCGGGCGGCGTCGGCCTGGCCGCGGGTGGCCTTCATCACCGCGCCGACGATGGCACCGGCGGCCTTGTGGTTGCCTCCCCGGATCTTGTCCGCGATGTCCGGCTGGGCGGCGAGAGCCTCCTCGATGGCGGTCAGCAGCGGGCCGTCGTCGGAGACGAGCGCGAGGCCGCGCTTCTCGATGATCTGGGCGGGCGTCCCCTCCCCAGCGAAGAGACCGTCGAACACCTGCCGGGCGAGCTTGTCGTTGAGGGTGCCCCCCTCGATCAGCTGCTGCACCTCGGCGACCTGCGCCGGCGTCACTCCGGCGGAGCCGAGGTCGACGCCTGCCTCGTTGGCCCGCCGGGAGATCTCCGAGAGCCACCACTTGCGGGCCGCCTGCGGGGCGGCACCCGCGGCGACGGTCTCCTCGATGAGCTCGATCGCGTCGGCGTTGATGACGTCGCGCATCTCCAGGTCCGTGTAGCCCCAGGCCGCCTGCAGGCGCGCGCGGCGCTCGGAGGGTGGCTCGGGCAGCGTGGTCCGGAGCTCCTCGACCCACTCGCGCGCCGGCGCCACCGGGACCAGGTCCGGCTCGGGGAAGTAGCGGTAGTCCTCCGCGTCCGACTTCTCCCGGCCCGGCGACGTGCTGCCGTCGTCCTCGTGGAAGTGCCGGGTCTCCTGCAACACCGACCCGCCACCGAGCAGCACAGCGGCGTGCCGCGACATCTCGTAGCGCACCGCGCGCTCCACCGAGCGCAGGGAGTTGACGTTCTTGGTCTCCGAGCGGGTGCCGAGCGTCCCCGAGCCCTTCGGCGCCAGCGACAGGTTGACGTCGCAGCGCATCGACCCCTGGTCCATCCGTACGTCGGAGACGCCCAGCGCCTTGATCAGGTCGCGCAGGGCGCTCACGTAGGCCCGGGCGACCAGCGGCGCCTTCTCGCCGGTGCCCAGGATCGGCCGGGTGACGATCTCGATGAGCGGGATGCCGGCGCGGTTGTAGTCGATCAGCGAGTGGTCCGCGCCGTGGATGCGCCCGGTCGCGCCGCCCACGTGGGTCGCCTTGCCGGTGTCCTCCTCCATGTGCGCACGCTCGATGTCGATGCGGTAGGTCTGGCCCTCCACCTCCACGTCGAGGTAGCCGTCGAAGGCGATCGGCTCGTCGTACTGCGAGGTCTGGAAGTTCTTCGGCATGTCGGGGTAGAAGTAGTTCTTGCGCGCGAAGCGGCACCACTGCGCGATCTCGCAGTTGAGCGCGAGACCGATCCGCATCGCCGACTCGACCGCCTTGGCGTTGACCACCGGCATCGCGCCGGGCAGGCCCAGGCAGGTCGGGCACACCTGGGTGTTGGGGGCCGCGCCGAAGGTGGTCGGGCAGCCGCAGAACATCTTGGTGTTCGTGTTCAGCTCGACGTGGACCTCGAGGCCCATCGCGGGGTCGAACTTCTCCAGCACCTCGTCGAAGTCGACCAGGTCGGGCAGCGTCTGGGTCATCGCTCAGTCCTCCTTGTACGCCGGCGGCACGATCGGGCCGCCCCACTGCTCGAACAGAGCCGCCTCGAGCGCCGCACCGACCCGGTAGAGGCGGGCGTCCTCGAGCACCGGTGCCAGGAACTGGACGCCGGTCGGCAGCCCGTCCTCGGGCGCGAGGCCCGAGGGCAGCGAGATGCCCGGAACTCCGGCCAGGTTGGCCGGAATGGTGGCGAGGTCCTGCAGGTACATCGAGAGCGGGTCGTCGACCTTCTCCCCGATCGGGAAGGCGGTGGACGGCGCCGTCGGGGAGACCAGCACGTCGACCTGCTCGAAGGCCCTGGTGAAGTCCTCGATGATCAGCGTGCGGATCTTCTGGGCCTGGCCGTAGTAGGCGTCGTAGTAGCCGCTGGAGAGCGCATAGGTGCCGATCATGATGCGGCGCTTGACCTCGTCGCCGAAGCCCGCGTCGCGGGAGACCTTCATGACCTCCTCGGCCGAGGGCGAGCCCTCGGGCGTGACCCGGACGCCGTAGCGCATCGCGTCGAACTTGGCGAGGTTGGAGGAGCACTCGGCCGGCAGGATCAGGTAGTAGGCGGCCATGGCGTGCACGAAGCTGGGCAGCGAGACCTCGACGACCTCGGCGCCCATCTCCTTCAGCAGCGCGACCGACTCCTCGAAGCGCTGCATCACGCCCGCCTGCCAGGCGTCGCCGGCCAGCTCCTTGACCACGCCGACGGTGACGCCGGCGAGGTCCCTGCCCGCGCCGCGCCGGGCGGCCTCCACCAGTCCGGTGACCGGCGTGGGCACCGAGGTGGAGTCACGGGGGTCGTGGCCCCCGATCAGCTCCTGCAGCAGCGCCGAGTCGAGCACGGTCCGGGTGACAGGGCCGACCTGGTCCAGGCTGTTGGCCAGCGCTACCAGCCCGTAGCGGCTCACGCTCCCGTACGTCGGCTTCACGCCGACCGTGCCGGTCATCGCACCCGGCTGACGGATCGACCCTCCGGTGTCGGTCCCGAGCGCGAGCGGCGCCTCGAACGCCGCCACGGCCGCCGCCGAGCCGCCGCCGGAGCCGCCCGGGATGCGGGTGTGGTCCCACGGGTTGCGGGTCGGTCCGTAGGCGCTGTTCTCGGTGGAGGAGCCCATCGCGAACTCGTCCATGTTCGTCTTGCCCAGGATCGGCAGGCCGGCGGTCCTGAGCTTGGTGACGACCGTCGCGTCGTAGGGCGGGACCCAGCCCTGGAGCATCCGCGAGCCGCAGGTGGTCGGCTGGCCGACGGTGGCCAGCACGTCCTTGACAGCGATCGGGACGCCGTCGAGCTCGTGCAGCGGCGCACCCGCGGCACGCCGCTCGTCGGACTCCCTCGCCTGCTCCAGCGCACCCTCGGCGTCGACGTGCAGGAAGGCGTGCACACCCTCGCCACCGTCGACGGCGGCGATCTGGTCGAGGTGGGCCTGGGTCAGCTCGACGCTGGTGACCTCGCCGGCGGCCAGCGCGGCCGCCTGCTCGGCAGCGGTGCGGTGGATCCAGCTCATCGACGTCCTCGCTTCGCTCCGCGCGCCGACGAGGCACGCATGGTGCTGTGCTGAAGGGATCGCTCGCTGCGCCCGCTCACTGCTCGTCCCCCAGGATCCGCGGGACGGAGAACTTGTCGTCCTCCCGCTCCGGCGCACCGGAGAGGGCCTGGGCGGGCGTCAGGCCGGGCACCACGACGTCGTCGCGGAAGACGTTGGTCATCGGGATCGGGTGCGAGGTCGGGACGACATCGTCCCCGGCCACGCCCTGGATCGAGGCGACGGACTCGAGGATCACGTTCAGCTGGGGCGCGAGGTGATCGAGCTCGGCATCGCTCAGGTCGATCCGGGCGAGGTCGGCCAGGTGGCGCACCTCGTCACGGGAGAGTTCAGGCATGGCGCCCATCCTAGTGGTGGGAGCCGACGGCCCGGTCCGGCCCCTGCGCGCCGCGGGGAGCACGATTTCCGCGCTCCGGCGACGACACGGCGAACGCCTCGATCGGTGTCGAGGCGTCGACCCGCGAGGGGGCGTGATCAGCCCTCGCCGTCACCCACCGCCGCGGGGCCACCCGCGAGCAGCGCGGCGAACCCGTCCTCGTCGAGGATGCGCAGGCCGAGCTCCTCGGCCTTGTCCGCCTTGGTGCCGGCGTTCTCGCCCACGACGACGTAGTCGGTCTTCTTCGACACCGACCCGGCTGCCTTGCCACCGCGGCTGATGACCGCCTCCTTGGCCGAGTCGCGGGAGAAGCCCTGCAGCGAGCCGGTCACCACGACCGTCAGCCCCTCCAAGGTGCGGGGCACGGTGTCGTCGCGGACGTCCTCCATCGTGACGCCGGCGGCCAGCCAGGCGTCCACGATCTCGACGTGCCACGGCTCTCGGAACCAGGCGATCAGGGCATCGGCGATCACCCCGCCGACACCGTCGACCTCGGCGAGCCGGGCACGCGCACGGATCGCCTCCGCCGAGGCGTCGGCAACGGCGTCACCCGCGTCCGACGACGACTCGTCGGCGTCGGGATCGACGTCGCCCGAGACCGCCGCGTCCGCCTCGCGCACGACCTCGCGCAGCGCGGCCATCGACCCGAACTCGGCGGCGATGGCGCGCGCGGCCGACGGGCCGACGTGACGGATGGACAGCGCCACCAGGACCCGCCACAGCGGCACGGTCCTGCGCTCCTCGAGGTTGGCCAGCAGCTTGTGGGCGTTGGCCGTCAGCTGCGGACCGTCCTCGCCCTTCTTCGGAGCGCGGGTGAACAGCGGCGTACGGCGCAGCTTCTCCTCGTCGAGGTCGAAGATGTCCCCCTCGTTGCGCAGCGCTCCCGACTCGAGCAGCGCGACACAGGCCTCGTAGCCCATCCCCTCGATGTCGAAGGCGCCCCGACCGGCGACGTGGTTGACCCGCTCGGTGACCTGCGCGGGGCACGCCCTGTGGTTGGGACAGCGCCGGTCCTTGTCGCCGGCCTTCTGCTCGACCAGCTCCGTGCCGCACGAGGGGCAGACCGTCGGCGGGACCCAGGCCGGAAGTCCTTCCGGCCGCAGGGCGAGCACGGGCCCGAGGATCTCGGGGATCACGTCGCCCGCCTTGCGCAGCACCACCGTGTCGCCGGGACGCACGTCCTTGCGCGCCACCTCGTGGAAGTTGTGCAGGGTCGCCATCTCGACGGTGGACCCGGCCACCTTGACAGGCTCCATCACACCGAACGGCGTCACCCGCCCGGTGCGGCCGGTGTTGACCTCGACGGCGAGAAGCAACGTGTTGACCTCCTCCGGCGGATACTTGTAGGCGATCGCCCAGCGAGGCGCCCGCGAGGTCGACCCGAGGCGACGCTGCAGCGCGACGTCGTCGACCTTGATGACCACGCCGTCGATCTCGTGGGCGAGGACGGCCGGGTCGTGCCGGTGCTCGGCGAAGTACCCGATGAACTCCTCGACCGCGGCGAGGTCGGCCACGACCTTCACCTTGTCCGAGATCGGCAGGCCCCAGCTGGCGAGCGCCTCGTAGGCCTGCGACTGCGAGACCGCCTCGAAGCCCTCCCGGGCACCGACGCCGTGGCAGACCATCGCGAGACGACGTGCGGCGGTGATGGCCGGGTCCTTCTGCCGCAGGGATCCCGCAGCGGTGTTGCGTGCGTTGGCGTAGAGCGGCTTGCCCGCGGCCGCCTGCTCGGCGTTGATCTCCTCGAACCGCTCGGTCGGCAGGTAGACCTCGCCGCGCACCTCGATCAGCCGCGGCACCGGATGCTCGCTCGACCCGGTCAGCCGGTGCGGGACGTCGGCGATGGTGAGCACGTTGGGCGTGACGTCCTCCCCGGTGCGTCCGTCGCCGCGGGTGAGCGCGCGGACGAGCCGGCCGTCCTCGTAGAGCAGGTTGATCGCCAGCCCGTCGAACTTGACCTCGCACAGCAGCGCGGGCCGGGACCCGGTGTCGCGCACCACTCGCTCGTACCACCCCGCCAGCTCCTCGGTGGAGAACGCGTTGTCGAGGCTCTCCATCCGCTGGAGGTGGTCGACGGCGGCGAAGTCGGTGAAGGCCTTGCCCATCACCCGCTGGGTGGGACTGTCGGGCTTGACCAGCTCCGGGTACTGATCCTCCAGATCGCCGAGCCGACGCAACAGCGCGTCGTAGTCGGCGTCGGTGAGCGGCGAGGAGCCGTCGCGGTAGTAGGCGTCGGAGGCCGCCTCGATCTGGGCGGACAGCTCGGCGTGGAGGCTCGCAGGGCTCTCGTCGGTCATGGGCACATCTTGCCGCTACCCACCGACAGGATCGCCCGGCAGGACTGGTCTAGACCGATCGGAAGAAAATGCGGTTGGCCGGGAATGAAACGACGCCGTACTATCTTGACCAGATGAAACGAAACCGTTTCGTTTCATCTTCGTGACCAGAAGGAGTCCTCCCGGTGAACCTGGCTCGTGCTCTCCATCGTCCTCGGATCGAGGGCGACCGCGAACAGGAGATCCTGGAGACGGCTCTCGCGATCTTGGCCGAAGTCGGCTACGACCGCCTGACGATGGATGCCGTCGCCGCTCGGGCGAAGGCGTCGAAGGCCACCCTCTACCGGCGCTGGTCCTCCAAGGCGAAGCTCGTCATCGACGCGCTGCACGCCAGCAAGGGCCAGGACGAGTATCCGGACACCGGCACCCTCAAGGGCGACCTCGAGGCCGCGTTCTGCGGGCTGGGCGGCCTGACCGATCCGGTGATGGTCTCCACGATGAGCAGCGTCATCACGGCGATCGGCCGTGACGAGGAGTTCGCCAGCGAGTTCCGCGAGCACTTCATCGGCACGAAGCTGGAGGCCAGCAACGCCATCTGGGAGCGCGCCCGCCAGCGCGGAGAGCTCCGGCCCGGCCTCGACATCGAGCTCCTCAGCCACGCCCTCGCGGGCGTGGTCCTGCACCGCGTCTTCATGTTCGGCGAGCCGGCCACCGAAGACCTGATCGACCGGGTGATCGACCAGATCATCCTGCCTGCGGCAACCAACCCCCTGCCCGCGACCGACCCGACCCACAAGGACTGACATGACCACGACCGACGTCACGAGCGTCGACAAGACCACGGGGCCGCACAAGCACCTCGGGTGGGCTCTCGTGCTCATCTGCTTGGCGCAGCTCATGGTGGTGCTCGACGCCTCCATCGCCAACATCGCGCTCCCCTACATCCAGCGCGACCTCGACTTCTCCGCCAGCGGCCTGACCTGGGTCGTCACCGGCTACTCGTTGACCTTCGGCGGTCTGCTGCTGCTGGGCGGCCGTCTCGGCGACCTCTACGGTCGCCGCCGCGTCTTCATGATCGGCCTGCTCGTCTTCGCCGCCGCCTCGCTCGTCGGTGGTCTCGCGCAGGACCCGGGCATGCTGCTCGCCTCGCGCGCCGTCCAGGGCGTCGGCGCCGCGCTGGCCTCCCCGTCCGCGCTGGCGCTGGTCACCACCACCTTCCCGGCCGGCCCGGCGCGCAACCGGGCCTTCGCCGTCTACGCCGCGATGTCGGGCGTCGGCGCGGCCGTCGGCCTGATCCTCGGCGGCTGGCTCACCGGCATCCACCCGGGCATCGACGGCTGGCGCCTGACCTTCCTGATCAACGTCCCGATCGGCCTCGTCGCAGCGGTGCTGGCTCCGCGGCTGCTCGCCGAGTCCGAGAAGCACACCGGCGAGCTCGACGTGCCCGGCGGCGTGACGGTCACCGCCGGCCTGCTCGCGATCGTCTACGGCCTGACCCGCGCTTCGAGCGACGGCTGGGGTGACGTGTGGACCCTGGTCGCCCTCATCGGCGGCATCGCCCTGCTCGGGCTGTTCGCCTTCGTCGAGACCCGCGTCTCGCACCCACTGCTGCCGTTCCGCATCTTCGCGAGTGCTACCCGCAGCGCCTCCTACATCGTGATGATGCTGATCCCCGCCGCGATGTTCGCGATGTTCTACTACCTCTCGCAGTACATCCAGGAGGTCAACGACTACTCCCCGCTGCACACCGGCGTGGCGTTCCTGCCGTTCTCCATCGGCCTGATCTTCGCCGCGACCATCACCTCGAACCTCATCAACCGGATCGACCCGCGCTACCTCGCCGGTATCGGGACCCTGCTGGCCACCGCGGGCCTGTTCATCTTCTCCCGCATCCCCAGTGACACCAGCTACCCGGTGACGGACGTGCACGCCAGCTACCTGACGCACATCCTGCCCGGCGTGCTGGTGATGTCGATCGGCATGGGCATGACCTTCGTGACGATCACCCTGACGGCTGTCCACCACCTCCGTCCCGAGGACTCCGGCATCGGCTCGGGCGTGCTCAACACGATGCAGCAGGTCGGCGGCGCCCTCGGCCTGTCGGTGCTCTCCACCGTCGCCGTCCACGTGATGCACAGCGACAGCGCCTCGATCGTGAAGGACGCTGCCGCGAGCGGTCACCAGCCCTCGCAGAGCGACCTCGCGACGATCGCCCACCAGGTGTTCGCGCACGGTTCCACCACCGCGTTCCTGGTCGGCTCCGCGATGGCGCTGGTCGGCTCGCTGATCGTGTGGATCTTCCTCAACGTCAAGCACGCCGAGCTGGCCACCGACGGCCCGGAGGGCGGCGTGCACGTCGGCTGATCGCCGCCACGCACGCCACGACGTACGCATCGACGCCGACGGCCGCCCGGGGATCCGGGCGGCCGTCGGCGTCTGTGCGGAGGACGGCGATCGGTCAGGAGGGCGAGCCGGCCAGCGCGTTCTCGATCGCCCCGACGAAGGCCGGCAGGTCGTCGGGCTTCCGGCTGGTGATGAGGTTGCCGTCCACCACCACCTCCTCGTCCACCCAGCTGGCGCCTGCGTTGCGCAGGTCGTCGGCCAGGCTCGGCCAGCTGGTCAGGTGCCGGTCCTTGGCACGACCGGCCGAGACGAGCAGCCAAGGCCCGTGGCAGATGAACGCGAGCGGCTTCCCGGCCTCGTCGAACGCCCTCACCAGCTCCTGCGCCTTCGCCTCGAGCCGGATCCGGTCGGCGTTGACCGTCCCGCCGGGGACCACGAGGATGTCGGTCCCCTCGACGTCGACGTCGTCGAACGTGCCGTCGACCTCTACCTTCCGGGTCGGCTCGGTGTCGCCCTCGGTCGCCTGGATCGGCTCGCGCCGGCTCGAGTAGACCTTCACCTCGGCCCCTGCCTCGCGCAACCGGTCCCGGGGCACGACGAGCTCCGCCTCCTCGAAGAAGTCGGTCGCGATGATCGCGACCTGGGCGCCGTTCAGGGTCGTGGACTCGGGCATGGTTCCTCCTGCATCGTCGGACAGGGAAGGTCCTCCCGGTACCCGAGCCGGCGACGGCGATCCCCCTCGAGCCGCCCGTGACGGGATACCCCTGACACCACGGGCGCCTCCCCATCGCCCCGGACGGCCACGTCGTCCAGGACTACCCCAGGACCACCCCAGGACTACCCCAGCGATGCCGCGCTGGTCCGGGCCAGCATCATCGCGCGCCGGCTCCATGCCGGCGTCGCACCCGCCAGCCCGCACGCCGGCGTGATCGCCAAGGACGCCTCCTGCGCGTCCAGGCCGAGCATGTCGAGCCAGCGCAGCACCCGCTCGGTGACCTGCTTGTCCGAGATCTCCCGGTCGGGATCCGTCGACGGGACGGCACCGAGTGCCACCGTCACCCCGGCCTCCAGCGCCTCCGCGAGGCGATCGTGATCGGCAGCGGTCAGCACGTCGAGGTCGACGGCCAGCCCCTGCGCGCCGGCTCCCCGCAGCAGGTCCAGCGGCGTGCCGGGGGCGCAGCTGTGCACCCACGGCTCCGAGCCCTCCTCGGCGATCGCCGCCAGCACCCACTCCAGCGCCTGCGACGCCTCGGGCAGGTCCACCGAGCGGTGCCTGCCGAAGCCGCTGGCGGTCGGGACGCGTCCGGCGAGCACTGCCGGCAGCGCGGGCTCGTCGAGCTGCACGACCACACGCGCGGCGCCCGGAAGCCTGCGGCGTACGTCCCGGACGTGGTCACGGACGCCCTCCGCCAGCGCCTGGGCGAGCTCGCGCCGGGCGCCGTGGTCGGCGATCAGCTTGTCGCCACGCGGGCGCTCGACGGCGGCAGCCAGCGTCCAGGGCCCGGTGACCTGGATCTTGAAGGCGCCGTCGTAGCCGTCGGCGACCTCCTCCAGGGTGTCGAGGTCCTGACCGAGCAGCGAACGTGCCCGGCGCTGGTCGACGCCGGGCGACCCGCCGGAGCCGGTCAGGCGCCAGCCGGCGGGCTGCAGGTCGGCGTCCAGGTCGGCGAGTACGGCGAGGGCGCGGCCGACCATCCCGGCGATCGCACCCCGCCCGGGCAGCTCCGGCAGGTGCGGCAGGTCGGGCAGCTCACCGAGCACCGTCCGGACGGCCTCGGGGAAGTCCTCGCCCGGAAGCGACCCGATCCCGGTGGCGATCACGCTCACGCGGGCAGCCCCGGTCGGGAGGTCGAGGCGATGGTCGCCGAGCCGACGACCCGGGTGCCGTCGTAGATCACGGCCGCCTGCCCGGGGGCGATGCCGTAAGCCGGCTCGAGCAGCTCGATCCACACCCGCCCGCCCTCGACGGCCACCACGGCCCGGTGCTCGGCACCGTGCGCACGCAGTTGCACAGCTACCTCGGTGCCGTCGAGCATCCGCGGCTCCGCGCCGCACCACCGCGGCTCGATCCCCTCGATCCGCGTCACCGCCAGACGCTCGCGCGGACCGACGGTGACCGTGCCGGAGACCGGCTCGATGTCGAGGACGAAGCGAGGCTTGCCGTCGGCGGCGGGCACGCCGAGACGCAGGCCGCGGCGCTGACCGATGGTGAACGCCACCGTCCCGGAGTGCCGGCCCAGCTCGCTGCCGGCCTCGTCGACGATGGCGCCCTCGGTGTTCGGCAGCCGCTCCCCCAGCTTCTCCCTCAGCCAGCCGGCGTTGTCGCCGTCGGCGACGAAGCAGATGTCGTGGCTGTCCGGCTTGTCGGCCACCAGCAGCCCCCGCCGGGCCGCCTCCTCGCGCACCAGCGGCTTCGGCGTGTCCCCGAGCGGGAACAGCGAGTGCCGCAGCTGGTCCTGGGTGAGGACGCCGAGCACGTAGCTCTGGTCCTTGGCGGCGTCGGCGGCCCGGTGCAGCTCGACCCCGTCGGCACCCTCCCGGACGACGGCGTAGTGGCCCGTCACCACCGCGTCGAAGCCCAGCCCCAGCGCCCGGTCGAGCACCGCGGCGAACTTGATCCGCTCGTTGCAGCGCAGGCACGGGTTCGGGGTGCGGCCCTCGGCGTACTCGCTCATGAAGTCCTCGACGACGTCCTCGTGGAAGCGCGCCGACATGTCCCACACGTAGAACGGGATGCCGATCATGTCCGCCGCCCGGCGGGCGTCGTTGGCGTCCTCGATCGTGCAGCAGCCGCGCGCACCCGAGCGGTACGACGCGGGGTTGCGCGAGAGTGCCAGATGGATCCCGGTGACGTCGTGCCCCGCCTCGACGGCACGTGCGGCCGCGACGGCGGAGTCGACGCCACCGGACATGGCGGCGATGACCCTCATCGACCGATCACCGCAGCCCCGCCGACCTCGCCCGCTGCACGCACGGACCGATCGCCGCGACGAGCGCATCCACGTCGGCAGCCGTCGACGTGTGGCCGAGCGAGAAGCGCAGCGAGCTGCGAGCCTCGTCCTCGGATCGACCCATCGCCAGCAGGACATGGGAGGGCTGCGGCACGCCCGCGGAGCAGGCCGAGCCCGTCGAGCACTCGATCCCCTGCGCATCGAGCAGCATGAGCAGGGAGTCGCCCTCGCAGCCCGGGAAGGAGAAGTGGGCGTTGCCGGGCAGTCGCTCCGACGGGTCGGCCGGGCCGTTGAGCACCGCGTCGGGCACGGCAGCGCGCACGCCGGCGACGAGACGCTCGCGCAGGGCGCCGACGCGGGCGGCGTACGCGGCCTGCTCCTTGACAGCGAGCTCGACAGCGGCGGCGAAACCGGCGATGGCCGGCACGTCGATGGTGCCGCTGCGCACGTCCCGCTCCTGGCCGCCACCGTGCAGCAGCGCTGTCAGCTCGAGCTCGCGGCGGGCGAGCAGCGCGCCCACGCCGTACGGGCCCCCGAGCTTGTGTCCGGTCAGGGTGAGGGCGTCGACGCCTGACGCGGCGAAGTCGACCGGGACGGTGCCGACCGCCTGCACGGCATCGGTGTGCACGGGCACGCCGTACGCCCCTGCCAGCTCGACCACGTCGTCCAGCGGCTGCAGGGTGCCGACCTCGTTGTTGGCCCACATCACCGAGATCAGCGCGACGTCCTCCGGCGAGCGGGCGAGCGCCTCCCGCAGCGCCGCGACGTCGAGCCGCCCGTCGGCGTCGACGGGCAGCAGCTCGACCCGTGCCCCGCCCCGTCCGTCGCGGGGATCGGTGAGCCAGTGCAGCGGGTCGAGGACGGCGTGGTGCTCGATGCCGGTGCTGAGGATGCGGACGCGGCGCGGGTCGGCCTCGCGGCGCGACCAGAAGACGCCCTTGAGCGCAAGGTTGTCGGCCTCGGTGCCTCCGGAGGTGAAGACCACCTCGCCGGGACGGCAGCCGAGCGCCTGGGCGATCGTCTCCCGCGACTCCTCGACCACCCGGCGGGCGCGCCGGCCCGAGGCGTGCAGTGAGGAGGCGTTGCCGACCTCGAGCAGGTGTGCGCTCATCGCCTCGACGGCCGCCGGCACCATCGGGGTGGTGGCGGCGTGGTCGAGGTAGACGGTCCCCGGTGCGCGAGTCATGACGAGGCAAGAGTACGGCGCGGCAGGTCACGACTCGTAACCCGCCGTTCAACCTCCACGCCTAGGTTGCCTGCATGATCGAGGACCTGCGCGCCTACATCGACCGCCTCCAGGCCGACGGCCACTCCATCGGCGAGGACCACGACGACGACCCGATCCTGATCGACCCGGCCGGGCGCGCCGTGGACACCTGGCGGGAGAACTACCCGTACGACGAACGCCTCGACCGGGCCGCCTACGACCTCGAGAAGTACGAGCTGCAGGTCGAGCTGATCAAGTTCCAGAACTGGCAGCAGCGCACGGGGCACCGCCACGTCGTGCTCTTCGAGGGTCGCGACGCGGCCGGCAAGGGCGGCACGATCAAGCGGTTCATGGAGCACCTCAATCCCCGCTACGCCCGCACGGTGGCGCTGGTGAAGCCGTCCGAGCGCGAGCAGTCGCAGTGGTACTTCCAGCGCTACATCGCCCACCTGCCGGCCGCCGGGGAGCTGGTCCTGTTCGACCGATCCTGGTACAACCGCGCCGGCGTCGAGCGGGTGATGGGGTTCTGCTCCGACGAGGACTACGAGATCTTCATGGACCAGGCGCCGCGCTTCGAGAAGATGCTGGTCGAATCGGGCATCTCGGTGACCAAGTTCTGGTTCTCCGTCACCCAGTCAGAGCAGCGCACCCGCTTCATCATCCGTCAGATCGACCCGGTCCGGCAGTGGAAGCTCTCCCCCATGGACCTGGAGTCGCTGGACCGCTGGGACTCCTACACGGCCGCCAAGGAGGAGATGTTCCGGCGCACCGACACCAAGACGGCGCCCTGGATCACGATCAAGTCCAATGACAAGAAGCGCGCCCGGCTCAACGCGATGCGCTACTTCCTCTCGCAGTTCGAGTACGACGGCAAGAACCCCGATGTGGTCGGCGTACCGGACCCGAAGATCATCCAGCGCGGCAAGCAGGCCGTCGGCGACTAGGCGCACCCGGCCGCCGAGCAGACACCCGCGAGCCGACGGCTGCGGAGCTGACCGCGCGCGTCCCTCTAGCCCAGGTCGGCTTCGAGGGGCCAGCCTCCGCTGGCCAACAGGCCGGAGACCCGGGTGAGGTCCTCGGAGGTGCAGCGCTGGAACGCGTGCGAGCGGACCATCGAGCGGATGTCCTCCGCCGTGACCGGTACGTCGCCGGCCGAGACCGAC
This sequence comes from Nocardioides sp. BP30, assembly GCF_029873215.1. NCBI lineage: Bacteria > Bacillati > Actinomycetota > Actinomycetes > Propionibacteriales > Nocardioidaceae > Nocardioides > Nocardioides lacus. The sequence continues at coordinate 1,513,938 of NZ_CP123620.1, read as the reverse complement.
TGCAGCGCCAGCTCGTCGGCGATGGCCTCGATCTCCTCGTCGGTGAGCTTGCGGCGCAGCACGCCGAGCACCGGCGGGTAGTCGGCCGGCGGGATGCCCTGGGGGTAGCCGGCCTTCAGCCACTCCAGGACGCGGGAGACGGGAGAGGTGCTCATGACTTGTGCGCCACGATCGTCGGGATCACGTGGCTGAAGGAGATGTCCTTGCCCTGGCCGCTGGCGATGATGAAGATCAGGCCTGCCACGATCCCGTAGGCCACCACCAGGAAGAGGATCCCCGCCAGCACCTTGCCCAGCGGGTGCCCCGGGGCGGGGGCCGTCGCGGTGCCGCCACCGGCCTCCGCGTCGCCGCCGGTTCCCCAGGCCAACGAGCGGATCCCGAGCGCGAAGACCGCCGGCAGACCGGCGCCGAGCACCAGGCTGGCCAGCAGCACCTTCCAGATCGCCTCGCCCGCCAGGCGGACGTCGTCGCCGAATGCGCCGCTCATCGCGATCCCCGTCCGAGGGGGAACGAAGTGAGCATCCGGAGGGGGTCGTTCATACTGTTGCTCCCGTCGGAGTGGTCGGGGAGGCCGTCGGGCTCTCCCACTCGTCGTTCACGTTGTGCGCGCCCACCGGCTGCCGGCGGGATCGGGCGAAGAGGTATCCGGCGACCACCGCCAGCACGACGAACTCGACCACCGAGCCGCCGGCAAGACCGAAGAGGTCGCCCAGACCCCACATCAATCCTCCCACGATCGCCGCTGCCGGGAGGGTGAGCAGCCAGCCCACGACCATCCGGCCCGCGATGCCCCAGCGCACCTCCGCGCCGGGCTTGCCCAGGCCGGTGCCGAGGATCGAGCCGGTCGCGACGTGGGTGGTGGACAGCGCGAAGCCGAGGTGGCTCGAGGCCAGGATGACAGCCGCCGAGGAGGACTCGGCGGCGACGCCCTGCGGGGACTCGATCTCGACCAGGCCCTTGCCCAGGGTGCGGATGATCCGCCAGCCGCCGATGTAGGTGCCGGCCGCGATCGCCAGCGCGCAGACCAGCTTGACCCAGAACGGGATGGAGTCCAGGTGGTTCCAGTGGCCGGTCGCGATCAGCGCGAGCGTGATCACGCCCATCGTCTTCTGCGCGTCGTTGGTGCCGTGCGCCAGGCTCACCAGCGAGGCGGTGCCGATCTGGCCCCAACGGAAGCCGCTCTCGGTGAACCGCGCGGCGACGCCGACGGTGATGCGGTAGATCAGCCACGTCCCGACCCCCGCCACCAGGCCGGCCACGATCGGCGACGCGACGGCGGGCAGCAGGATCTTGCCCACCACCCCGTCGAGCTTGGTGCCGTCGCCGACCCAGTTGACGCCGTTCCAGCCCAGCGAGGCGATGGTCGCCCCGATGAGGCCGCCGAACAGTGCGTGGGAGGAGCTCGACGGCAGGCCGAGCAGCCAGGTCAGCAGGTTCCACACGATGCCGCCGATCAGACCGGCGAGGACGATCGCCAGCAGCTTGTCGCCGGGCACCGTCAGCGCGTCGCTGGCGGAGCTGGCGTTGCTGTCGAAGGTCTTGACCACCGCGTTGGTGACGGTCAGCGCCACGGCGACGGAGAGGAAGGCACCGACCAGGTTCATCACCGCCGAGATGGCGACGGCGACACGCGGCTTGAGCGCGCCCGTCGCGATCGAGGTCGCCATCGCGTTGCCGGTGTCGTGGAACCCGTTGGTGAAGTCGAAGCCGAGTGCCGTCACCACGACGAGCACCAGCGCCAGAGTCTCTGCACTCACGTCAACGAGCCTGCCCGCTGCGTCCGCGCCAGGGCAGGGGCCGACAGCTGTGTTCGTCCACTGTTCAGGTCCGGTTCACTAGCTGATCGTGACCTGTCGGGTGATCGCTCATCGGTCACCGCCGCGCACCAGGTCGGTGGGAACGTTCGGCGCGGCCTGGTCGATCTCCCACGCCTCGGTGACGTTGTGCGCATCGACGCGCTGCCGACGCGAGCGCTGGTAGAGGTAACCGGCCACGGCGAGCAGCACGACGACCTCGACCACCGAGCCCGCGGCCAGACCGAACAGGTGGCCGACGATCCACATCGTTCCCCCCACGATCGCGGCGGCGGGGACGGTCAGGAGCCAGGCACCGACCATGCGCCGCGCCGTACTCCAGCGGACGCTGGCGCCCGGCTTGCCGAGCCCCGCGCCGACGATCGAGCCGCTGGCGACGTGGGTGGTGGACAGCGCGAAGCCCAGGTGGCTCGAGGCCAGGATGACGGCGGCGGTGGAGGCGTCGGCGGCGACGCCCTGGCGCGGCTCGATGTCGACCAGTCCCTTGCCGAGCGTGCGGATGATCCGCCACCCGCCGAGGTAGGTGCCGAGTGCGATCGCCACCGCACAGACCGCCTTCACCCAGAACGGGATGGACGTGAGGCTGCTCCAGTGACCGGTGGCGATCAACGCGAGCGTGATCACGCCCATCGTCTTCTGCGCGTCGTTCGTGCCGTGCGCCAGGCTCACCAGCGACGCGGTGCCGACCTGGCCCCAGCGGAACCCCCGGTTCACCTGCCGCAGCGCCATCCCGGCGACGATCCGGAACACGGCGAACGTACCCAGGCAGGCGACCATCGCCGCCACCACCGGACTCGCCACCGCCGGCAGCAGGATCTTGCCCACCACGCCGTCGAGCTTGGTGCCGTCGCCGACCCAGTTCACGCCCTCCCAGCCGCGGCTGACGATGGTGGCGCCGATCAGGCCGCCGAGCAGCGCGTGCGAGGAGCTCGAGGGCAGCCCGAGCAGCCAGGTCAGCAGGTTCCACACGATGCCGCCGATCAGACCTGCCAGCACGATCGCCAGCAGCTTGTCGCCGGACATCGTCAGCGCCTCGTGCGCCGTGGTCGCCTTCGGGTCGAAGGTCTTGACCACGGCGTTGGTCACCGTGAGCGCGACGGCGACCGAGAGGAAGGCGCCGAGGAGGTTCATCACCGCGGAGACGGCGACCGCCACGCGGGGCTTGAGCGCACCCGTCGCGATCGAGGCGGCCATCGCGTTCCCGGTGTCGTGGAACCCGTTGGTGAAGTCGAAGCCCAGGGCGGTCGCGACGACCAGCACCAGCGTCAGAGTCTCTGCGCTCACGGGAGACAAGGGTGTCTTCGTTCACCCCCGCGACACGAATTCAGACGAGCCAGTTAACCAAGTGTTCATCTTGGCCGGTGCTTCGCCGACCCCGTGCCGCCGCCCCGAGCGAGCGCGTCGCCTAGAGCACCACGAGGTCGTCACGGTGGACCACCTCGCGCGCGTACGCCGAACCCAGCTGCGCCTCGAGCCACCGTGTCGAGCGGCCGACGAGCCGGGGCAGCTCCTCGGCGTCGAAGTTCACCAGACCGCGGGCGATCGCGACACCGTCGGGGCCGACCAGGTCGACCGGGTCGCCGGCATGGAAGTCACCGCTCGCCGCCGTGATCCCCGCCGCGAGCAGCGACGCGCCGCGCTCCCGAACGGCCTGCACGGCCCCCTCGTCGAGGGCGATGGAGCCCATCGGCTCGGTGGCGTGCTCGAGCCACAGCAGCCGTGTCGAGCGACGCTTGCCGGTGGCGTGGAACAGCGTGCCGACCGGCTCGCCAGCGAGTGCAGGCTCGGCGTTGGCGGCAGCGGTGAGCACCACCGGGATGCCGGCCTCCACGGCGATGCGTGCGGCCTCGAGCTTGGTCACCATGCCGCCGGTGCCGACGCCCGCCGCGCCCGCCTTGCCGACCGTGACGCCCGCGAGGTCGGCCAGCGACGCCACCTCACCGACCAGCCGCGCACCGGGCTGGGACGGCGGGGCGTCGTAGAGGCCCTCGACGTCGCTGAGGAGGACGAGCAGGTCGGCGTGGACCAGGTGGGCGACCAGGGCTGCGAGCCGGTCGTTGTCGCCGAACCTGATCTCCGAGGTGGCCACGGTGTCGTTCTCGTTGACGATCGGCAGCACGCCGAGCTCGAGGAGCGTGGTGAACGTCTGGGAGGCGTTGCGATAGTGGCTGCGCCGGGTGACGTCGTCGACGGTGAGGAGCACCTGGCCGGCGATGAGCTCGTGCCGGGCGAGCTCCTCGGTGTAGCGGTGCACCAGCAGCCCCTGGCCGACCGAGGCGGCGGCCTGCTGCGCGGCCAGAGCCTTGGGGCGCCTGGCCAGACCCAGCGGCGCCAGACCGGCGGCGATCGCCCCGGAGGACACCAGCACCACCTCGGCCCCGCGGGCACGCACCCCGGCCAGGACGTCGACGAGCGCTGAGAGTCGCGCCGGGTCGATCCCGCCGTCGACGGTCGTCAACGAGGACGAGCCGACCTTGACCACGACTCGCTTGGCGCCGGTGACAGCGGGCCGCAGGCTCACTCCTCCTCCTCACCCGCCCGGTCCGCGGCTGCTGCGGCGTCGGGGTCGCTCTCCGAGAGGTCGAAGAGGTCGGCGTCGGGGTCCTCCTGCGAGCCGATCTCGTAGCCGTAGGTGCCGTCGACGTAGTTGTTCCGGTCCAGGCGCCGGGCGACGTCCGCGCGGGTCTCGTTCTCGCCGCGCTCCTCCATGCCCTCCTGGATGTCGCGACGGCGCTGGGCCGCGGGGCGGTCCTCGCGCAGGCGCTGGTCCTCGCCGCGGCGACCCAGCATCTCGGCTCCTGCCTCGATGGAGGGGCGGAAGTCGAAGACGACGGCGTTGGTGCCGGGGTCGCCGATCATCACGGTGTCGCCCTCCAGGGCGCCGAGCTTGGCGAGCTGGGCCTCGACACCGAGCCGGTTGAGTCGGTCCGCGAGGTAGCCGACGGCCTCCTCGTTGTTGAAGTCGGTCTGGCGCACCCAGCGCTCGGGCTTCTCGCCACGAACGACGAACGCACGCTGCCCAGCACCGGAGGGATCGGGAGTCTCCGCGATGGTGAAGTCGGGACCGCCCTTGCCCTGGTGCGGGCGCAGCACGATGCGCTGCGGCTCAACGGCCGGCCTCTCGGTGCGCGAGGCGGCGACCAGCTCGGCCATCGCGAAGACGAGCGCCCGGGTCCCCTCCCCCGACGCGGCGGAGATGTCGAAGACGCGGAAGCCCTTGGCCTCGATGTCCTCGCGGGTGATGTCGGCGAGGTCGCGCCCGTCCGGCACGTCGACCTTGTTGAGGGCGACCAGGCGAGGCCTGTCCTCCAGGCCGCCGTACCGGGCCAGCTCGCCCTCGATCACGTCGAGGTCGTCCACCGGGTTGCGACCGGGCTCGATCGAGGCGGTGTCGATGACGTGCACCAGCGCGGCGCAACGCTCGATGTGGCGCAGGAACTCGTGGCCGAGTCCGCGGCCCTCGGCCGCGCCCTCGATCAGACCGGGGACGTCGGCGACGGTGAAGGTGACGTCGCCGGCGCGGACGACGCCGAGGTTGGGCACCAGCGTCGTGAAGGGGTAGTCGGCGATCTTGGGCCGGGCCCGCGAGATCGAGGCGATCAGGCTGGACTTGCCGGCGCTGGGGAAGCCGACCAGGCCGATGTCGGCCACCACCTTCAGCTCGAGGCCGATCTCGAGCTCCTCGCCGGGCTCGCCGAGCAGCGCGAACCCGGGTGCCTTGCGCTTGGAGGAGGCCAGTGCAGCGTTGCCGAGCCCGCCCCGGCCACCCTCCGCCACCAGCAGCTCGGTGCCGGCGCCGACCATGTCGGCCAGCACGTTGCCCTGCATGTCGGTCACCACGGTGCCGTCCGGGACCGGCAGGACGATGTCCTCGCCGTGGGCGCCGTTGCGGAAGTTGCCGCCCGCCTGGCCGCCGTTGCCGGCGCGCCGCTTGGGGCTGTGGTGGTAGTCGATCAGCGTGGTGACGTCGGGGTCCACGCGCAGGATCACCGAGCCACCCGGTCCGCCGTTGCCGCCGTCGGGGCCGCCGAGCGGCTTGAACTTCTCACGGTGGACCGAGGCCACGCCGTGACCGCCGCGGCCAGCGCTGACGTGCAGCGTGACGCGATCGACGAAGGTGGGCACAGCCATGGCAGGACTCCGTTGGATCGGGGGTGGGTCGGGGTTGAGTCGGGGGTGGGTCCGTGGAAATGAGATCGGGAGCTCCGGCCCATCGGCCGAAACTCCCGACTCAATCGTGCAGAGGTCCCGACTCGATGTCAGGCCTGCGGGACGATGTTGACGACGCGACGACCGCGGCGGGTGCCGAACTCGACCGCACCGGCCTGGAGCGCGAACAGCGTGTCGTCGCCGCCGCGGCCCACGCCCGCACCCGGGTGGAAGTGGGTGCCGCGCTGGCGGACGATGATCTCGCCGGCGTTGACCAGCTGGCCGCCGTAGCGCTTCACGCCGAGGCGCTGGGAGTTCGAGTCGCGGCCGTTCTTGGTGGACGCCGCACCCTTCTTGTGTGCCATCTCTTCAGTCCTTCAGGGAGAGTGTGGAGATCGACGCCTCAGGCGTTGATCGCGGTGACCTTGACCTGGGTGTACTTCTGGCGGTGACCCTGGCGCTTCTTGTAACCGGTCTTGTTCTTGTACTTCTGGATGACGATCTTGGGGCCCTTGGCTCCGCCGACGACCTCGGCGGTGACCGAGGCCTTGTCCAGACCGGTCGAGGTGACCTTCTCGCCGTCGACCACGAGCACGACCGGCAGGGTCACGGACTCGCCGACACCGGTCCCGACCTTGTCGATCTCGATGACGTCGCCGACGGCAACCTTCTGCTGGGTGGCGCCAGCCTTCACGATCGCGTACACCGCGGTCTCCTTCATCTGCTTGCCGAACTCAAGAATCCATGGGTCTGCGGCACACGTCGACCCCGAATCCGGAGGTGAGATGCTCGCAGCAGACGTGCAGCGCACGCCGAGGATCAATAGTACGGATGGCCGCCGATCACCGCAAAACGCGGCGTACGGCGGCCCTCCGACTCGATCGTGTCGGGATCAGCGCTTGCGCGCGCCCCGCTTCTTCACCGGGACGTGCTCCACCTGCTGCTCGTCCTCCGCTGGGTCCGAACTGTCGGAGACGGACGGGGCGGCCTCGGCGGCGGCCGTCGGCTCGGGCGTGGTCACCGACCGGCTCGCGCCGCGACGGGTCCGCGTGATCACCTTCGGCGGCTCGGGCGTGGTGACCTCGGCGGTCGCCACCACCGCCGGCTCCGGCGTGATCACGACCGGCGCGACGGCCGTCGTCTCGGCCGATCCGCCGCCGGCCGGGCGGCTGGCCCCGCGGCGACCCCGTGTGCGCGTCACCACCTTCACCGTCGGCGTCCCCGTCTCGGGCGCCTCGGCGGCCTCCCGCTGGTCGGTCGAGGTGTCCTCGAAGTCCTCGACCACCACCGCCTCGGCGGGCTCGGTCGACGCCACGATGTCGCGCGCCTCGACGGACTCGGTCTCCTCGGGCTCACGCTCGGCCGATCGCTCGGCATCGGCGATGGACTCCAGCGCCTCCTCCTCGTGATGGCGCGCCATCGCGGCGAACTCAGCGGGAGTAGGTGCACGGTGCGGGTCCGCGCCGTCGAGCGGGATCTGCTGCTCGGCGCTCGGGTTGTCGTTGTTCTTGCCACGGCCCCCACGGCGCCGCGACCGGCGCGGCTCGTCCGGGGCGACCCCGGAGCTCTTGCCCTCCTCGACCGGGTGGTCGTGCACGATCAGGCCGCGCCCGTGGCAGTGCGCGCACGTCTCGGAGAAGGCCTCGAGCAGGCCGGTACCGATCCGCTTGCGGGTCATCTGGACCAGGCCCAGCGAGGTGACCTCGGCGACCTGGTGGCGGGTGCGGTCCCGGCCCAGGCACTCGACCAGGCGGCGCAGCACCAGGTCCCGGTTGGACTCCAGCACCATGTCGATGAAGTCGACCACGATGATGCCGCCGATGTCGCGCAGCCGCAGCTGGCGCACGATCTCCTCCGCGGCCTCGAGGTTGTTCTTGGTGACCGTCTCCTCGAGGTTGCCCCCGGAGCCGGTGAACTTGCCGGTGTTGACGTCGACGACCGTCATCGCCTCGGTCCGGTCGATGATCAGCGAGCCACCGGAGGGCAGCCACACCTTGCGGTCCAGCCCCTTGGCGATCTGCTCGTCGATCCGGTACGTCGAGAACGCGTCCTTGCCGTCCTCGCCCGGGACGAAGCGCTGCAGCCGGTCCCCCAGGTCGGGGGCGACGTGCTCGACGTACCCCTTGACCGTCTCCCAGGCGTCGTTGCCCTGGATGACGAGCTTGGCGAAGTCCTCGGTGAAGAGGTCGCGGACCACCTTCAGGGTCAGGTCGGGCTCGCCGTAGAGCAGCTGCGGAGCGTTGCCGCGCGCCTTGGCCTCGATGTCCTCCCAGCGGGCCTTGAGCCGCTCGACGTCGCGGGTCAGCTCCTCCTCGGAGGCGCCTTCGGCGGCGGTGCGCACGATCACGCCGGCGGAGTCGGGGACGATCTCCTTGAGCAGCGACTTGAGCCGGTTCCGCTCGGTGTCGGGCAGCTTGCGGGAGATGCCGGACGTGGTGCCGTCGGGGACGTAGACCAGGAACCGGCCCGCCAACGAGATCTGCGAGGTCAGACGAGCGCCCTTGTGCCCGATCGGGTCCTTGGTGACCTGCACCAGCACCGTCTGCCCGCTGCTGAGCACCGACTCGATCTTGCGGGGCTGGCCGTCCTTGTGTCCGAGCGCCGCCCAGTTGACCTCACCGGCGTAGAGGACGGCGTTGCGGCCCTTGCCGATGTCGACGAACGCTGCCTCCATGCTGGGCAGCACGTTCTGGACCCGGCCCAGATAGATGTTGCCGATCAGCGAGGTCTGCGACTCGCGGGCGACGTAGTGCTCGACGAGGACCTTGTCCTCGAGGACGCCGATCTGGGTGAGGTCCTCGCGCTGGCGGATCACCATCACGCGCTCGACCGACTCGCGCCGGGCGAGGAACTCCGCCTCGCTCACGATCGGGGCGCGGCGACGGCCGGCCTCGCGACCCTCCCGGCGGCGCTGCTTCTTCGCCTCCAGGCGGGTCGAGCCGGAGACAGCGGTGATCTGCTGCTCGAGCGGCCGCGAGTCACGCACCCGGGTGACGGTGTTCTCGGGGTCGTCGTCGGTGGTGTTGCCGCCCGAGTCGCCCGCACGCCGACGGCGGCGTCGGCGGCGCGAGGAGCCGCCCTCGGCCTGCTCCTCGGTGTCCTCGGCCTCGGCCTGGTCCTCGGTGTCCTCGGCCGACGCGGAGGAGGACTCCTCCTCGTTCTCGTCGCCCTCGTTGTTCGCCCCGCCCTCACCGGACTTGCGACGGCGCCGGCCGCCGCGGCGGCGACGGCGGCGGGCCGGGGCCCCGGACTCGTCGTCGGCCTCGGTCTCGTCGGTGGTCTCGTCAGCGGTCTCGTCGGTCTCCTCGTCGAGGCCCGCAGTCGCCTCCGCCGCGGCCGCGTCGCCGACGGCGTCCGCCTCGACGGCGGCGAGCGCGATCTGGTCCTCGTCGTCCTCGGACGTCGCGGCTGAGACCTCCTCGGGGATCTCCTCGACCGGCTTCTTCGCCGCTGCCCGCTTGCGCGCAGGCCGCTTGCGCGGCGTCTTCTCCGGCGCCTGGAACAGCACCCCCAGAGCCCCGTCGGTGCCACTCTCGCCAGCGGAGCTCGCGGGGGAGGCCGTCTCGGCAGCCGCCTCCGGCAGCACGTCGGGGCCGGGCTCGGTCGGCGCCTCGACAGGCGCGGCGGCCTTCTTGGTCGCCCGCTTCGCTGGCGCCTTCGTTGCGGTCGTCTTGGCCGTCTTGGCGGCGGCACGCTTGGTGGTCCGCGGGGCCTGCTCCGGCTCGGCTCCCGCCTCGGCTGCCGGCGTCTGCGCCGGCTCGGGCACCGGTTCGGCGACCGTCTTCTTGGCGGTCGCCTTGCGAGCCGTGGTCGTCTTCTTCGCCGCCGTCGACTTGCGCGCCGCTGTCTTCTTGGCCGGCGCTTCCGCACCGTCGGCGACGGGGTCCGCGGCCGGGGCATCCGTGGCCGGCACGTCGAGCAGCGGCTGGTCGGCCGACCCGGCCGGCGCGGCAGCACGCTTCCTGGGAGCGCGCTTCGCCGCTGTCTTCGCGGGAGCGGCCTCCTCGGCGGCGGCGCCCTCGGGGGCAGTCCCCGCTGCGGCGGCCTTCTTCGCCGGCGCCTTCTTGGCCGGCGCCTTCTTGGCCGGCGCCTTCTTGGCGGCGGCCTTCTTCGCCGTCGCGGTCTTCTTCGCGGTCGAGGTGCGCGCCGCTGTCTTCTTGGCGGGCGTGGAGGCCGCCTCGGGGGCGCCCCCGGCCTGCTCGGCGCCGTTGTTCTGGGTCTCGACGGTGGAATCGTCGGCCATGCCGTACTCCTCGGCCCGGCCGCATCGAGGCGGACCAGGCGTGTCAGGACGCCGCCACGCCGGCCGGAGTCGGACGCGCGACGCAAAGCTTGTCAGTGGCGGCGACACCCTCCGCGGTATGCGTCATCGAGGCTGAGACCGATTCACCTACCGCGGTCGCTAGGCCCGGAGGCCGCGTCGCGGGCTGGCGAGGATCACCGTCCCGGTGTGCCGGTGCACCATCTGCGATGAGCATCGGCGAGAACGTCGTCGGATCGCTGCCGGCGAGCGTCTGTCACACGCCCAGGCCCGTCATCGACCGAGGCGAGTATCGCACACCGATCCTCAAAACCGGTCGACGTGCGCGCGCAGCGGGTCGCCGACGGCACCGCTCGCCTCGTCCAGGGGGCCCTGCTCGAGGCGGGTCAGGAGCGGTGCGGCGGTGCCGAGATCGAGTCCGGCGACGGTGCGCAGACCGGTCATCACGTCGTCGGGGCGGACCATCGGCTCGACGTGGCGCAGGGTGAGCGCCAGGCGCGCACCGGACTCCCCCGCGTCAGCCGTCAGGGCCAGGACGGCTGCGCGGCAGTCGAACTCGCGCAGCCCACGTTTGGTCATCCGCTCCACCAGCACCGTCGGCGTCGCCAGGAACGTGTCGACCGCTGCGGTCGCGACCGCCGGCTCCACCGGGACGTCGATCACCCAGCGGCTCGCCGTCAAGACATCGGCCAGGGCGCCACCCGGCGACTCGACCACGTCGACGACGTCGAGCCCGGCGGGCATCACCTCGTCCAGCTGGCGCTGGACAGCGGCCGGGTCGACCACCTCGGCGAGCGCCAGCTCCAGGTACTCGGCCTCGCTCGCCGCGCCGGTCGGCGAGGCTCCGGCGTAGGAGATCCGGGGGTGGGGGTTGAAACCCGAGGAGTACGCGACCGGCACCCGCGCCCGGAACACGGCCCGCTCGAACGCCCTGCTGAAGTCGCGGTGACTGGTGAACCGCATCCGGCCGCGCTTGGCGTAGCGCACGCGCAGTCGCTGGACCGGCGGCGCCTGCTGTTCGGGCTGTTCTCGCACCCGCCGATGTTACCCGGAGACGGCCGGCCGGACCGAAGTGCAAGGATGCGGGCAGTGAACCGCCGACCCTCGCCCCTCATCCTCGCCGGCATCGTGCTGCTCGCGCTCAACCTGCGCCCTGCCGCCGCCAGCGTGGGACCGATGCTGCCCGAGATCGTCCGCGGGATGCATCTGACCCACAGCCAGGCGTCGCTGCTGGTCGCGCTGCCCGCGCTGGCGTTCGCCTGCCTCTCGGCGGTCGGGCCGGCGCTGGCCCGGCGGTTCGGGCTGCATCGGGCAACGCTGCTGTCGGTGTTCGCGATAGCGATCGGGCTCTTCGCCCGCCCCCTTGCGGACCACACCTGGGTGTTCCTCGCCCTCTCCGTCCTCGCTCTCGGCGGGATGGCCGCAGCCAGCGTGCTGCTGCCGACACTGGTCATGCTGCACTTCCCCGAGCGGCTGGGCACGCTGGCAGCGCCGTACTCGCGACTCCTGGCCGTGGGCTTCGGTGCGGCGGCCGTCTTCACCGTCCCGATCGCGCACAGCGACGGCGGCTGGCGGACGGGGCTGGCGTTCTGGGGCGCGCTCGCGGTGGTCGCGGCGATCCCGTGGCTGGGGCTGATCCGGCACGACTCGGTGCTCGCGCCGATCCCCCGCACGATCACGCTGCCGCAGATGATCCGGACGCGGTCGTGCCGCCGCCTCGCGGCTCTCTACGCGCTGCAGCTGCTGCAGATCTGGACGGCGATGGGCTGGTTCCCGTCGCTGTGGCGCGAGCACGGCTTCCACGCCAGCAGCGCCGGTGTCCTGCTCGGCGTGCTGGCGGTGTGCGGCCTGCCGTTCACGCTGTGGTGGCCGGCCGTGGTCAGCGTGCACCGCGATCCGCGCAGGCTGCAGCTGCTCGTCGGCGTCTGCTACCCGCTCGGGATCGCGCTGCTCCTGATCGCCCCCCGCGCCGCCGCCGTGCCGGCGGCGGTCCTGCTGGGGATCGCGGCGATCAGCTTCCCGATGTCGCTGACCCTGGTCGCCCGTCACGCGCACTCCCGGGACGCCGCCCTCTCGCTGGCCGGGGTCGCGCAGACGGTCGGCTACCTCGTGGCAGGGGTCGGCACCTTCGGGTTCGGGCTGCTGCACCTCCAGCTCGGCTCCTGGGGCTGGCCGCTGGCGCTGCTGCTGGTGCTGGCCCTGCCGATCCCGGTGCTCGCCGCGCGTGCCTCGATCCCCGCTTCGGTCGAGGAGCAGCTGAGCTCCCCGGTCGCCGCGTAGCCCGGCTAGGCCGGAACCGACGCCCCCATCACCGCCGCGACCGCATCGCCGACGCGGGCGGTCTCCTCGCGGTACGGGGTGTCCGAGAGGACGAAGTGGGTGATCCCGAGAGCCTGGTAGGCCCGCAGCGCGGCGACGACCTCGTCCCCGGACCCGACCAGCCAGGTCGTGCCCGCGCCACCGCCGCCCACCCGACCGGGAGCCGTGTAGAGGCAGGTGTCGAGTACGTCGCCGCGCCGCTGCAGGTCGATCAGCCGCTGCTGCCCGACCGCCGGTGTGCCCCTGTTCTGGTCGTGGTGACGGTCGGTCGCGTGGGATGCCCGCGCCAACGCCGCGACCTTCGCCTCGGCGTCGCGCCATGCCTGCCCGGACGTCTCACGCACGACGGTGGTGATGCGCAAACCGAACTCGAGGGGCCGGACCCGGTCGTACCGCTGCTCCAGACCGCGGAGCCGCTCGACCCGCTCCGCGATCCCGTCCAGCGGCTCGCCCCAGAACAGCTGGACATCGGCCTCCGCGGCCGCCGTCTCCTCCGCCGCCGGGGAGGCGCCGCCGAAGTAGAGCGTCGGGTGCAGCCGCTCCCCCGCCACCACCGGACGCGGCGCGATCGTGGCGTCGGTGACCCGGTAGTGCTCCCCACGGAAGGTGACGCTCTCCTCGGTCCACAGCCGCCGGGTGAGCCGCATGAACTCACGGGTGCGCGCGTAGCGCGTGGGCTGGTCGACCTGGTCGTCGCCGTACGCCGCGGGGGCGTCCTGGCCGCTGACGATGTTGACCAGGACCCGACCGTTGCTGAGGTCGTCGAGGGTGGCGGCGGCGCTGGCGAACTGGGCCGGCGACCAGTAGCCCGGACGGACCGCTATCAGCGGCTTGAACGTGCTGGTGCGGGCGGCGAGTGCGGCCGCCACGGTGAAGGTGTCGGGCCTGCCCCACCCTGTGCCGAGGAGGGCGCCGCTCCAGTGGTGGAGCTCGCACTGCCGAGCGAGGTCCACGGAGTAGTCCAACGAGCCCCAGCCGTCGGCGTTCGTGTCCCCGCGATGACCCGGCTCGACCGTGTTCGGGATGTACCAGAGGAGTTCGGGCGCCATACCACCACCGTATCCCACTAACTCGCTAGACTTAATGCTTTGTTGCGTCAGTGTTACGGCCACCTCTCGCTCTTGTTAACGAGCCTGCTTGGATCGACGCATGCCGCCGACCCCGAGCCCGGACCTCGCCGACGCATCCGCCGAGCCGCGCTGGCGTCGCGCGCTCGTGCTCGTCGGCGTCGTCGCGCTGGCGTTCAACCTGCGACCGGCGGCGGTGAGCGTGGGGCCGCTGCTCGACGAGATCTCGGACGGCCTCCAGATGAACGACGTCGAGACGGCGCTGCTGACAGCACTGCCGGTGGTCTGCTTCGCCAGCGTCGGCGCGCTGGCACCGCGGCTGGCCACGCTGCTCGGCCTGCACCGCACGGCCTTCGTCTCCCTGCTCGGAGTCGTGGCGGGCCTGGCGACCCGCGCGCACGTGCACGACGCCGGCTGGTTCCTGGTGCTCTCCTTCGTCTCGCTGTCCGGCATGGCGGTGGCCAACGTGCTGCTGCCCTCGCTGGTCAAGCTGCACTTCCCCGACCGCGTCGGCACGGTGACGGCGCTCTACTCGACAGCGCTGGCGGTCGGCCTGACTGCCGCCTCCACCCTGACGGTGCCGATCGCCCAGCACGGTGGCGGTGCGACCGACTGGCGCGCCGGACTGTTCGCCTGGGCGCTGCTGGCAGCGGTCGCCGCCGTGCCGTGGATCGGTCTGCTGGGGCGCGAGCGCCGTACGCATGGGGCGAGCTCGTCGATCCGCTTCGCCGACGTCGCCCGCACTCGACTGGGCTGGGCGATGGCGATCTTCTTCGGGCTGCAGTCGCTGCAGGCGTACTCCATCTTCGGCTGGTTCGCGAAGCTCTACCGCGACAACGGATTCAGCGCCCACACCGCCGGGCTCCTGCTCGGCGCCGTCACCGGGATCACGATCCCGCTCTCCTGGTTCATCCCGCGAGCAACCGCGCGATTGCGCCACCCGGGTGTGCTGCTCAACGCGTTGATGGTCTGCTACCTGATCGGCTACGTCGGGCTGATCGTCGCGCCGCACGGCGGCGCCTGGGCATGGGCGCTGCTCGTCGGCGCCGGGACGTGCACCTTCCCGCTCGTGCTGACCCTGATCGGGCTGCGCACCCGCACGCCTGCCGGCACGGCGTCGCTGTCCGGCTTCGCGCAGTCGGTCGGGTACCTGATCGCCGTGGTCGGCCCGTTCGGGGTGGGCCTGATCCACGACGCGACCGGCAGCTGGCGGGTCCCGCTGGTCGTGCTCCTGGCCCTGTGCCTGCCCCAGTACGTCGCCGGCAGGGCCGCATGCCGGCCGCGCTTCCTCGAGGACGAGCTGCCCGCGCAGCCCGACGGACCCATGTAACGCGGTGTCCGCCCCTGTTCCGCGGTGCCGCAACACCGCAGGAGCGGACCGGACACCGCGTTACATGGATCTGCAGCCGGGCAACGGTCCGATCAGACGACCGAGAGCGGCAGCAGCTTCTGGCCCGTCGGGCCGATCTGGATCTCGGTGTTCATCTCCGGGCACACGCCGCAGTCGTAGCACGGCGTCCAGCGGCAGTCCTCGATCTCGATGTCCTCGCCGCGGGCGGCCGCGAGGGCGTCCTCCCAGTCACCCCACAGCCAGTCCTTGTCCAGGCCGCTGTCGAGGTGGTCCCAGGGCAGGATCTCGTCGTACTCCCGCTCGCGGGTGGTGTACCAGTCGACGTCGACGCCGGTGTCGGCCAGCGCGGTGGCCGCCGAGGTCATCCAGCGCTCGTAGGAGAAGTGCTCGCTCCACCCGTCGAAGCGGCCACCGTCGCGCCAGACCGCCTCGATGACCCGCCCGACCCGGCGGTCGCCGCGGGACAGGAGGCCCTCGACGATGCCGGGCTTGCCGTCGTGGTAGCGGAAGCCGATCGCCCGGCCGAACCGCTTGTCGGTGCGCACCACGTCGCGCAGCTTGCGCAGCCGCTCGTCGGTGGTCTCGTGGTCGAGCTGGGCGGCCCACTGGAACGGCGTGTGCGGCTTCGGCACGAACCCGCCGATGGAGACGGTGCAGCGGATGTCGTTGCGGCCGGAGACCTCGCGCCCCTTGGCGATCACCTTCTTGGCGAGGTCGGCGATGGCGAGCACGTCCTCGTCGGTCTCGGTCGGCAGCCCGCACATGAAGTAGAGCTTCACCTGTCGCCAGCCGTGCGAGTACGCCGTCGCCACGGTGCGGATCAGGTCCTCCTCGGTGACCATCTTGTTGATCACCGCGCGCATCCGCTCCGAGCCACCCTCGGGGGCGAAGGTCAGACCCGAGCGACGGCCGTTGCGGGAGAACTCGTTGGCCAGGGTGATGTTGAACGCGTCGACGCGGGTCGAGGGCAGCGAGAGCGAGACGTTCTGCCCCTCGTAGCGGTCGGCCAGCCCGGTGGCGATGTCGCCGATCTCGGTGTGGTCGGCGCTGGAGAGCGAGAGCAGGCCGACCTCCTCGAAGCCGGACGTGCGAATGCCGTTCTCGACCATCTCGCCGATGGTGTTGATCGAGCGCTCGCGCACCGGGCGGGTGATCATGCCGGCCTGGCAGAAGCGGCAGCCGCGGGTGCAGCCGCGGAAGATCTCCACCGAGAACCGCTCGTGGACCGTCTCCGCCAGCGGCACCAGCGGCTTGGCCGGGTAGGGCCAGGCGTCCAGATCCATCAGGGTGTGCTTGCGGACCCGCCACGGAATGCCCGGACGGTTCGGGACCACCGCCTCGATCGCGCCGTCGGCGGCGTAGGTGACGTCGTAGAACCGCGGGACGTAGACCCCGCCCGAGACGGCCAGTCGCCGCAGCACCTCGTCGCGACCGCCGGGACGGCCCTCCCGCTTCCACTCCCGGACCACCTCGGAGATCGCCAGCACGACCTCCTCGCCGTCGCCGAGCACGGCGGCATCGATGAAGTCCGCGATGGGCTCGGGGTTGAAGGCCGCGTGGCCGCCGGCGACGACGATCGGATCCTCCAGGCCGCGCTCGGCCGCGTGGATCGCGATGCCGGCCAGGTCGAGCGCGTTGAGCATGTTGGTGTAGCCGAGCTCGGTGGAGAAGCTGAGCCCGAACAGGTCGAAGTCGCGCACCGAGCGGTGGGCGTCGACGGTGAACTGCGGGATCGGGCCCTGCTCGTCGCCGATCCGCATGACCTGCTCCATGTCGGGCCAGACCGCGTAGGTGCGCTCGGCCACGATCCACTCACGCTCGTTGAGCACCTCGTAGAGGATCGCCACGCCCTGGTTGGGCAGCCCGACCTCGTAGGCGTCGGGATACATCAGCGCCCAGCGCACGGTCTCCGCATCGGCGCCCCACTCCTTGACGGTGGAGTTGAGCTCGCCCCCGACGTACTGGATCGGCTTGGAGACCGAGGTCAGGCGCGGCTCGATGCGGGAGAAGACGGAGTCGCCAGGCATGGGGTCCATCGTAAGTCGGGAGTACGCCGCGGGCCGAACCTGCGGCCCCGCGGGCTCGCATCCGCCCGCTTCGTCCCTGTGCGTTGAGTCACAGCGAGCCCACAGGTGGTTTAGACCACTGTCACAGATTAAGCCGATTTGCGTCGCCGACCCGCTTTTCCTCCCTACCGTCCAGCAGTCGGCCGTCTGGCCGACCCCACCTGCGAAGGACCCCCATGAAGATGATCAGATGGGCCGCTCCGGCGGCCCTGACGGTGGCATTGGTCGGCGCGCCGCTGACCTTGCTACCCACCGCCGCACAGGCCACCGGCGGCACCGACTCCCTGTCCGTGACCGTTGACGATTTCACTACCGGTGCCCCCCTGGGCGGCGTGAACGTCGAGCTCTACAGCACCGCGACCGGGGCGACGGTCGGCAACGCTCTCACCACTGACAGCTCCGGCAACGTCACGTTCGGCAACCTCGCCGACGGCAGCTACACCGCCAAGGCAGTCGCGACCTCGACCCACCATGACCAGTTCTCGGTGGTGGAGAACCTTGACGCTAACAACGCGAGCGCCGACGTCACCATCTCCCCCGTGAGCGTCGGCGCGTCGAGGGGCTCCCTCACCGGCACGGTGACGCAGGCGACGACCACCTACCTCTACGACTACGTCGCCGTCTATCCGGCGACTACGACCCAGACCCAGATCGCCAACAAGTCGGTCAACCCGGTCAGCACCTCCTGGGAGGCGACCGGATCGGACACGCCGACGACCTTGTCGACCACCTGGCGGTCGAGTATTCCCGTCGGCCAGTACAAGGTGGTCGCCTACGACGTGACCTCCGGAGGCGGCAGCTGCTGCCCCTCGAGCTACGCGACCGCGGTCTGGGCGGGCGCGCCGACGAGTGCCAACGATGCGGACCACGCGGCGATCTTCACCGTGAAGAGTGCCGCCGCGACGAACATCGGCAGCACCGCGCTCCCCGCGGCGGCCAACGTCATCACCACGCCGGAGATCGGCGGGACCGTCACCGGTGTCGGCGGCATCAAACTGGCCAGCGCCTCCTATCAGGACGATGTCGAGGTGATGCTCTACCGCCAGGACACCTCGAACAGCACCTGGAGCCAGGTCGCAGCCACCTGGACCGACGACAAGGGCACGTACTCGTTCTCGGGTCAGCCCGCCGGTACCTACACGCTGCGGGTCTGGGATCCCTCGGGTGAGTACGGCGACGAGTGGTTGGGGGGCACCGCCGTCGACAGCAGCGCCGTCCCGCCCGCAGGCGTCCCCACCTTCACCATCGACGGCACCACGCCGGTGACGAAGAACATCACCGCCAAGCAGACCACTCTCGACACCAGCTCGGGCCTGCACGGGACGATCACGGACGACGCCGGTAAGGCTCACCCGGGGCGCATCGATGTCTACGACGTCTACGGCTTCGAGGTCTGGGAGAGCCAGACCCGGCGAGACGGCACCTGGACCCTGCCGACGACGTCCCTCGCGCCCGGCCAGTACAAGGTCGAGGCCGCGGACTCCGACGATGTCAGCAGCTACTACGGCGGGAAGACCTTCAAGACCGCCTCCACGTTCACCGTCCCGGTGAAGGGCTCCGTCAGCGCCGGCGGCAGCAAGCTCCTGCGTTATGCCACGATCAGCGGCAAGATCACCCTTCCGGCCGTGAGCGGTACCGACGAGGGCCAGGTGTACTTGCAGCTCCTCGACGGCGACGGCTACGAGGTCGACAACACCGGCGCCAATGACGACGGTAGCTACAGCTTCGTTGAGCAGCCGGGCACCTACTACCTCGTTGCCTACGGCAGGCGCGACGCGTCGTGGGACGACACCGACGCGAACCTCTCCGAGGTCGACTTCGTCCCGCAGTTCTGGAAGGGCCGCTACACGCTCGCCTCGGCCACGCCGATCAAGCTCGGCTCCGGAGCCAAGGCAACGGTCAGCTACACCCTCGGTCGCACCCTGCTCGCCACCGCCGCCCCGACCATCAGCGGCAGTGCCACCCAGGGCGGCACGCTGACCGCGACGACCGGCACCTGGAACGTGACCCAGGACCTGGCCTACAGCTACACCTGGAAGCGCGGCGCCACCGTGCTCAGCCACGCGGCGTCGTACAAGCCCGTCGCCGCCGACCAGGGCCAGACGCTCACCGTGAGCGTCCAGGCGCGCGACACCAACGGCGACTACCTCTCCGGCAGCACCACGAAGAGCGTCAAGGTGGCAGCGGCACCGGTCAAGAAGCACCACCACAAGAAGCACAAGAAGCACAAGAAGTGACAGTTCGCTGATCCCTCAGCGCAACAACTCAGCGGCCCCCGGCGATCGCCGGGGGCCGCTGTCGTCGCTGGGACGCCGACGCTACTCCGCTGCGGCCGCGCGCTCGGCTGCGGCGGCCGAGGAGGCGGAGGTCGTGCGGAGCACGACCTCCGGCATCAGCAGCAGCACCAGGAACGCGACGATGCCGATGCCGCCGGTGATCCAGAAGACCTTGGTCATCGACTCGGTGAAGCCCACCTTGAACGGGTGCGCGATCTGAGGGCTCATCTTGTTGATGATCGAGGAGTCCTTGTTGAACTCCTCGGTGACCTTCGGGTCCCCGGCCAGGACCTCCTTGTCGAGCGTGTTCGGGACCAGCTGGCCGGACTGGACGGCGGCCTGGATCTTCGGGGAGTCGTCGTGGAAGGCGGTCGCGATGTCGCCGCCGACGCTGCCGAACAGGATCGAGAGGAAGACCGCGACGCCGATGGTGCCGCCCATCTGCCGGAAGAAGGTGGCGGAGGCGGTGGCGACACCGATCTCCTGCGGCGGTACGGCGCTCTGCACCGTGAGGATGAGCGGCTGCATGCAGTTGCCGACGCCGTACCCGACGATGAGCATGAAGACCATCACCAGCACCAGCGGCGTGCCTGCGCTGACCTGGGTGAGCAGGAAGAACCCGACCGCCATGATCAGCGAGCCGGCGATCGGGAACATCCGCGGCCGGCCGGTCTTGGAGGTGATCTTGCCGGAGATCATCGCCGCCGACATCAGGCCGAGCACCATCGGCAGCATCAGCAGTCCCGACTCGGTCGGCGAGGCACCGTGCACGATCTGCAGGTAGAGCGGCAGCATCATCATGCCGCCGAAGAGCGCCATGCCGACCAGCACGCTGGCCACTACCGTCACCCAGGCCGCCCGGATCCGGAACAGTCGCAGCGGGATGAGCGCGTTGTCCTTCATGTAGGCCTCGGCCGCCACGAACATCACCAGGCCGGCCGCGCCGACGACGAAGCAGAGGATCGCCTTGGTCGAGCTCCAGCCCCAGCCCTGGCCCTGCTCGGCGACGGTCAGCAGGGGCACCAGGCAGATCACGAGCGCGATGGCGCCCAGGAAGTCGATCCGGGCCTGCCGCTTGACATGGTGGACGTGCAACGTGCGGAAGACGACGATGAGCGCGACGATGCCGATCGGCACGTTGACCAGGAAGACCCAGCGCCAGCCGGCGATGCCCAGGATCGAGGAGGCGCCGGCGAAGAAGCCGCCGATGACCGGACCGAGCACGCTCGAGGTGCCGAAGGTGGCCATGAAGTAGCCGGTGTACTTGGCGCGCTCACGCGGGCTGACGATGTCACCGATGATCGCCAGCACGAGGGTGAACAGACCACCGGCGCCCAGCCCCTGGAAGGCCCGGAACGCGGCCAGCTCGTACATCGAGGTGGAGAACGTGCACAGCACGGAGCCGATGACGAAGATGCTGATCGCGAACATGAACAGCTTCTTGCGGCCCCACAGGTCGCCGAGCTTGCCGTAGATCGGCGTGGTGATCGTGGAGGTGATCAGGTAGGCGGTGGTCACCCACGCCTGGGCGTCGAGACCGTGCAGGTCGTCGGCGATGGTGCGGATCGAGGTGCTGACGATGGTCTGGTCCAGCGAGCCCAGGAACATCCCGAGCAGGAGGCCCGTGAGGATCGTCAGGATCTGCTTGTGGCTGTACTCCCCTGGCGCGGCGTGGCCGGCGGGTGCGGTAGAAGCGTTGGTTGTCATTGACAACTAAGTTACCGCCAGTCGCCGGGCGGAACCAAACGCTCAGCGTACGGCGAGCAGCCCCGGCGTGCTCGCCCGGCGCACCGCCGCCGGCGCCACCGTCCGGGCGTGGATGTTCTGCAGCAGCCCGATCGCCAGCATCCCCGCGAACATCGAGGAGCCGCCGTAGGAGACGAACGGCAGGGGCACCCCGGTGACCGGCATGATGCCCAGACACATGCCGATGTTCTGGAAGGCCTGGAAGCCGATCCAGCAGGCGACACCGGCGGCGGCGACCCGGCCGAAGAGGTCGTCGGTGCGAGCCGCGATCCGCAGCGCCCGCCACAGCACGATCCCCAGCAGCCCGATCAGCAGCAGTGAGCCCACCAGGCCGAGCTCCTCGCCCGCGACGGTGAAGATGAAGTCGGTGTGCTGCTCGGGCACGTACTGCCCCTGGGTGACTCGGCCCTGGAACAGGCCCTGTCCGAAGAGGCCACCGTTGCCGATGGCGATGCGCGCCTGCTGGACGTTGTAGCCGGCGCCCTTCGGGTCGAGCGAGGGATCGGTGAACGCCATGAAGCGGTGGATCTGGTACGGCTTGAGCAGGCCCGCGGCGACGACCGCGGCGGCTGCGGCCACGCCGCCGGCGAACAGCAGCGCGAGCCAGCGCCGCGGCGTGCCGGCCGCGGCCAGGACACCGAAGACGGTGGCGGAGAGCACCAGCAGCGTGCCGAGATCGGGCTGCAGGATGATCAGCGCCGCGGGCACCGCGGCGACCAGCAGCATCAGCCCGACGTCGCGACCACCCACCCGAGCCCGCCAGCGGCCCTCCGTCCGTTCGGCCAGCACCAGCGCCATCCCGATCACCACCGCGAGCTTGGCGAACTCCGAGGGCTGGATCGACATCCCGCCGACGTCGATCCACGATCGCGAGCCGTTGATCGTGCTGCCCATCACCAGGACCAGCACGAGCCCAGCGAGCGAGCCGACGTAGACGAGCGGCGCCACGATCCGCACCCAGCGGTGGTCGGTGGCGCACACCGCTGCCATCAGGCCCAGCCCGATGACGACGTTGACCAGGTGCTTGCGCGCGAAGGCGGTGCTGTCGCCGCCGGTGAGGCTCGTGCGGTGCTCGGTCGCCGACCACACCAGCAGCGTGGAGAGCACCAGCAGGGCCAGGACGGCGACCATCAGCACCCAGTCCATCCTGCCGATCGGGCGCAGCTGCACACGGTTCACTTCCTCGTCCCCTTCCTCTGCTTCGCCGGCGGCAGGATCGAGCCGTCCTGGGCGAAGGTGGGCAGTGCCTTGGGCGGCGTCACGCCCGGGATCGCGGCCTTGGCGGTGTCGACGGTCTGGGTGCCGGTCTCGTCGCCCTGGACGCCGTACAGGCTCTCCCACACCTTGCGCACCGCCGGGCCGGAGGTCCCCGAGCCGGTACCGGCCTGGGTCACGACCATGATGACGACGTAGTTCTTGTCGTAGGTGGCCACCCACGAGGTCGACTGCTTGCCCTCCACCTCGGCCGAGCCGGTCTTGCCGCGCAGGTGGATCTCGCCGAGCGGGAAGCCGCCGAACTTCCAGGCCAGCGTTCCGTTGAAGCCGCTGTGCGGGACCATCGTGCCGAGCAGCGCGGTGTTCACGTAGTCGATCGCCTTCTTGCTCACCGCGACGTGTCGCACGACCTTGGGCTGGATCTTCTTCAGCACGGTGCCGTCGGGGGCGACGATGGCCTTGCCGATGGTCGGCTGGTAGAGCGTGCCGCCGTTGGCCAGCGCGCTGTAGGCGCGGGCCAGCTGTAGCGGGGTGACCATGGTGTCGCCCTGGCCGATGGTGAAGTTGGCCGCGTCGCCCTGCCGGAAGTAGTTGCCCTGCAGGCAGAACTCGTGCGCGAACAGCTTGAGGAAGGGCGTCGTGGCGGTGCCCTTCTCATCCATCGTGCAGTAGTAGCCCTTCATCGCCTTGAAGTACGACGCCTTCCACTGCCGGTCACCGACCCGGCCGCTGGCCTCGCCCGGGATGTCGATGCCGGTCGGCTTCCCGAAGCCGAAGCTCTTGGCGGCCGTGGCCAGCGGGTCCTTGGCGTTCGCGTTCGCCGGGTCGGAGCCGTACTTGTTCCAGAAATGCAGGCCCACCTGGTAGAAGAACGTGTCGCAGGAGACGTTGAGCGCCTCGGCGAAGGTGATCGAGCCGTAGGACTCCGACTCGTAGTTCTTGAAGTATCGGTTGCCGATCTGCAGGCCCGGGCCGCAGGTGAAGTGCTGGTCGGTCGGCAGGCCGGCGGTGATCGCGCCCGTGGTCATGAACGGCTTCCAGGTCGAGCCCGGCGCGAACTGGCCCTGGGTCGCCCGGCTCAGCAGCGGGTTGTCGGCCTGCTTGGAGTAGAGCGCGTCCAGCTGCTTCTGGCTGATGCCGCCGACCCACTCCTCGGGGTCGTAGGTCGGCTCGCTCGCCATCGCCACCACCCGCCCGGTCTTGGCCTCCATCACCACCATCGCACCGGAGTCAGCGACATAGTTCTTGTGCGTGACAGGGTCGTAGGTGGCGCGGGCGGTGGTGATCGCCTGGTGGAGATCCTGCTCGGCGGCCGCCTGGACCTTGGCGTCGATGCTGGTCACCAGGGTGTCGCCGGGCTGGGCCGCGACAGCGCTGGAGTCACCCAGCTCGCGGCCGAGGGAGTCGACGGTGACCGAGGTGGAGCCGGGCATGCCGCGCAGCCATCTGTCGTACTCCTTCTCCACGCCGGCGCGACCGACCTCGGAGGTGGCGTTGAGCGAGTGGTCCTTGTCCTTCTTGGCCTGGTCGTACTCCTGGGAGGTGATCGGGCTCAGGTAGCCCAGGATCCCGGCGGCGTTGACGCCGTACGGCTGCGGGTAGCTGCGCACCGTCTGCTGGTCGGCGACCACGCCCGGGTAGTCCTCGGGCTGCTCGAGGATCTGCAGGGCGACCTGCTGCTTGACATCCTCGGCGATCGGGACCGGCTGGTAGGCCGACCCGTTCCAGGTGCTCAGCGTCTTCTTGACCGCCGACACCTTCTGGCCGGTGACCTTGGCGACCCGGGCGAGCAGCGTGCCCTGGTCGGCATCGGAGAGGTTGCCCAGCGTGGTCTTGTCGATGCTGACCACCCAGGAGGTGCGGTTGGAGACCAGCGGCCGGCCCATGTCGTCGACGATGAGACCCCGGGTGGGTTGCTGGACCACCTCGCGCACCGACTGCGAGGCAGCCTGGGCGCGATAGGACGATCCGTGCGCCACCTGGACGTACCAGAGCCGGACGCCGAGCGTGGCGAACAACGAGAAGACCAGCGCCTGCAGCACGATCAGGCGCAGGCGGCTGGTGCGGTTGGCCGGGTTCATCGCAACCGCCTCATCGCGCCCTCAGGGCCTCGGCTCGGCCGTAGAGCGCCAGCAGGGCCGGGAGCACGAGCGGGGTCAGCAGCACGTCCCAGACCAGGCCGATGCCGATCACTCGGAGGACCTCGCCGAAGCCGAGCGCCGGGTCGCGCAGCACCATCCCGCTCAGGCCGAAGACGGTGGTGGCGACCAGCGAGCAGGCCGCCATCGTCGCCATCACCGCGACCACGCTTGCTCGGCCCGCGTCCTGCCGGACACGACCGGCGACGTACCCGGCGATCATCAGGGCGAGCGCCCAGCGGCCGGCGAGGTGGTCGGCCGGTGGCGCGAGGTCCATCAGCAGGCCGGCGGCGAAGCCGAGCACCATCCCGGTCTGGCAGCCGCGCGAGAGCGCCGCCGCGACAACGACCATGAGGACGAGGTCGGGCACGACGCCCTGCCACGCGAAGGCGTCGAACAGGCTGACCTGGAGCAGCAGCGCCACCGCGACGAGCAGGCCGCTCATCGCCATCCATCGCCCGGTCATCGCTTGAGGCTCCCGTCGGCGTCGATGATCGCGCGGTCGCTCTTGGTGCCGCTGGGCACCACGACGCCGACCAGGTCGAGGGCGCCGAAGTCGACATAGGGCCGCACGGCGGCGGTCTTGGAGGAGTCCCGCACGCTGGAGTAGACCGAGGTGACCTGGCCGATGGGGACGCCCGAGACGTACGGCGCGTCCTTCGTCGACCCCCACGTCACCACGGTGTCGCCGGCGGCGGGGGTGGCGCTCTGGTCGATGAGCTGCAGCTCGAGCGAGCCGCCGTCGAGCTGGCCGTCGCCGCGCACGAAGCCGACCTTCATCGAGGAGCTCGCCCGGCCGCCGACGGTGGAGTCGCCGTCGACGATGAGCAGAACGGTGGCGGTCGTGCTGGTCACACGCAGGACCCGACCGACCAGCCCCTGGGCGGCGACGACCGTCATGTCGGGCTTGATCCCGGAGGCCGAACCCGCGTCGATGGTGGCGGTGCGGTGGAAGGACTGGGCCGGCCCGAGCGCCACGACGTGGGTCGGCACGACCGCGTAGCCGATGTTCTCGGCGGCCTTGGTGAGCCCGTCGTACTCGGCCAGCCGGTTGCGGTCGTAGGCGCTGGTGCGCACCTGCTGCTCGAGCTTGGCGTTCTCGGCCTTGAGCTCGGCCAGGTCGCTCTTCATGCCGCTGCGCGTCCGGAACCAGCCCGGGACCGAGGTCACCGGCCGGGCGACGGTGGAGACCGCCGACTCGGCCGGTCCGAAGACCTCGCCGATCAGCCGGCGGGCGGGATCCAGGGCACCCCCCGTCTTGTCCAGGGTGAGCAGGGTGGCACAGGCCAGGACGAGCGCGACAGCGGTCGAACGACGCGGCGAGCGCGGGTCGCGCGGCTCGAGGCTGCCGCGGCGGTTGATCCCTTCCCGGCGGACCACCGGGCGGAGCTGCTGCTGCGTCATCACCACCGCCGCGTCTCGGTGACGAGCACCTTCTGCAGCGCCTCGAACTCCTCCACGCAGCGACCCGCGCCGAGTGCGACCGAGGTCAGCGGGCCGTCGGCGAGGTGCACCGGCATGCCGGTCTCGTGCCGGATCCGCTCGTCGAGTCCCTTGAGCAGCGCTCCGCCGCCGGTGAGCACGATGCCGCGGTCCATGATGTCCCCGGCCAGCTCGGGCGGGGTCTGGTCCAGCGTCGCACGGACCGCGTCGACGATGCCGCTGATCGGCTCCTCCAGCGCGGCCCGGATGTCGGCGCTGGAGACCGTCACGGTGCGCGGCAGGCCGCTGACCATGTCGCGGCCCCGGATCTCGGCCTCCGGCTCCTCCGCTGCGGGCCACGCCGAGCCGAGGCTCATCTTGACCTCCTCGGCGGTCCGCTCGCCGAGCAGCAGGGCGTGCTCCTTCTTCATCCACTGCACGATCGCGTTGTCGAGGTCGTCACCGGCGGTGCGCACCGACAGGGAGGTGACGATGCCACCGAGGCTGATGACGGCGACCTCCGTCGTGCCGCCGCCGACGTCGACGACCATGTTGCCGGTGGGCAGGTGGACCGGCAGGCCCGCTCCGATCGCCGCGGCCATCGGCTCCTCGACGATGTAGACCCGGCGTGCACCGGCCTGGTAGCCGGCCTCCTTCACGGCCCGGGTCTCGACGGCCGTGATGCCGCTGGGCACGCAGATCACCATCCGCGGCTTGGCGAAGTAGCGGCGGCGGTGGACCTGCTGGATGAAGTAGCGCAGCATCTGCTCGGTCGCCTCGAAGTCGGCGATGACGCCGTCCTTGAGGGGGCGCAGCGCGGTGATGTTGTCCGGCGTACGGCCCAGCATCCGCTTCGCCTCGTGCCCGACGGCGAGCACCTCGCCGGTGGTCTGGTTGAGCGCGACGACGCTCGGCTCGTCGACCAGCACGCCACGGCCGCGCACGTAGACGAGCGTGTTGGCGGTGCCGAGGTCGACGGCCATGTCACGACCGATCAAGCTGTTCGCCACGGGTCTGCCTCGCTTGGGGAAGGAGCGGGCAGAGCCCCGGTACGGCGCTACCCGCTGACGAGGTTATGCGGCGTGACGGGTGATTCTGGTGAGGCACGCCGGGCCGGTGAGTCGGGTGTGACTACTCCACCTCAGCGCCCGCGACCCGTCGTCGTACGCCCACGTCACAGAGCGGGGAACCAGATCCCGATCTCGCGCTCGGCCGACTCCGGAGCATCCGAGCCGTGCACGAGGTTCTGCTGCACCGCCAGACCCCAGTCGCGGCCCAGGTCACCGCGGATCGTGCCGGGGGCGGCCGTCGTGGGGTCGGTCGTGCCGGCCAGGGACCGGAAGCCCTCGATCACGCGCTCACCCTCGATCACGAGCGCGGCAACGGGGCCGGAGAGCATGAACTCGACCAGCGGCTCGTAGAAGGGCTTGCCCTCGTGCTCGGCATAGTGCTGGGCGAGCAGCTCCGGCGTCGCGGTGCGCAGCTCCAGCGCGACCAGGGTGTAGCCCTTCGCCTCGATGCGACGGATCACCTCGCCGGTGAGGCCGCGGCGGACACCGTCGGGCTTGACGAGGACGAGGGTGCGCTGAGTCATGGCGCCGAGGTTAACCGGGCGGCCTGCCTCACGCGAAGTCGGCCTCACCCCGGCGCATCGCCTCCGCGACCGGATGCTCGCCCAGCCCCTCGATGACACCGCGCCGGTCAGCCTCGGAGCGGTTCTGGGACAGCTTCGCCTTCGCCTCGATCCGCTCCACCCGCAGCTCCACGCCGACGATCGCCCGGAGCATGCCGTCGACATAGCCGGCGGGCGCGTCCGAGACCCGCCACCGGTCGACGAGCCCGGCCTCGTGCCGGTCGGTCAGCGCCGTCACCGCCTCTCGCAGCCATCCGGCGTCCTCGATCACGCGGGCCGTGCCCCTCAGGTGGACCGAGGAGTAGTTCCAGGTCGGAACCACCTTGCCGTGCTCCCCCTTCGCGGGGTACCAGCCCGGATGGACGTAGGCCTGCGGTCCGGTGCAGACGAGCAGCGCAGGCGCACCATCGCCGAGGGCGCGCCAGTGGGGGTTGGCTCGCGCCAGGTGGGCCACCACCAGGTCGCCCCGCCAGAGCACCGGCAGCAGGGTGGCGAGCGGGTAGCCGTCGGGCCCGGTGCTCACGAGCTCACCGGCACCGACCTCCGCGACCAGGGCCCGTGCCCAGGACTCGTCGGCGGCGTTGAAGCGCGGGACGTACACCTCAGCCCAACGCCTCGGCACGCGCCCTGACGTCGGCAGGCACCGCGCTGTGCGAGTCTGGCGAGGTCACCACGCCGGCACTGATCCGGCGCAGCGGGATCACACCGGCCCAGATCCCGGCGGCCACATCCTCGGGTTCGTCCTCGGGACCGCCGGCGCGCTGCTTCATGCTCGCCTCGGCCATCGGGAGCGCGAGCACGACCGTCGCCGCCAGCTCCTTGCGGGTGGGCTCGCGCAGGGTGGCGGCTCGACCGGGGACCATCTGATCGACGATCAGATCCAGCGCCCGACGCCGCTCGGCCGGGTCGTCGACGCGCCGCGGCGTACCGATGATCACGGCGCTGCGGTAGTTCATCGAATGGTTGAAGCCGCTTCGCGCGGCGACCAGGCCGTCCAGCTCGGTGAGGGTGACGCAGACGTCCCCGGCCAGCGCCGCTGCGAGCCAACCGGCCGCCACCGAGCCGTGCAGGTAGAGCGTGCCGCCGTCGTCCGGCCCGTCGAGATCCACGCCGTACGCCGTCGGCAGCACCACCGGGTGGGTGCCCATGGCGACGCCGAGGTGCGCGACCAGCCCGTCGGCGAGGAGCCGGTGCAGGCTCGCGCGATCGGCGACCGCGCGCTCCTTCTCCCGGCCGACGGTGGTGCGTGGGGTGGGTGAGAGCGTGGACATGGTCCTATCCTCGACCGGAAGTGGCCTGGACACACGGGCCAATCCGTCGCTATTCGAACAGGACACCAGGGTGAGCACGCTGCCGCTGCGGCTGGATCGCACCGCCGCCGTGCCGATGCCGGCGCAGCTCGCCACGCAGGTCCGCTCGCTGATCGTCGGCGGCACCCTCCTGCGCGGCGACCGGCTGCCGTCGAGCCGGGCGCTCGCCGCCGACCTCGTGGTCTCGCGGGCCGTGGTCGAGCAGGGATACGAACAGCTGGTGGCGGAGGGCTGGCTGGAGACCCGCCGCGGCGCCGGCACCTTCGTCGCCTCCGGCGGCCTGGCGCCGCCACCGGCGGCGACCCGGCCGTCCCGCCGTCCGGTCGAGCGACCCCTGGTCCTCCTCGACACCGGCACGCCGTGGATCGACCCGCGCCAGCGCGCCGGGTGGCGGCGCGCCTGGCGCGAGGTCTCGGCCGTCGCTCCGCCGCCCGGGTACGACGACCCGCGCGGCCTGCCCGAGCTGCGCGTCGCCCTGGCCGACCGGCTCGGCCGCACCCGCGGCCTCGTGGTCGAGCCTGACGAGATCGTGGTGACGGCCGGCACCGGCGATGGCCTGCGCCAGCTGCTGCGGGTGCTGCCGCCCGGACCGATCGGCGTCGAGGACCCGGGCTACCGCGCCGCTGCGGCGACCGTCGCCGACGCCGGCCGGGCGACGGTCGACGTCCCCGCGGCCGCACCGATCACGTCGGTGCGCGGGCTCGCCGGGATCTACGTCACCCCGGCGCACCAGCACCCGCTGGGCCGGGTCATGCCGGCGGCCGAGCGCCTCGACCTGCTCGCCGCGGCCCGGGCGGCGGACGCCATCGTGATCGAGGACGACTACGACTCGGAGTTCCGCTACGACGTCGCCCCCGTCCCGGCGCTCGCCAGCCTGGACCGCGAGCGGGTCGCCTATCTCGGAACAGCGGCCAAGGCAGTGGCGCCGGCGCTGCGGCTGGGCTGGCTGGTCGTACCGCCCGCGCTCGCCGGCCCGCTGCAGGAGCACCGCCTGGTCACGCACGACGGTGCCTCCTGGCCGGCCCAGCGGGCACTGCTCACGCTGCTGCGCGACGGCTGGGTCGACAAGGTGGTCAGGGCCGCGCGGCGCACCTACGCCGAGCGGGCACCACGGGTCGCCGCGGCGCTCTCGCCGTACGCCGAGCTGGCCGGCCCGCTGGCCGGGATGTACTCGACCTGGCTGATGCCCGAGGATCGGGCCGTGGCGGCCCGCGACGCCGCCCTGGCAGCGGGGTTTCAGGTCGGGCTCCTCAGCAGCTATGCGCGCAGCAGCGGCCACACCGGACTGGTGATCGGGTTCGGCGGGGTCAGCGACGCCGAGCTGGACGCGGCGCTGGCAGTGCTCACTCGCGCGCTGGCGGTCGGTGGGCCTGCACGGCCCGATCCTGCGCCGCCTGCTCCTCGGGACTGAGCCGGTCGTAGGCCGCGTAGGCGGCCGCCTTCTCCCGCTCGATCTTGCTGGAGAGCGCCATCGCGCCCCACCACAGCACCAGGAAGATGATGCCGAGCACGAACATCATGTGGACCACGAGGCCGAGCGCCAGCGAGACGACCTGGACCAGCCAGCCGGCGGCGTAGGCCCATCGCCGGCGCAGCATGCCGGAGAGCAGGATGCAGACCAGGCACAGCCCGACACCGATCGGCACCGCCGCACGCCACGACACGTTGCCGATCGAGATCATCACCGGCGTGGTCAGCGCGAGCACGATGCCCTGCAGCACCAGGATCGCCGCCGCCATGCTCCGGCGCGGCGAGGTGTCGCGGTCGTCGGCGTAGACGACGGCGTCCTCAGCGGCGTCCTCGGCGGCGTCCTCGGCGGCGTACTCGGCTGCGTCCCCGACGGCGTCCCCGGCGGCGTCCTGCGGGTCGGGCTGCTCGCTCATCGGCTCCCCTTGCGGCGCAGCAACGCGCGGGCCTCGCCGACCGTGACGACCGAGCCGGTGACGAGCACGGCGCCAGCGCTGATCGAGCTGTCGGACTCCTCGGCGATCGCGGCCGCGGCATCGATGGCGTCGTCGAGGCGCGGTACGACGGAGACGCGCTCCTCGCCGTACATCTCGATCGCGATTTGGCCCAGCCGCCGGGCCGACATCGCCCGCTCGGTGCTGTTCTGCGTGACGACGAGGTGGGACAGGTGCGGCTCGAAGACAGCCAGCACCCCTTCGACGTCCTTGTCACCCATCACGCCGATCACGCCGATCACGTGATCGAAGCTGAAGCTGTCCTCCAGTGCGGCGGCGGTCGCCTCCGCGCCGTGCGGATTGTGCGCCGCGTCGAGCAGGATGGTCGGGCTGCTGCGCACGATCTCCAGCCGGCCCGGCGAGCTGACCCGACCGAACGCGTCGCTCACGACCTCGGCGGAGAGCGGCTGCCCCTGCTGGTCGGGCGGGGCGAGCAGCGACTCGACCGCTGCCAGGGCGAGCGCCGCGTTCTGCGCCTGGTGGGCGCCGTACAGGGGCACGAAGACCTCGTCGTAGGTGCCGTGCAGCCCGCGCAGGCTCAGCACCTGTCCGCCGACGGCGGGCGAGCGGGCCAGGACGCCGAAGTCGACATCCTCCTCCACGACGGTGGCACCGACCTCGGCAGCGCGGGCGAGCAACACCTCGCGCACCTCGGGCAGCTGCTTGGCTGTCACGACGGTCGCGCCGGGCTTGATGATGCCGGCCTTCTCCTGGGCGATCGCGACGGGCGTGTCGCCCAGGTACTGCGCGTGATCCAGGGCGATCGGGGTGATCACCGCGACCTGGCCGTCCGCGACGTTGGTGGCGTCCCACGAGCCGCCCATGCCGACCTCGACCACAGCCACGTCGACGGGCGCCTCGGCGAACTTCGCGAACGCCATCCCCACCACTGTCTCGAAGAAGGAGAGCGGATGGGGCTGGTCCTCGTCGACCAGGTGGGTGTAGGGCGCGACCTCGTTGTAGGCGGCGACGAACTCCTCATCGCTCAACGGCTCGCCGTCGACGCTGATCCGCTCGTTGATCCGCTCGACGTGGGGGCTGGTGAAGCGGCCGGTGCGCAGGTCGAGGGCACCGAGGAGGGTCTCGACCATCCTCGCGGTCGAGGTCTTGCCGTTCGTGCCGGTCAGGTGGATCACCTGGTAGGCGTGCTGCGGGTCGCCGAGCAGCTCGGTGAAGGCGCGGATCCGGTCGAGACTGGGCTCCAGTCGGGTCTCGGGCCAGCGGGACAGCAACGCGTCCTGGGCCTCATCGATCGTCTGGGCCGGTCGGGCCTGGGGTGTCTCGCTCATCGCCCCACGATCCTAGTCGAGGGCTTCGATCTCGCTCGGATCGAGCCGGTGAGCTGCCACGTCCATGGTCGATCGTTCCCCGCTTGCGTCCGCGCGATCAACCCGTTTCGCCCCTATCCGGCGCGCGACCCTAGGATTTCCTCATGACCGAGCCACAGAGCAGCCACAGCCCCGCTACGACGACGCAGCCGGCCGCGCCCGTCGTCGTACCGGAGAAGCCGGCGCTCGAGGGGCTGGAGGCCAAGTGGTCGCAGCAGTGGAAGGCCGACGACACCTACGCCTTCGACCGCACCCAGCCGCGGGAGAACGTCTACTCCATCGACACTCCCCCGCCGACGGTCTCCGGCTCGCTGCACGTCGGCCACGTCTTCAGCTACACCCACGCCGACCTGATCGCCCGCTTCCAGCGGATGCGCGGCAAGTCTGTCTTCTACCCGATCGGCTGGGACGACAACGGCCTGCCGACCGAGCGGCGGGTGCAGAACTACTTCGGCGTCCGCTGCGACCCGTCGCTGCCCTACGACCCGGACTTCACCCCGCCGGAGAAGCCTGACCCGAAGAGGCAGATCTCGATCAGCCGGCCCAACTTCATCGAGCTGTGCGCGCAGCTGGTCGTCGAGGACGAGAAGGTCTTCGAGTCGCTGTGGCGCACCCTCGGCATGTCCTACGACTGGTCGCTGCAGTACACCACCATCGGCAAGGACGCCACCGCTGTCAGCCAGCGGGCGTTCCTGCGCAACCTCGCTCGGGGCGAGGCCTACCTCCAGGAGGCGCCCACGCTGTGGGACGTCACCTTCCAGACCGCTGTCGCCCAGGCCGAGCTGGAGGCGCGCGAGTACCCCGGCGCCTACCACCGGGTTCGCTTCCACGGCGCGGGTGGGCGCGGCGACGCCGCATCGGCCTCGCAGGACGTCTTCATCGAGACGACCCGTCCGGAGCTGATCCCCTCGGTGGTAGCGCTGATCGCCCACCCCGACGACGAGCGCTACCAGCCCCTCTTCGGTACGACGGTCTCCTCGCCGATCTTCGGCGTCGAGATCCCGGTGCTGGCCCATCCCGCCGCGGAGCCCGACAAGGGCGCCGGCATCGCCATGTGCTGCACCTTCGGCGACCTCACCGACGTCCAGTGGTGGCGCGAGCTCGCCCTGCCGGTCCGCACCGTGATCGGTCGCGACGGCCGCTTCACCACCGAGACCCCCGCCTGGCTGACCGATGCCACGTTCTACGGCGAGCTGGCCGGCAAGACCGCCCACTCGGCCCGCGAGGCGATCGTGGCCAAGCTCCGCGAGACCGGCGACCTCGACGGTGAGCCGAAGCCGACCCAGCGGATGGCGAACTTCTACGAGAAGGGCGACAAGCCGCTGGAGATCGTCGCCACCCGGCAGTGGTACATCACCAACGGCGGCCGGAACGCGGACCTGCGGGCATCGCTGCTGGCCGACGGGGAGGCCATCAGCTGGCTGCCCGAGCACATGAAGCATCGCTTCGACAACTGGGTGGGTGGGCTCAACGGCGACTGGCTGATCAGCCGGCAGCGCTACTTCGGCATCCCGTTCCCGGTCTGGTACGCCCTCGACGAGGAGGGCAACCCGGACTACGCGCATCCGATCGTGGCGGCCGAGGACCAGCTCCCGGTCGACCCCTCGACCGTCGCCCCGGCCGGTTACGCCGACGACCAGCGCGGCGTCCCGGGCGGCTTCATCGGCGACCCCGACGTGATGGACACGTGGGCGACGTCCTCGCTCACCCCCCACATCGCCGGCCGATGGGGCAGAGACGACGACCTGTTCGAGCGGGTCTTCCCGATGGACCTGTGCACCCAGGGCCACGACATCATCCGGACCTGGCTGTTCAGCCGGGTGGTCCGCTCCCACTTCGAGAACGGCCAGGTGCCGTGGTCCCACGCCATGCTGTCGGGCTGGATCCTGGACCCCGACCGCAAGAAGATGTCGAAGTCCAAGGGCAACGTCGTCGTCCCCACCGAGATCCTCGACAAGTTCGGCGCGGACGCGGTCCGCTGGCGGGCGGCGCTGTCGCGGCCGGGGCTGGACTCTCCGTTCGACGAGACCCAGATGAAGGTCGGCCGCCGGCTCGCGATGAAGGTGCTCAACGCCTCCAAGTTCGTGCTGGGCAACGTCGGGGCCACGGCGCTGGACACCTTCGCCGTCTCCGAGCCGATCGACTGCGCGCTCCTAGGTCGGCTCGCGGGCGTGGTCACCAGGGCCACCGAGGCCTTCGACTCCTACGACTACACCAGCGCCCTGGAGACGGCGGAGAAGTTCTTCTGGGAGTTCTGCGACGACTACGTGGAGCTGGTCAAGGAGCGGGCGTACGGCGACGCGGACGACCCGGCGACCGTCTCGGCGCAGGCCACCCTGGCGATCGCCCTGCACACCCAGCTGCGGCTGCTCGCGCCGTTCCTGCCCTATGTGACCGAGGAGGTCTGGTCGTGGTGGCAGCAGGGCTCCATCCACCGCGCGGCCTGGCCGACCGAGCTCGACCTGGGCGCGGCGGCCGCTGCCGATGACGCCGCACTGGACGCCGTGGCGGCTGCGCTGTCGGGCATCCGCGGCGTGAAGTCGACCGCGAAGGTCAAGATGCGCGCCCCCCTGGCCCGTACCGAGATCAGCGGCCCGGAGAAGCTGGTCCGCGGCGCCGAGCTCGCCCAGGACGATCTGCGTCGTACCGGGAACATCGTGGGCGACCTCGTCTTCACCGTGGACCCGCAGGCCTCCGAGCTGAGCGTGAGCGCGGAGCTGGCGCCGGCCGAGGAGGAGTGAGCCCGCCGGCCATCGGGCCGGCCAGGACGCGATGACGGCGGTCCGCCCCTCGGGGTGGGCCGCCGTCGACGTAGGTGGGGTGGATCAGTGCCGGCCGTGGTGCCGGCCGGAGTCGCCGCCGCGGGTGGCGCCCGCGTGATCGCCCCGGCTGCTTCCCCAGCCGTTGCCGTGCGAGCCGTTGCCGTGCGAGCTCGAGGGCGAGGTGCTCTTCGGGCCGTGGCCGTGCTGCTTCCCAGCTCCCCGGGTCGGGCCCGTGGCGGAGGTCTTCGGGGGGATCGTCAGGGTGGTCTTCGAGGCCACTGTCTGGGAGGAACGGACCGTCGGGTGACTCTCGGAGGAC
The DNA here is from genome assembly GCF_029873215.1 of Nocardioides sp. BP30. Taxonomy (NCBI): domain Bacteria; kingdom Bacillati; phylum Actinomycetota; class Actinomycetes; order Propionibacteriales; family Nocardioidaceae; genus Nocardioides; species Nocardioides lacus. Next base: position 1,478,801 of record NZ_CP123620.1, on the reverse strand, counting down.
GCCGTGTGGGTGTGCCCGCGAGAACCGTGCGAGCCGCGGTGGCCGGTCCAGCCGTGCTGCCCGTCGTGGCTGCGGCCACCGCCACTCGAAGGCCAGCCGGAGGTGGGCGCCACCGGCGCTACCGGCGTCGTCGGGGTCGTGGGGCTCGTGGGGGTCGTCGTCGAGGTCACCGGATCGGTGGTCACCGTCGTCACCGTCGCGGTCGTGGCGTGGTCGCTGGTCTTGTCCTCGGCCCTGCCGTGGTGACCATGGCGCTGGGCACCGGCCCCGGTGGAGGCCGGCTCGGCCGGGTGGCCCGCCCGCTCGACGACCGACCGCGAGGTGGCTGCGGTGCTCGTCGGGGCACTCGGCCTCGTCGGCTCGGGGGTCGGCTCGTGGTGGACCTGGATCAGCTCGAGACCACCGACGACCGGAGCCGCGAAGGTGTGCCACGCGTCGCGTGCGTAGCTGCGCATGCTGTTCGTTGCCACCACGACGACACAGGCGATGGCCACGACCAGGAAGGCCGCCAGAGGCGCCTTGTGATTCGAGCTCACGCTCGCCCCTTCCCTGCCCGGACCAGGTCGTTGCTTCGGGGCACCAGTCTTCCTGATCGGAGCGGCCGGATGGGCACCGTCCGGCCAAAATGGCCCGAAGTGACTACGCCGTCCGGGCCGGGTCAGGCCGACTTCTTCTTCTTGACCTCGGCATTGGTGATCAGGGTCGGCGCGGCCTCACCGAGGACGACGTCGGCGGTCACGATGACCTTGGCGACGTCCCCGCGCGAGGGCACGTCGTACATCGCGTGCAGCAGGATCTCCTCGATGATCGCGCGCAGACCGCGGGCGCCGGTCTGACGCTCGAGCGCCTTGTCGGCGATCGCCTGGATGGCGTCGTCCTGGAACTCCAGCTCGACCCCGTCGAGCTCGAAGAGCTTCTGGTACTGCTTGATCAGGGCGTTGCGCGGCTCGGTGAGGATCTGCACCAGGGCCTCCTGGTCGAGCTTGGTCACGCTGGCGATCAACGGCAGCCGGCCGATGAACTCGGGGATCAGGCCGAACTTGGTCAGGTCCTCGGGACGGACCAGCTTGAGCAGATCCTCGGCGTCCTTCTCGGCCTTGCTGTGCACCTCGGCGGTGAAGCCCAGCGTCTTCTTGCCCACCCGCTGCTCGATGATGTGCTCGAGCCCGGCGAACGCGCCGCCCACCACGAACAGGATGTTCGTCGTGTCGATCTGGATGAACTCCTGGTGCGGGTGCTTGCGACCGCCCTGCGGCGGGACCGAGGCGGTGGTGCCCTCGATGATCTTCAGCAGCGCCTGCTGGACGCCCTCACCGGAGACGTCGCGGGTGATCGAGGGGTTCTCGGCCTTGCGGGCGACCTTGTCGATCTCGTCGATGTAGATGATCCCGGTCTCGGCCTTCTTGACGTCGTAGTCGGCGGCCTGGATCAGCTTGAGCAGGATGTTCTCGACGTCCTCGCCGACATAGCCGGCCTCGGTCAGCGCCGTCGCGTCCGCGATCGCGAACGGGACGTTCAGCATGCGGGCGAGGGTCTGGGCCAGGTAGGTCTTGCCGCAACCGGTCGGGCCGATCACCAAGATGTTGGACTTGGCCACCTCGACCACGTCCTCCTTGTGCTTGCCCGGACCGTTGGCGCCGCCTGGCTGCAGGCCCGCCTGGACGCGCTTGTAGTGGTTGTAGACCGCTACGGCGAGCGCCTTCTTGGCCTGCTCCTGACCGATCACGTAGGAGTTGAGGAACTCGAAGATCTCGCGAGGCTTGGGCAGCTCCTCGATGCTGACGTCGCTGCCCTCGGAGAGCTCCTCCTCGATGATCTCGTTGCACAGGTCGATGCACTCGTCGCAGATGTAGACGCCCGGCCCGGCGATGAGCTTCTTCACCTGCTTCTGGCTCTTGCCACAGAACGAGCACTTGAGCAGGTCGCCACCGTCACCGATGCGTGCCATGGACGATCATCCTCCGGATTGCCTTGATCGTTGAACGGATGCTGCTGGTTGCCGAGACGGGAGGGCACTCAACCCTCAGACGGTACCCCGCGCCGAACCTCCTGTGCTGGATCCGGCGGTACGGCGCGGGGCGCGTCGTGCTGTGCGTGCGCTGCTGCTGGGACGCTCAGGCCAGGGCGGGGACGGGCGCCTTCAGCGAGCCCAGGACCTGGTCCACGATGCCGTACTCGACGGCCTGCTGTGCGGTGAGGATCTTGTCGCGCTCGATGTCGCGGCTGACCTCCTCGATCGACTTGCCGCTGTGATCGGCGATCATCTTCTCCAGCAGCTCGCGCATCCGCAGGATCTCGTTGGCCTGGATCTCGATGTCCGAGGTCTGGCCGAACGTGCCCTCGGTGTAGGGCTGGTGGATCAGGATGCGGCTGTTGGGCAGCGCCATCCGCTTGCCCCGGGTGCCGGCCGCGAGCAGGATCGCCGCCGCGGAGGCGGCCTGACCCATGCAGACGGTCTGGACGTCGGGCTTGATGAACTGGATGGTGTCGTAGATCGCGGTGAGCGCGGTGAACGAGCCGCCCGGCGAGTTGATGTAGATGCTGATGTCCTGGTCGGGGTTCATCGACTGCAGGCACAGCAGCTGGGCGATCACGGCGTTGGCGACGTCATCGCTGATCGGCGTGCCGAGGTAGATGATGCGCTCCTCGAACAGCTTGGCGTAGGGGTCGATGCGGCGGAAGCCGTACGACGTCCGCTCCTCCCACTGGGGGATGTAGTAGTTCATGCTCAGTCCTTCTTGTGGGCGGGTCGGCCCTCGTCCGAGGCTTCCTTGGCGCTGGCGATCACCTTGTCGACGAGGCCGTACTCCAGGGCCTCCTGCGCGGTGAACCAGCGGTCGCGGTCGGCGTCGGTGATGACCTGCTCGAGCGGCTGACCGGTGTGCTGGGAGATCAGGTCGAGCAGCACCTTCTTGATGTGCAGCGACTGCTGCGCCTGGATCTTGATGTCGGAGGCCGAGCCACCCATGCCAGAGGAGGGCTGGTGCATCATGATCCGGGCGTGGGGCAGTGCGTAGCGCTTGCCCGGCGCGCCGGCGCAGAGCAGGAACTGGCCCATCGAGGCGGCCAGGCCCATGCCCACGGTCGCGACGTCGTTGGGGATGTAGTTCATGGTGTCGTAGATCGCCATGCCCGCGTCCACCGAGCCGCCCGGGCTGTTGATGTGCAGGAAGATGTCGGCCTCAGGATCCTCGGCCGACAGCAGCAGCAGCTGGGCGCAGATCGCGTTGGCGTTCTGGTCGCGGACCTCGGAGCCGAGGAACACGATCCGCTCCTTGAGCAGACGGCTGTAGATGTTGTCGTCGAGGAAGTTGAGCCCGGCGCCGCCGTTCATGGTCGGCGCGTCGTACCCCTGGGGTGCGCTGGAGTTCAGGTTCACGTGGCCGACCATAGCCCCCGGAGGAGACAGAACCACGGGAACCCCGGCCCTGTTCGCCGACAGCAGATTTCACAGCCGCTCACGCCAGCCAGCGCAGCAGGACCTCGTGCACGTCGGCCCGGTTGCTCAGCGGTGCACCGGCAGGAAGCTCGAACGACTCGGCCGTGGGGAACAGGTCGACGACGAGCCGCGGACGCCCCGGACGGCGGTGGCGCCACCACAGCACCCGGCCGACGGCCTCGCCGACCGGACGGGCGCCGATCACCCGTTCGCCCAGGAGCAGGTGATCGGCGGCGACAGCCGGTCGCAGGCCGAGGAAGGCGCTGTCAGCGGCCACGATGCCGGCGAGCTGCTCGTCGAGTCGTCGACCGAGGTCGGAGGCCAGCCGGCTCGGCTCGACCGCGTAGCGCGGCACCCCGAGTCCGACGACCTCGCTGACCAGGGCCGTCCACGGTGGGTCAGCGCTCAGGCGCACCGCGCAGGCGGCCCTGACGACCAGGCCTCCTCCGCCGGCGGTCAGCACAGCGATCCGTGTCGGCGGCACGGGCCAGGCGTCCACCAGGCGCTGGACCAGCGCTGCCAGCTCCAGCCCGGCCTCGGTCGCCGAGCCGCTGTCGCGACCCGCGTCGACCCGGGTGAGGACCGGCGTCCAGCCGAGCAGCGCCCCGAGCCGCTCGGCGTAGGTCGCGCCCGTCTGCTCACGACCGGGCAGCCAGTGCCGCTCGTCGCCACCGAGATCGGGGACCAGGACGAGCAGCCGGTCCGTCGCGGCGCCGCCGGCGGCGGCCAGCGCGGCGAGCTCCTCGGGCGCCACGTCCCGACCGGCCCGCCGCAGGGCGACCGGCGGGCGCTGCACCGGCCGGCTCGCGCGCGCCAGCGGCGCGGTGGCGATCGCGAGCGGCACCCGCACGGGGGCGGTCAGCGCGGCGATCGGTCGGCGGGCCTGCCGAGCAGCCCGCCGGGTGCGCCGCAGCAGGCCGCCGAGAGGGGTACGGCGCAGCGCCGCTGTCGGACCCACCCGGACACCCTAGAGGTCCACCGACAGCGATGGCCGCCGCGTCCACACCACCCGGGTGCGGACGCGACGGCCATGCGAGCGCATGCGGCCTCAGGCCTCGGTGGGCTCCTCGGTGGGCTCATCGGTGGCCTCGGCCTCCGCGGAGGCCTCGGACTCCTCGCCCTCCGCGGCGAAGGTGCCGTCCGGCAGCAGACCCTTGAGCACTACCTCGTGACCCGAGGCGTCGGTGACCTTGGCGGACTCGACGATCTCGGCCAGCGCCTTGCCCCGGACGATCTCCGCGGCGTACTCGCTGATGTGGTGCGGGTGCTCCTGCAGGTGGGCGAAGGCCTCCTGCGGGTCCTGGCCCGACTGCTGGGCCCGGCGGATGACGTGCTGGGTCAGCTCGTTCTGGTCGACGCCGTACTCGTTCTTGGCGGCGATCTCGTCGAGGAGCATCTGCGCGGCGATCGAGTCGCGGACGCGGCGCTCGAGGTCGGCCTCGAACTCCTCCTGCGTCTGGCCCTCGTCCTCGAGGTACTTCTCCAGGGTCAGACCGGCGAAGACGAGCTGCTGCTCGAACTGCTCGCGGCGGTTGTTGAGCTCGTCGGTGACCAGACCCTCGGGCAGCGGGATCTCGACCTGCTCGAGCAGCGCCTCGAGGACGGCGTCGCGGGCGGCGGCGGCCTGCTCGAGGCGCTTGCCGCGAGCGAGCCGCTCGCGGACGTCGGCCTTGAGCTCCTCGACGGTGTCGAACTCGCTGGCGAGCTGGGCGAACTCGTCGTCGACCTCGGGCAGCTCCTGCTCCTGCACCTGGGTGACCTTGACGACGACGTCGACCTCCTGGCCGATCAGGTCGCCGCCCACGAGCTGGCTGGTGAAGGCCTTCTCCTCGCCGGCGGACAGGCCGGTGACGGCCTCGTCGAGACCGTCGAGCATGCCCCCGCGGCCCACCTGGTAGCTCATCCCGCTGACCTCGGCGCCCTCGACGGCGTTGCCGTCCTGGGTGGCCTTGAGGTCGATCACGACGAAGTCGTTCTCCCCCGCGGCGCGCTCGACGTCCTTGAGGGTGCCGAAGCGCTCACGCAGCGCCTCGACCTGCTCCTCGACGTCCTCGTCGCTGACCTCGACGTCGTCGACCTGGGCCTGGATGCCGTCGTAGTCCGGCAGCACGATCTCCGGCTTGACGTCCACCTCGGCGGTGAACTCCAGCGGACCGTTGTCCTCGAACTTGGTGACCTCGATCTCCGGCTGGGCCAGCGGGGTCAGCTCGTTCTCCTGCAGCGCCTCGGAGTACTTCTGCGGGAGAACGTCGTTGAGCGCCTGGTCGAGCACGGCACCGCGGCCGACCTGGCGGTCGATCACCTGCGGCGGGACCTTGCCGCGGCGGAAGCCGGGCACGTTGACCTGCTGGGCGATCTGCTTGTATGCCTTGTCGAGGCTCGGCTTGAGCTCCTCGAAGGGCACCTCGACGGTGAGCTTGGCCCGGGTCGGGCTCAAGGTCTCGACGGCGCTCTTCACAGGCTTTCTCCTCTTGTTGATCCGGTGATGAAGCAGTCGGGGCGACAGGACTCGAACCTGCGGTCTCCTGCTCCCAAAGCAGGCGCGCTAGCCACTACGCTACGCCCCGCGAAATGGCCCTCGTCCCGCAGAGGAGAGCGCCGTTCCGAGCGGATGACGGGAATCGAACCCGCGTAGCCAGTTTGGAAGACTGGGGCTCTACCATTGAGCTACATCCGCGTGCCACCGCGCCGACGGCCTTCCGCCTGCGAGCAACCCGCACATGGTGCCACACCGGCACCGGCGCCACCCAACCGGTCCCTGCCACCGTCGCCGCTCAGTCGCGACCGCGGGTGACCACGACCATCGCTCGATCGTCGTCCTTGGACCCGAGGGCGGCGACCAGCTTCTGGGCCGCTCCGTGGAAGTCACCGCGCAGCAGCTGCTCGGCCTCCCCCAGCAGGCGGTCGATGCCGAGGTCGATGTCGCGTCGGGGCTCCTCCACCATGCCGTCGGTGTAGAGCATGATCGCGTCGCCCGGCCGCAGCGTCCCGGTGGCCACCACGAACTCGGCGTGCTCGATCAGTCCCAGCACCGGGCCCTCGCTGGCGAGCACCTTCCACCTGCCGTCCCCCGCCGTACGCCGAACGGCCGGCGGGTGGCCCGCCGTACGGATCTCGAACGCACCGGTGTCCAGCCGCAGCGAGAGGTGGACGGCGGTGGCGAAGCCCTCCTCCCAGTCCTGGCGCAGCAGGTAGTCGTTGGCAGCAGGCAGGAAGCCCGCGGGCGGCAGGGCGCTGAGCAGGCCGCCGAAGGAGCCGGAGAGGAGCAGCGCCCGGGTGCCTGCCTGCTCGCCCTTCCCCGACACGTCCACCACCACCACCTCGAGCCGCTCGGGGCTCGGTCGGTTGGCCACCACGAAGTCGCCAGCGAACAGGGTGCCGCCGGCCGAGGCGAGCGAGGTCTCCGCGTGCCAGCCCTCGGGGAGCTGCGGCATGCCGCCCTGGTTGAGGATCCGGTCGCGCAGGTCGACGAACATCGACTCACCGAGGAAGCCGGCCACGCCGAGCCGCGAGCGGCGGAACGACATCAGCAGCACCAGCAGGCCGAGCAGGAACTCCACACCGATCGAGACCTCGGTCAGCGTCGTGATCGGTCCGTGCCGCAGCAGCACCGCGACGACGAGGACCGTCATCACCAGGACGACGAACCACGGCAGCACCCGCGGCCCCAGGACCAGGCTGCCGACCAGCAGCGGGACCAGGAGCGAGTTGAGCGGTACGACGGTGGGCAGCAGCACGATCAGGCAGGTCAGCGCGAGCGCGAGCGCCGTCAGCAGCACCAGGGCACGCGCCTCGGGACCCGAGCGCCGTTGCTGGGCGCGCAGGGCGCTCAGCCGGCGCCGCCACGCCACTGGCGCGGTCGTGGCTCGGACACTCATCCTGGCTCGCCTCGGAGTCGGGGTCGGGGCTTCACTGTACGGCCGCTGTGCGTGGCCTGTACGGACGTTGGCATCCGGGGCACCAGAAGAGGTTGCGTCCCTGCAGCTCGGCGGTACGCACCGCCCTGCCGCAGACGTGACAGGGCTGGCCGGTACGCCGGTAGACGTAGACCTCGCCGCCGTGGTCGTCGACACGGGGCGCTCGTCCCATCGCCTCGGGCGTGTGCTCGGGCCGGACCGTGTCGATCCGGTTGTCGGCGACACCCTGGTGCATGAGCTCCACCAGGTCGGTCCACATCGCCCTCCACTGCCGGCGCTGCAGCGTGTTGCCCGGCCGCATCGGGTCGATCCGGTGCCGGAAGAGCAGCTCGGCGCGGTAGACGTTGCCGACGCCGGCGAGCACCTCCTGGTTCATCAGCAGCCCACCGATCGGCATCTTGCTGCGGCTGATGCGTGCCCAGGCGCGCTCGGACTGCGCCGGATCGCTGAGGGCGTCCTCGCGCAGCGGGTCGGGTCCGAGCCGCTCCAGGACCGCGTCGCGCTGGCCGGCCGTGATGAGGTCGCAGGTGGTGGCACCGCGCAGGTCGGCGTACGACTCGGGCCCCGCGATCCGCAGGCGCACCTGACCGACGGGCGCCGGGGCCTCGCCGCGCGCGATCAGGAACTTGCCGTAGAGGCCCAGGTGGACGTGGATGAACCGCTCGCCCGGGAAGGCGATGAACAGGTGCTTGCCCCACGCCTCGGCCCGCTCGAGGACCTGACCGTCGACCTGGGCGGCCGACTCCGCGAAGCGACCCTGCGGACTGCCGACGCGGACGGTCCGTCCACCGAAAGCGTGCGTGAGGTCGGCAGCGAGCCGATGGAGGGTGTGCCCCTCGGGCATGTCCCCGGTCCTCGCCTCAGTCCTGGTCCTCGGCCGGCCCGAGTCCTGCGGCCGAGTCCGGGAGCGCGGGGCGCTCCCCCGCCGCCTCGTAGCGCTCCAGCTGACCGATGCGCCGCACGTGCCGCTCGTCGTGGCTGAACGGCTCGGCGAGGAAGATCTCGACGAAGCGGGTCATGTCCTCGAGGCTGTGCATCCTGCCGCCGACAGCGACGACCTGGGCGTCGTTGTGGTCACGGGCGAGCTTGGCGGTCTCCTCCGACCAGGCCAGCGCGGCCCGGATGCCCCTGACCTTGTTGGCGGCCATCTGCTCGCCGTTGCCCGACCCGCCGATGACCACCCCCAGGCTGTCCAGTCCGGCCGCGCGCTCCCGCGCCACCGCCTCCGCCGCGCGGATGCAGAACACCGGGTAGTCGTCCAGCGCGTCGTAGACGAACGGTCCGTGGTCGACGACGTCGTACCCGAGCTCGGTCAGGCGCGAGGTCAGGTGGGCCTTGAGGTCGAGTCCGGCATGGTCGCAGCCGAGGTGAACGCGCATGGCGCCATCCTCTCAGACGCCGGTCCGGGGCGCGGACCGGTCAGGAGTAGGCCGCGAGGAACCCGGAGACCTGCCGCATCAGCCGGTCCGAGGCGGGGAGGGCGCCCCGCCAGAACCCGTGGACCTGGCCGAGGTAGCGCGTCGCCGTCACGTCGACACCGCGTGCGTCCAGTCGCCGGGCGAGCTCCTCGCCCTCGTCGCGCAGCGGGTCGTGCTCGGCGGTGACGACCAGGGTCGGTGGCAGCGTGCCGAGCCGATCGCTGAGCAGGGGCGCCAGGTCCGGATCGGTCAGGTCGGTGGGGTCGGCGGCGTACTGCTGCCAGTACCAGGCCGCCTCCTCGCGGTCGAACCCATCGGCCGCCGTGTCGTAGGAGTCGAAGCCCTGCGACGGGTCGAGGAAGGGATAGATCAGCGCGGCGGCCGTGAACCGCCCGGGGTGCCGCAGGGCGGCCACCAGGGCGAGGTTGCCACCGGCACTGTCCCCGTGGACGAACAGCGGGCCGGGCTGGTCCCGCCCCTCGAGCCAGGCCACGACGGCATCGACGTCCTGCACGGCGGAGGGGAACCGGTCCTCGGGCGGACGGCGGTAGTCCACGCTGAGCACGCTCAGCCCAGCGCGGTTGGCGAAGCGCCGCACCGCTGCGTCGTGCACGTCGATGTCGTGGAAGACGAACCCTCCGCCGTGGACGTGGACGACCAGGCCCGGGCGCGCATCGGCGGGTCGGTAGAGACGGCAGCGCACCCCGTTCGCGTCCACGTCCTCGACCGTCGCCACCACCTCGCGCGGCTCGGCCGCGGCCGCCTCCTGTGCGGCTGCCCGCTCGTCGGCGATGGAGATCTCGGAGAGCTTGGGCTGCTGGGCGTAGCCTGCGACGGCCTCGGCAGCGGCACGGTAGAGCGTCATGGCCGGATTGTGCCCCAGCACAGCGCGCGCCGCCCGAGGGTTCTCAGCCTGCGAGGACGGCGGCGATCTTTGGCCCGATCTCGCGCAGGGCGCGGCCGCGATGGGAGATCGCGTCCTTCTCCGCCACGCTCAGCTCGGCGCTCGTGCGTCCGTCGGGAGTCTCCTCGGCGACGAACAGGCCGTCGTAGCCGAAGCCGCCGGTCCCGCGGAGGTCGCGGATGACGCGGCCGTCCATCCGGCCCTCGACGACGAGCTCGCCGCCGTCGTACGCGAAGGCGATCACGCAGGAGAAGTGGGCCTGCCTGCGCTCGTCCGGCACGTCGCCCAGCTGATCGAGGAGCAGCTGGTTGTTCCGCTCGTCGCTCTTGGGCCTGCCACCCCAGCGCGCCGAGAGGACACCGGGCATGCCGTTGAGCGCGTCGACGCACAGTCCCGAGTCGTCGGCGACGCTGGGCAACCCGGTGGCGGCGAAGCCGGCTCGGGCCTTGATCAGGGCGTTGCCCTCGAAGGTGGGCGCGTCCTCGACCGGCTCCTCGAAGAAGTCCACGTCGTCGAGACCCAGCACCTGCACGCCGGGGACGAGCGCGGCCAGGATGCGCTCCATCTCCGCAATCTTCTTGGCGTTGCGGGAGGCGACGAAGAGCTGAGCGCTCATCGCGCCAGGGCCTCCTGCTGGAGCCGGGTCAGGTCGGCGCAACCCTTCTCCCCCAGGGCGAGCAGCGCGTCGAGCTCGGCGCGATCGAAGGCGGCGCCCTCGGCGGTGCCCTGCACCTCGACGAACTTCCCGGCCCCGGTCATGACGATGTTCATGTCGGTCTCGGCCCGGACGTCCTCCTCGTAGGGCAGGTCGAGCCGCGGGGTGCCGTCGATGATGCCCACGCTGATCGCCGCCACCGAACCCGTGAGCGCCTGCGGGACGCCGAGCTTGGCACAGGCGTCCGCGAGCGCGATGTAGGCGCCGGTGATCGACGCCGTGCGGGTGCCGCCGTCGGCCTGGAGGACGTCGCAGTCGATCTGGATGGTGTTCTCGCCCAGCTTCTCGTAGTCGATGACGGCGCGCAGCGAGCGCCCGATCAACCGGGAGATCTCGTGCGTGCGGCCGCCGATCCGGCCCTTGACCGACTCGCGGTCCGAGCGGGTGTTCGTGGACGCCGGGAGCATCGCGTACTCGGCGGTGACCCAGCCCAGCCCCGAGCCCTTGCGCCACCGCGGCACACCCTCGGAGGCCGAGGCAGCGCACAGCACCCTGGTCCGGCCGAACTCGATCAGCACCGCCCCGGCGGCGTGGTCGAGCCAGTTGCGGGTGATGGTGATGGGGCGCAGCTCGTCGTTGGCGCGGCCGTCGGCGCGGGTGAGGCTCGTCATGGTCCCGACCCTAACGGTCCGCGCCGACAGGGCCGCCCCCGGCGGTCGCGGTCGGCCGGGCCCCGACGACGACGGGCCGGCCAGTGCCGGGCCCCGTCGCGTGTCGTGTTCGGCGGTGTCAGGGGGCTACTTGACCTCGGCGCGCAGGATCCGACGCAGTCCCAGGGTGAGCGGGATGCCGAACCAGAGAGCGCAGGAGACGAGCAGCTTGCCCCACTCTGAGCCGCTCATGTTCCAGAAGCCGTCGTAGAGCGGGCTTTGGGCATCGCTGTAGTTGATCCACTCCTGGAAGGACTTGAACCAGCCCATCAAGGCGCTGCCGATGGCGAGGATGGTCGGTAGCGCGAACAGGTAGGCGAAGTAGATGACGATGGCCGCCGGGGTGTTGAGCAGGAGCGCGGCCAGCGCGAAGCCGAGCAGCATCGCAAGCGTCTGGGTGATCACGAAGCCGGTGATCCCCGCTCCTCCCGACCAGTCGAGATGGCCTGCGATCGCGCCGTAGAGCAGGTTGAAGACAGCACCAACCATGAGCGCGAAGGCGACGGTCAAGGCGGTCCAGAGTAGGCCGACCGTCATCTTGGCCTCGACGACGCGGCCGCGTCGCGGCTCGAGTGAGAACGTCACCATCGCCGTGCGCTGACTCCACTCGGAGGTGACCAGCATGATCCCGAGGACCGGCAGAAGCAGTTGGCTGATGAAGCCGGCCACCGTGGCGAAGGTGCCGAAGTCGACATCGCTCTCGTTGTTCACCGCCAGCACGATCGCGGCGATCAGCTCTGCGACGAAGACGATGGCACCGATCGAGAACAGCAGCCAGAAGCCGGAGCGGGTGTCCCAGGACTTGCGGAACTCGACCTGCAGCAGCCGGCTGAACGGAATGCCGCCGCCTGCGCTCTGCCGCGCCGGGGCTGCCTGGGTCTGGGGGACGGTGGTCATGCCAGTGCTCCTTCGCGCTGGGTGTCGGCGGTGAGCTGCAGGAACAGCTCCTCCAGACCGCCGTCGCCGGAGCGCAGGTCGGTCAGGACGATGTGGTGCTCGACGGCGGTGCGGCCGACCTCGACCGGCTCGGCGGCCACGCGCAGCCCGTCGCCGGCGGGTACGACGCCGATTCCCTTGGCGGCCAGCGCCCGGGAGAGCGCCTCGTTGTCCAGCGAGGTGACCAGCGCCTCGACCTTGCCGTTGTGTGCCAGCAGCGACTGCCGGTCACCCTGAGCGACGATCTTGCCCTTGCCGATGAGGATCATCTCGTCGGCGATGAGCTCCACCTCGTGCAGCAGGTGGCTGGAGAGCAGCACGGTGCCGCCCCGGTCGGCGTACGACTTGAGCAGACCGCGCATCCACCGTATGCCTGCGGGGTCCAAGCCGTTGGCCGGCTCGTCCAGGATGAGCACCTCGGGATCGCCCAGCAACGCATGCGCGATGCCCAGCCGCTGCCGCATGCCGAGCGAGTAGTTGCGGATGCGGCGCTTGGCCTCACTCGGGCTGAGCGAGACCAGGTGCAGCATCTCGTCGACGCGGCTGGCGGGCAGACCCATCGCCATCGCGCCCAGGCTCAGCACCTCGCGGCCGGTGCGGCCATCGTGCTGGGCGGACGCATCCAGCAGCACCCCGACCGTGCGCCCGGGGTTCGGCAGGTCGTGGTAGTGCACCCCCTTGACGGTGGCGCTGCCCCTGGTCGGCGGGGTCAGGCCGACGATGATGCGCATGGTGGTGGACTTGCCGGCACCGTTGGGCCCGAGGAAGCCGGTGACCCGGCCCGGCTGACACTCGAAGCTGACGTCGTCGACGGCGGTGTAGCTCCCATAGGTCCGGGTCAGACCCTCTACCTTGATCATGGGGTCCACCCTGCCCTGTCCGAGCGCCGGATGCATCCGGGAAACCCCTGATCGGGCCAGGACAGATGTCACGGCCGACCCCACCTCGGCGTGGAGGGTGCCTCAGGCTCCCGCACCCAGGACGTACGTCGCGCCCGCCCGAGCGAGCTCCGCGGGGCCGTCGAAGACGGGTACGGCCTCGGCCAGGATCTTCTCCGCGTCATGCCACGGCGGGACGTGCGTGATGACGAGTCGCTTGGCTCCCGCCCGCTGCGCGGCCTCGCCGGCCTCCCGCCCGGTGAGGTGCAGGCTGGGCGGGTTGTCGTCCTCCTCCCGGAAGGACGCCTCGCACAGGAACAGGTCGGCGCCCTCGGCAAGCTCGACCAGTACGTCGGTAGGCCCGGTGTCGCCGCTGTAGGCCAACGTCGCGCCATCCGCGGTGATCCGCATGCCGTACGCGGGCATGCCGAGGTGGTCGACGGCCCGCGGCTCGATCGTGAAGGGGCCGATGTTGAAGGCGTCCCGGTAGCGGTGGAACGCGAACTCCTCGCGCATCCCGGGCTTGCGGGGCAAGTCGAAGGCGTGCGCCAGGCGGCGCGCGGAGCCCTTCGGACCGTGGATGGGGATCACCGGCTGCGAGCCGGTGGGGTGGTACTTGCGCAGCACGTAATAGCTGGTGATGTCGATGCAGTGGTCGGCGTGCAGGTGACTGAGCAGGATCGCGTCCAGCTGCAGGGGGTCGATGTAGCGGTGCAGCGCGCCCAGAGCGCCGTTGCCGAGGTCCAGGAGGAGGTTCCAGGTGCGGCCCTCGGCGTCGTCGGCCTGGACCAGGTAGCAGCTGGCGGGCGAGTCCGGGCCCGGGTAGGAGCCGCTGCACCCGACGATCGACAGCTTCACGAGACTCCTCCGCACATGAGAGGCAAGGCTAGGCCTTCACCGGACGCTTGGCAGCACGCCTTGACCGAGGTCACACGTGACGACCGCCTCCCCCGACCCTAGAGCAGGGGTCGAGCTCGCGGGTCGCGTCGGCGGCGGGGCCTTTAGGCGAGCCCACCCACGAACTGGCGCGCATTCGCCAGCTCCGGTCCGAGGAAGCGCCGCCCGATCGTCTCGAACTGCTCGGGCGCACCGGTGGTGAGGAACGTGTACGCCGGCTCGCCGCCAGCCCGCATGAGGTCGCGTCGGGCCAGCATCCGGTAGACGTCCTTGGCCGACTCCTCCGCGCTGCTCACCAGCGTGACGTTGTCCCCCATCACATACGAGATGACCCCCGTCAGCAGCGGGTAGTGCGTGCACCCCAGGATCAAGGTGTCGATGCCGGCGCTGGTGAGCGGGTCGAGGTACTCGTGGGCGGCCCGCAGCAGGTCCTCGCCCGAGGTGATGCCCTGCTCGACCAGCGGCACGAACCGCGGGCACGCCTGGGTGGTCAGGGTGACGTGCGGCGCTGCCGCGAAGGCGTCGTCGTACGCCATCGACTCGGCGGTGGCCTCGGTGCAGATCACGCCGATCCGACCGGTCCGGCTGGCGGCGACGGCGCGGCGGGTCGCGGGCAGGATCACCTCGACGACCGGCACGTCGTAGCGCTCCCGGGCGTCACGCAGCATCGCCGCACTCGCCGAGTTGCAGGCGATGACCAGGGCCTTGACACCCTGTTCGACGAGGTGGTCGAGGCACTCCAGGGCATACTCGCGGACCTCTGCGATCGGCTTCTCGCCGTACGGCGCCCGCGCGGTGTCGCCGACGTACAGGATGGACTCGTGCGGCAACTGGTCGATCACCGACCGCGCCACGGTGAGGCCACCGAAGCCCGAGTCGAAGATGCCGATCGGGGCATCGGGGTCGAGGGAGGGGATCAGGCCGCGCACAAGGCACCAGGCTAACGCTGGCACGATGGGGCGCGACCGCACGCCCGGTGTGGGCCGAGGAGGATCTGTGCCGTACCTGAGGCTGCGCGGCGTGGAGAGCTACCACGAGGTGGCCGGCGACGGGCCGCCCGTCGTGCTGCTGCACGGTGGCGGTTGCTCCCTGGAGGAGCTGCGCCCGCTGGCGGAGTCGCTGGGCGGTGCCTACCGCGTGCACGCCGCCGAGCGGCCGGGGCACGGTCGCACGCCCGACCGCGAGGGGCCCTACTCCTATGCCGAGGCCGTCGCCGACACGCTGGCCTACCTGGACGCGCTCGGCCTCGCCGACGCCCACCTGGTCGGGTTCAGCGACGGCGCGATCATCGGGCTGCTGCTGGCCCGCGACCACCCCGGCCGGGTCCGGTCGCTGGTCCCGATCGCGGCGAACCTCGATCCCGGCGGCTTGCGGACCGACGGCTCCGAGCGGGCGATGCCGACGGGCCTCGCGCACGAGATCGAGGTGCGCAACGCCGCGCTCTCGCCCGGGGGCGCGGAGCTCGTCGCCCGCGTGGAGGGGAAGCTGCACGCGCTGTGGGAGGTCGAGCCCCGCATCCCGGCGACCTCCCTGGCGACGATCACCGCGCCCACCCTGGTGATGGCCGGCCAGCACGATCTCGTCGCCCTGGAGCACACCGCGCTGATCGCCCGCTCGGTCCCGGGCGCCGAGCTCTGCATCGTGCCCGGGACCGGCCACCTGCTGGTGGTCGAGCGGCCCGCGTTCGTGTCCTACGTCGTGCGCGGGTTCCTCGACACCGTCTGCGCAGGCTCGCCGATCAGCTGAGGAGCAGCGTCTCGAGGGCGCTGATCCGGCCGGCGGCGATGGTGGCGATGTCCAGGCCGCGGACCACGGGCGCGCCGCCCGGCGGCCCGAACCGCCAGGCGAGCGCGGCCCTGGAGCCGTCACCGTAGATCGGGCCGTCCTCGGCGAAGGTGAACTCCGGCGGCACCCTGTCGAGCAGCGCCCGAGCGCGCTCGACGACGGCCTCGCGGCCCGTGATGGGGCCGTCCTCGTCGGCGAAGGTGACGTCCTCGGCGTAGGTGCTCTCGGCGGCCGAGGTCCGTCGCACGGCGTCACGCTCTCCGAAGACCAGGTGCAGGTTGGCGCGCATCAGCGCGGCGACACTCTCGTCCATCGGCGCTCCTTCTGTCTCGATCTCTGTCTCGATGTCTGCCCGGAGACGGTCCGCGGACCGTCCGGAGTCTGTCAGACCTGGCTGGCGCCGCCGTCGACGTACAACTCGGTGCCGGTGAGGTAGGAGCTGGCGTCGGAGGCGAGGAACAGCACCGGGTCGGCGACCTCGTCGGTGGTGCCCAGCCGTCCCATCGGCACCCCGCTGGCCAGGCCCTCGAACAGCTGCTCGGCAGCGCCGGCATCCGGTGCCAGGCCGCTGAGACCGGGCGTCCCGATCGGACCGGGAGCGATGCTGTTGACCCGGATCCCCCGGCCGGTGAGCTCGGCGGCCCAGCTCCTGGTGAAGGAGCGCAGCGCTGCCTTGGAGGCGGCGTACACGCTGAACGCCGGCACGCCCTTGACGTCGATGTTGGAGCTGGTGATCACGATCGCCGCCCCGGCGTTGAGCAGCGGAAGCGCCTTCTGCACGGTGAAGATCGTGCCGCCCACGTTGGCGTTGAAGGTGTCGGCGTAGTGCTGCCAGGTGATGTCCTCGATCGCGGCGAACTCCCCGCCGCCGGCGTTGGCGAAGACCACGTCCAGTCCGCGCCCCGCCTTCTCGATGGCGGCGACCACGCGATCCAGATCGGCCAGGTCGGCGACGTCGCCGCGCACGCCGGTGGCGGCCGGACCGATCTCGGCCACCGCCTGGTCGAGGGCCTCCTGGCGTCGACCGGTCACGAAGACCCGTGCGCCCTCCGCGGCGAACCGCCGCGCCGCCGCCAGACCGATGCCCGACGTGCCACCGGTGACCAGGACCGTCTTGTTCTCGAAGCGTGCCATGACCTTCTCCTCCTGTGATGGGCGCCCGCTCGGTAGCGGGCCGCCTTTTTGTATCGTGCGGTACATAAGTCAGCACGAGCCGTCTTCATTCCCAGGAGCGAGATAAATTTGTACCGTTCGATCCAGAACGGTGAAGGAGCGTGACGAACGGCATGTCCACGACCCGCGGGAGGCCCCGGGCCTTCGACGTCGACGAGGCGCTCGATCGGGCGGTCGAGGTGTTCTGGCGGCTCGGGTACGAGGGCGCCTCCCTCACAGCACTGACCGAGGCCATGGGCATCAACCGTCCGAGTCTCTACGCCGCGTTCGGCGACAAGGAGGCGCTCTTCCAGCGCGCGGTGAGCAGGTACGCCGAGGTCGACATGGCCTACGCGCGCGAGGCGCTCGACCAGCCGACGGCGTACGAGGTGGTCGCGTCCTTCCTGCACGCGAACGTCGACGCGCTCACGCAGCCGGACCGCCCCTCGGGCTGCCTGTCGGTGCAGGGAGCGCTGGCCACCGGCTCCGATGGCGGACGCGTCGCAGCATTCCTGGCCTCCAGCCGCCTCGCCGGCGAGCGCGGGCTGGCCGAGCGGCTGGCGCGGGCGGTGGCCGACGGCGACCTCCCGGCCGAGACCGACCCGGAGGCGATGGCCCGGTTCGTGATGGCGCTCAGCGAGGGTCATGCGGTCCACGCCGCGGCCGGCGTCGACCGCGCCAGCCTGCACGCGTCGGTCGACGTGGCGCTGCGCGCGATCCCGCAGCACGCCTGACACCCGCCGAGGCCGCCAGACACCCGCCGAGGAGTCACCTGTTGCGGGTCGAGAGGTCAGTTTCGGCGGACCGACCTCGTCCCGAGAGACAGAAACCGACGCCTCGACCCACCACAGGTGACGTCTCGGCGAGCGGTCAGGCCCAGAGCTGGCCCTCGAGGCCTTCCTCGGCCTCGTCGATGGTGCCCTCGTAGGCGCCGGTCGAGAGGTACTTCCAGCCGCCGTCGGCGACGACGAAGGCGATGTCGGCACGCTCGCCGGCCTTCACGCACTTCGCGGCCTGGCCCAGGGCGGCGTGCAGGATGGCGCCGGTGGAGATGCCGGCGAAGATGCCCTCGAACTCGAGCAGCTCGCGCACCCGCCGGACCGCGTCGCGCGGGCCGACCGAGAAGCGGGAGTCGATCAGCGAGGCGTCGTACAGCTCGGGCACGAAGCCCTCGTCGAGGTTGCGCAGGCCGTAGACGAGCTCGCCGTAGCGCGGCTCGGCGGCGATGATGCGCACGTCCGGCTTGGCGCCGCGGAAGAAGCGGGACACGCCCATCAGCGTCCCGGTGGTGCCCAGGCCCGCGACGAAGTGCGTGATCGAGGGCAGGTCGGCCAACAGCTCGGGGCCGGTGCCCTCCTGGTGGGCGAGCGCGTTGGCGGCGTTGCCGTACTGGTAGAGCATCACCCAGTCGGGGTGCTCGGCGGCGAGCCGCTTGGCCACCCGGACCGCTTCGTTGGAGCCGCCGGCCGCCGGCGAGGAGACGATCTCGGCGCCCCACATCCGGAGCAGCTGACGCCGCTCCTCGGAGGTGTTCTCCGGCATCACGCACACGATCCGGTAGCCCTTGAGCTTGGCCGCCATGGCGAGTGAGATCCCGGTGTTCCCGGAGGTCGGCTCGAGGATGGTGCAGCCGGGACGCAGGGTGCCGTCCTTCTCCGCCTCCTCGATCATCTTCAGGGCCGGGCGGTCCTTGATCGAGCCGGTGGGGTTGCGGTCCTCCAGCTTGGCCCACAGCCGCACCTCGGCGCCGCCCGGGCCACCGCCGACCATCTCCGACAGCCTGGGCAGCCCGATCAGCGGCGTACCGCCGACCGAGCTGATCAGGTTGTCGTAGCGAACCATGACCTCAGCGCGCCCCGCCCGCGACGGCCGGCAGGATGACGACCGCGTCGCCGTCCTTCAGCTCCGCCTCGAGGCCACCGATGAAGCGCACGTCCTCGTCGTTGACGTAGACGTTCACGAACCGGCGCAGGTCACCGCCGTCGATGAGGCGGTCCTTGATGCCGGTGTGGTTGGACTCGAGGTCGTCGATGAGCGCGCTCAGCGTGGTGCCCTGGGCCGAGACGGCCTTCTCGCCACCGGTGTAGGTGCGCAGGATGGTCGGGATCTTGACCTCGATGGCCATGTCTTCTCCTTGTTTCTTGGCCGGCTTCACAGCCGAAGGCTCGATGCGTGCTGCTGGTAGGACGTGCGTCAGGCGGGTGCGGTCAGGACAGCGCCGGCACGACGGTGACCTCTTCCTCGGTCACCTCGCCCTCGACGATCCGATAGGAACGAAACTCGACGGGGCCCGGGTTATTCCCGTGCTCGCGGGTGCTGACCAGCACATAGTGGGCGTTCGGCTCGCTGGCCAGGCCGATGTCGGTGCGGCTGGGATAGGCCTCGGTCGCGGTGTGGGAGTGGTAGACCACCACCGGCTCCTCGTCGCGCGCGTCCATCTCCTTGTAGAGCTGGAGCAGGTCGGTGGAGTCGAACTCGTAGAACGTCGGGCTGCCGGCCGCGTTGACCATCTCGACCAACCGCTCCGCACGGTCGCTGCCCTCCGGGCCGGCGACGATGCCACAGGCCTCGTCGGGGTGGTCCCGCTTGGCGTGGGCGACGATGGCGTCGTACGTCGCCTGGTCGATGGTCAGCACGGTCGCCAGCCTAGTTCCGCGCTGCGGGCGGGCGTGCATCGCCCACGTCGTGGACGATGGCGGCCGCGGCCCTCGGCGCACGTTATGCGGCCTTGACCAGGGACTCGACGAGCGTCTCCTGGAGGTAGCCCAGCCACTGGTAGATGCCGTAGACCTGGCCGCGCGGATCGTCGTCGGAGAGCTGGTCCCAGTAGTCCTCGTCACCCTCCGCGACGTCGAGTCGGGTGGCGAGCGCGAGGCGCAGGTCGGTGAAGGTGCGCACCCACACCTCCGCCTCGGCGGCGTCGAGCTCGACGTCGATCATCAAGCCGTCCTCGAGCAGCTCCGGCGGCAGGCCGGCCTCCTCCAGCGCGTCCACGATCGCGCTCGCGCCGGCCGCCTTGCTCTCCCGCAGGCTGCCCTCGGTGAAGCGACGGAACTCCCCGGCTGCCTCGACGTCGTCGGGGTAGGCGGTCGGGAACAGCCGGGCCAGGACCGGATCCTCGGGCTCGGTGGTCGGGCCGGAGAAGTCGAGCAGCGCCTCCAGCGGGTCGCCGCCCTCCTGGGGAAGCGAGGCCTCGTCGTGCAGCAGCTCGATCAGCTGGGAGGACAGCGACCGCAGCAGGTCGGCCTCGAACCCGGAGAACGTGGCGGCGATCAGCCTGCCGCGGCGGTGGTAGGCGAAGCCGCTCATCGGCGCGCACCCCGGAGCGTCATCCCTGCTTCTCCAGGGTCGCCCACAGGCCGTAGCCGTGCATCGCCTGCACGTCGCGCTCCATCTCCTCGCGACTTCCGGTGCTCACCGCGGACCTGCCGTCCTCGTGCACCTCCATCATCAGCTTCTCAGCCTTCTTCTTCTCGTAGCCGAAGTACTTCTGGAAGACGTAGGTGACGTAGGACATCAGATTGACCGGGTCGTTCCAGACGATGGTCACCCACGGTGTCGCCGGGGTGGTCAGGTCGTCGGTGATCGGTTCGTCGAGTTCCACAGGGCTCGGCGCGGACATGGATCCCATCGTGCCACGATGGCGCGGTGACCTCGACACGGCTCTCCGCCAGCGCCACGCACCCCGCTCCCTCCACCGCCCTGCTCACCGACCACTACGAGCTGACGATGCTGCAGGCGGCCCTGGCGAGCGGCACCGCCGGCCGCCGCAGCGTCTTCGAGCTGTTCCCCCGGCGGCTGCCCGAAGGACGCCGCTACGGCGTGGTCGCCGGCGTCGGCCGCGCGCTCGACGCGCTCGAGTCGTTCCGCTTCGACCCCGACGTGCTCGCTGCGCTCGGCGGGATCGTCGACGACACCACCCTGGCGTGGCTGGGCGAGTACCGCTTCGGCGGGTCGGTGTGGGGCTACGCCGAGGGCGAGGCCTACTTCCCGCACTCGCCCCTGCTCACGGTGGAGGCCACGTTCGCCGAGGCCGTGTTGCTGGAGACGGTGCTGCTCTCGATCTACAACCACGACGGCGCGATCGCCTCGGCGGCCTCCCGGATGACGCTGGCCGCCGGCGGACGACCGTGCATCGAGATGGGCTCGCGGCGCACCCACGAGGAGGCGGCCGTCGCCGCGGCCCGGGCCGCCTACGTGGCCGGCTTCGAGGCCACCTCCAACCTCGCGGCCCGGGCCCGCTACGGCGTGCCCTCGACGGGTACCTCCGCGCACGCCTTCACCCTCCTGCACGACACCGAGCGGGACGCGTTCGCCGCGCAGGTGGCCTCGCTGGGCACCGGCACCACCCTGCTGGTCGACACCTACGACATCGCCGAGGCGGTGCGGGTCGGCATCGAGGTCGCGGGCACCGGCCTGGGCGCTGTCCGTATCGACTCCGGCGACCTCGGCGTGCTCGCCCACGACGTACGCGCCCAGCTCGACTCGCTGGGCGCGAACGAGACCAAGATCATCGTCACCAGTGACCTGGACGAGTTCGCCATCGCCTCGCTCGCAGCCGCCCCCGTCGACGGGTACGGCGTGGGCACGCAGCTGGTCACCGGCTCGGGGGCTCCGACCTGCGGGTTCGTCTACAAGCTGGTCGCGCGCGAGGACGACGGCGGCGCAATGGTCCCGGTGGCCAAGAAGAGCGTGGACAAGGCCTCGATCGGCGGCCGCAAGTACGCGCTGCGGCGCCGTACGTCCGACGGGGTGGCCGAGGCCGAGGTCGTCGGAATCGGCGCTCCGCCGCGCCATGCAGCGTCGACCGCCTCGGGAGGAGGCTGCGACGACCGCGCGCTGGTGGTGCCCCTGGTGCTCGACGGCGAGATCGTCGGCCGCGAGCCGCTGACCGCTGCCCGCGACCGGCACCGCGCCGCGATCGAGGAGCTGCCGATCGCCGTGCAGTCGATGATGAAGGGCGAGCCGGCGATCCCGACGCTCTTCGAATGAGGCCGACCGCGGGTGCTGCGTGGCCGGATGCAGGCCGACTCAGACGACCCTCACGCCAGCCGCACGCAGTTCGTCGAGCGCACGCTCGGTCGTCTCGCGCGCGACCCCGGCGCTGAGTGCGCTCAGGACGCGGGGGAGGAAGCCCGCCCGTTGCGCGTCGAGGGCTGTCGCGCGGACGCAGTGGTCGGTGGCCAGCCCGCAGACGTCGACCTCGGTGATCCCCTCGGCCTGCAGCCAGTCGGCCAGGCCGGTGCCGTCCTCGCTCGCGCCCTCGAACCCGGAGTAGGCGGCCCGGTGCTCGCCCTTGCGGAAGATCTGGTCGAACGGCTCCGGATCCAGGTTCGGGTGGAACGCCTCGCCCTCCGTGCCGACGACGCAGTGCCGGGGCCAGGTATCGACGAAGTCCGGCGGGTCGCCGAAGTGGCCGCCCGGATCGACGTGGTGGTCCTTGGTCGCCACCACCCGGTCGTAGCGCACCGCGCCGGGCAGGCCCTGGCTGCGCGCCTGCAGCAGCGCGGCGATGCCGTGGGCGACCTCGGATCCACCGGCGACGGGGAGCGACCCGCCCTCGCAGAAGTCGTTCTGGACGTCGACCACGATCAGCGCGCGGGGCATGGCCCGAGCCTATCCCTGCCGAAGCGCGGGGCGGCAAGAATCCCTTGCATGGTGCATAGCAAGGATATATAGTTTTCCAATGTGACTGACCTGAGCGGCGAGATCGTCCTCCTGGCGGGCAAGTTGATCCGGCAACTGCGCCGCGACGTCAACATGCCCGCCGCCTACCGCGTCCTCGCCACCCTCGACGACCTCGGCTCGGCCGGCATCAGCCAGCTCGCCGCGGCCGACGGCATCTCGCAGCCGACGATGAGCACCCAGGTCGCCGCCCTCGTCCAGGACGGGTACGTCGCCAAGGCGCCCCACCCGACCGACGCGCGCGCGCAGGTGCTGAGCCTCACCGACGCCGGCCGCACCTACCTGCGGGAGAACCGCGAGCGTCTGGCCGAGAGCGTCCGCAGCCGCCTCAGCACCCATCCCGAGAGCGACATCGCCACGGCGATCGCCGTACTCAAGAGCCTCACCGAGAAAGGAAACGCGTGAACTCCCCTGCCACCGCGCAGCCCGCGACATCCACGGGCTCGCTCCTGCGTCAGCCACGCGCCGTGTGGGCCGTCGCCTTCGCGTGCGTCATCTCCTTCATGGGCCTCGGCCTGGTCGACCCGATCCTGACGTCGATCGCCAAGGACCTGCACGCCACCTCCGGTGACGTCTCCCTGCTCTTCACCTCCTACCTCGTCGTCACCGCTGTCGCGATGCTGATCACCGGCTGGGTGAGCTCACGCATCGGGGTGAAGTGGACCCTCATCTCGGGCCTGGCGATCATCGTGGTGTTCTCGGCGCTGGGCGGCCTGGCCGACCTCGCCTTCAACGCCGGCCTGGGTGACTACTGGGGCGGCGTGGGCTGGATCGTGGCCGCCCGAGCCTTCTGGGGTCTGGGCAACGCGCTCTTCATCGCGACCTCCCTGGCCACCATCGTGAGCCTCGCCACCGGCTCCCTCAAGCAGGCCATCCTGCTCTACGAGTCGGCGCTCGGCATCGGGATCGGTCTCGGCCCGATCGTCGGCGGCCAGCTCGGTCAGAACATCGGCTGGCGCGGCCCGTTCTTCGGCGTCGCGGTGCTGATGGCCATCGGCCTGGTGGCCACGCTGTTCTTCCTGCCGGCCACGCCGAAGCCGGAGACGAAGACGAAGATCTCCGACCCGATCAAGGCCCTGCGCTACCCCGGGCTGCTCGTCGTCGCCGTCGTCGCCCTCTTCTACAACTACGGCATGTTCACCCTGATGGCGGTGGCCCCGTACCCGATGGCCCTCGGCTCGACCCACTTCGGGGCGTCCGCCACCGGCTGGGTCTTCTTCGGCTGGGGCATGTGCCTGGCCTTCACCTCGATCTGGGGCGCCTCCTGGCTGGAGAGGAGGGTCGGCACCATCGTCTCGATCGTGATCGCGCTGGTCGGACTGGCCGCCTGCATCGCCCTGATGGGCGTCTTCTCCACCGGCAGCACGACCGCCGGCATGAACGGCGGTCAGCCGTGGGGCGTGGTCGTGTGCACGATCCTGACCGGCCTCTTCCTGGGCATCACCAACACCGTGATCACCACGCTGGTCATGGGTGCGGCTCCGGTCCCGCGGCCGGTGGCATCGGCGGCGTACTCCTTCGTCCGGTTCTTCGGCGGCGCGATCGGCGCCTACGTCTCCGGCAAGGTCGCCGAGCACACCTTCCAGGGTGCGTTCTGGCTGGGCGCGGGCATCGTCGCCATCGCCCTCGTCGTCCTGCTGGCGTTCCGCCGCTTCGTCGCGACCACGCCGGCACCGGCGCACGGTTCGGTCGAAGAGGCCGAGGTCCTCGAGACCGCCGACGTCGACTGAGCTATCGAGGCAGGCCGCCGAGAGGTCACCAACGGCGGGTCGAGTGTCCAGCAGGCTGGACACTCGACCCGCCGTTGGTGACCTCTCAACCGCTGCGGCGTTCGGCCGCCCACTCCCGGATCCGCTCGATCCGCGAGCGCAGCTGGTCGGCTGTCGCCACCGCGGCGGCCGGGCCACCGCACTCCCGGCGCAGGGCGGCGTGGGTGATGCCGTGGGCCTGCCCGGTGCGGTGGTGCCAGGCCGCGACCAGGCCGTTGAGCTCCCGACGCAGCACCGCCAACTGCTCGTGGGTCGAGGTCTCGGCCAGCCCGTCGGCCGCCGCCTGCCGGCGGGCCTGCTCCAGCCCGTCGCCGCGCGCCCGCTGCTGCTTGGCGCGGTCGCTCTGGCGCTGCTGCAGCAGCTGACGCATCTGGTCGGGCTCGAGCAGCCCGGGGATGCCGAGGAAGTCCATCTCCTCCTCCGAGCCGACGTGCACCTCGCCGGCGTGGCCGAACTCGCCGCCGTCGAACAGCACCCGGTCGAAGCGCGCCTCGGACCCGAGCGCCTCCCACGGACCCATCGCCTCGTCGGCGGAGGCCGACTCGGAGGCGTTCGCCTGCGCCATCAGCGCGTCCTCGGCGGCGAAGATGTCGCCCTCGTCGGTGATCTTCTTGCCGAGCACGTGGTCGCGGGCGACCTCCATCTCGGAGGCGAAGCCGAGCAGGTTGGGCACCGAGGGCAGGAAGACCGAGGCTGTCTCGCCGCGCGTCCGGGCCCGGACGAAGCGACCGATGGCCTGGGCGAAGAACAGCGGGGTGGAGGTGGTGGTCGCGTACACGCCGACCGCGAGCCGCGGTACGTCGACGCCCTCGGAGACCATCCGGACCGCCACCATCCAGCGGTCCTCGCTCGCGGAGAACGCGGCGATCTTCTTCGAGGCGTCCTTCTCGTCCGAGAGCACCACCGTGGGTGAGGCGCCCGTGATGGACTTGATCGTCTTGGCGTACGCGCGCGCCGAGTCCTGGTCGGTCGCGATCACCAGCGCACCGGCGTCGGGGACGTGCCGGCGTACCTCGGAGAGCCGCTTGTCGGCCGCCTCCAGGACCGCCGGCATCCACGAGCCCTTGGGGTCCAGCGCGGTGCGCAGCGCCTGCTGGGTCAGGTCCTTGGTCAGCGGCTCGCCCAGATGGGCGGCGATCTCGTCACCCGCTCGGGTGCGCCACGTCATCTGTCCCGAGTAGGCCATGAAGAGCACGGGACGCACGACATGGTCGGCCAGGGCCTCGGCGTACCCGTAGGTGTAGTCGGCGACCGAGCGCGGGATGCCGTCCTCGCCCGGGGCGTAGGTGACGAACGGGATCGGGTTGATGTCGGACCGGAACGGGGTGCCCGTCAGGCACAGCCGGCGGGTGGCCTCCTCGAAGGCCTCGCGCACGCCCTCCCCCCACGACAGCGCGTCGCCGGCGTGGTGCACCTCGTCGAGGATCACCAGCGTCTTGAACCGCTCGGTGCGGATCCTCATCGCGAGCGGGTTGACAGCGACCCCCGCGTAGGTGACGGCCACGCCCAGGTACTCCCCCGACGTCCGACCCTGGCCGGCGGAGTAGGTCGGGTCGATCGGGATGCCGGCGCGACCGGCGGCCTCGGCCCACTGCGTCTTGAGGTGCTCGGTGGGGGCCACGATGATCACGCGGTCGACGATCCGCCGGCCGAGGAGCTCGGAGGCCACTGTCAGAGCGAAGGTCGTCTTCCCGGCACCGGGGGTCGCCACCGCGAGGAAGTCGCGCGGCTGGCGATCGACGTACTGCTGCAGGGCGTCGGCCTGCCAGGCACGCAGGGACGTGGCTGTCCCCCACGCGGCCTTGTTGGGCCACGCCGGACTGAGATTGTTCACGCGTCTCCCTCGGGAGGCAGCGACTCCCAGATCTCCTTGCAGTCGGGGCACACGGGGAACTTCGTACCGTCGCGGCTGGGCACCCACACCTTGCCGCACAGGGCGACGACGGGCGTGCCCATCACCATCGCCTCGGTGAGCTTGTCCTTCTCCACGAAGTGCGAGAAGCGGTCGTGGTCGCCGTCCTCGGTCGGGACCGTCTCCTCGCGTTCTCCCACCTTCTCCTTGACGGCGGTGTCAGTGCCGCCCGAGTTGCCGAAGCCGAGGAATCCCATGGCGTCGAGTTTACGCGACACCATCGGCGAGGGATCAGTTCTGATCGGGGTCGGCCGGCCGGGTGGACTGCCAGGCCAGCTCGCCGGGCTGTCGCCTGAGCACGTCGCTCCACAGCGTCTCGACCGAGGGGCGGAAGACGTCCTGACGCAGAGCGGGTACGACGAACCAGCTGCCCTCGGCGATCTCGTCGGCGAGCTGCTCGGCACCCCAGCCGGCATAGCCGGCGAAGATCCGCAGGTCGCTCAGGCTGCCCTCGACCAGCTCCCGGGGCGTGTCCAGGTCCAGGAGGCCCAACCGCCCGTGGATGGTGTGGAAGCCGACCGGGATGTCGGCGACGTCACGCAGCAGCCCGACCGCGAGCGCGGCCTCGGTGCGCACCGGTCCCCCCTCGAAGAGCACCGGAGGAGCTGCCACGCCGTCCTGCCAGGACTCGAGGACCTCGGCGACCCCGAGCTCGCCCGGGCGGTTGAGGACGACCCCGATCGCCCCCTCGTCGTCGATGTCGACCATCAGCACGACGGTGCGCGCAAAGTTGGGGTCGAGCAGCGCCGGCGTGGCGACCAGGAGGTGACCCGGAGCGATCTCCATGCCGGTCATCATCGCACCGGCCTCCAGCCCGGAAGCCGAAGGCGAGGCGCGGCGAGGGTCAGGCGGCGAGCGCCGCCCGGATCCGGCCGAGCAGCGTGAGCCGCTCGGGCGCGCGCCGCGGCGCCGGGACGTACGACGCGCGAGCCGCTGCCTCGATGCGCGCGCCGGCCGGTGCTGTCAGCTCGTCCTGGGGAGCACCGCGGCCGGCCATCGCGGCCATGAACATCCGCTCCTTGGCGACCGCCTTGCCGACGGCCTGGGCCATCCGCTCGTCCAGCGGGTTCTCGGCGTAGTGGTCGAGCACGGCACGGACGCCGGGCATGGCGTCGCACACGCCGTGCCAGGCCGCGACGACCGCTTCCTCGAGGTCCATCGGCTGGGCGTCGAGCTCGCGCTCGATCCTCCCGGAGAAGGCGGTGTGCCACTTCAGCTGCAGCGCGCCGAGGAGGTCCAGCTCGTCGGTGAACCTCTCCCGGACACCCGCGACGTCCATCGGAAGGCGGCCGTCGCGGCGCTCGTCGGCGGCCGCGACGACGGCACGGAGGACCTCTCCGCGGTTGTGGTAGCTCGTCCAGGTCATGGCTCAGCCCCTCGGTGATCGCTCGCATACTGTGAGTACGTAACGAAGGTACGGCACATACCGACGGTATGGGAGTCGCGGCCCAGGTGATCCTGGCCACTCCTCGGCGCCCCAGGTGACTAAAGTGACCCGGTGGCCAAGTCCGTCAGCAAGTTCGTCCCGAAGGTGCCGCCGCTGCCCGGCGTGCCCGGGGTGTCGCGCCGCCAGCAGTACTCCGCCTCCACCAAGAAGGCGCTCCTGGAGGTGGCCACCCGCCTCTTCGCCGAGAACGGGTACGCCGGAGCCTCCCTCGACGCGATCGTCGCCGGAGCCGAGGTGACCAAGGGCGCGCTCTACCACCACTTCAGCGGCAAGCAGGCGCTCTTCGACGCCGTCTTCGTGGAGGTCGAGACCACGACGACCAAGTGGATCCGCCAGCAGATCAAGGGCGTCAAGGACCCCTGGGAGCAGGCACTCATCGGGTTGCGGGCATTCCTCACCGCCGTGCAGCAGCCCGAGTACCGCCGCATCGTGATCCAGGACGGCCCCGCGGTGCTCGGCTACGAGCGCTACCGCGAGCAGGAGGAGCGCTCGGCCTTCACCGTCGTCGAGGAGATCGTCCAGACCGTCCTGCGCGCCGCCGGTCAGGTGGTCGACGAGGAGATGAACGCGACCTTCGCCCGGATCTTCTTCGGCGCGCTCTCCTCGGTGGGCGACACGGTCGCCGACGCCACCGACCGGGCCGCCGCGGCGCGGCGCGTCGAGGAGGCGATCAGCTACATCCTGGCCGGCATCCAGGCGCTCTCGGCGCAGGGCGTGCATCTCGGCAGCTCGGCGCCGGACGAGGCGCCGGCCGGCTGAGGCAGGCCCGCCGGGCCCGTCGAGACGCTCGACGGGCCCGGCGGATGCGTCACTTGCTCCAGCTGACCGATCCGGCCGAGACCGCCTCGCCGCCCTTGGGGACGAGCGCGATCCAGACGTGGCCGGCCGGGACCTTCACCGGCGTGCCGTCCTTCGCGGTGAAGGTCGGCAGGCCCTCGACGCCGTCCTTGCGCCACTTGACCTTCTCCAGCTTGCCGCCGTGGAAGATCACTGCCTTGCCGGAGCCCTCGAAGTGGGTCACCGGGACCGGGTTGCCGGCCGGGTCCCGGTACGGCGCGAGGCTGGTCTTGACCGTGATCGCGATGACGGTGTCGGGGTTGTACACGCTGGCCCGGTCCATGTAGCTGTTCTGCAGCACGTACTTGCCGGCGGTGTACTTCCACACGTCGTTGCTGCCCGGCGCGTTGCCGATCTTGGTGTTGACGGTCGTCGCCTTGCCGGTGCCCTGGAAGTCGGCGTCGGTGCCCCACTGGAAGAAGTCCTGCGGGCGCGCGGCGGTGCTCTGGGTGCTGCTCGCGGCGAGCTTGCTCAGGTTCGCCTGGACGCTGTGCAGCGTGTCGTGGGTGCCGTCCAGCACGCGGCGCACGTTCGGGTTGTTCATGTCGATGAACTTCACCCCCGCCTTGGCGAGCCCGCTGAGCGTGACCTGGGCGGCGCCCGAGGTGACCAGCTTGGCGTTCAGCGGCTTGGCGACACCGATGTCGGTCAGGCGCATCGAACGGATCGGGCCGACCTTCTGCGGCAGCTTGGAGTAGAAGAACACCGCCAGCCGGGTGATGCCGCCCTCGACCAGCTCCTGGGTGACCATATCGGCCTGCCCGATGCCGTACTGCGGCTTGCTGTCGTAGGTGTTGTCGATCTTGGCGATGTAGACCGAGTGCTTGGTCTCCGAGGCGCCGTCGGGAGCTGCGAGACCGGTCAGCGGCCAGGTCGAGGGGGTCGGAGCCGCCGCGGGCGACGACGCACCCGAGGCGGCGGTCGAGGCGGACCCGCCGTCACTGCTGTCCTTGCTGCCGCCGCCGCAGCCGGTCAGCACGACGCTGCCCAGGGCAAGCGGGACGATGGCACGCACGAGAGCGCGGGAAGTGCGCATGGGAAGACTCCAAACGGTTTCGACTCGGGGAATGCGGCACCAGTGTCGCCGATGGACCGACCGGATGACGAAGGCGCGCCAGCGCCTCCGCCATCTGATCAGGTGCGAGTACGGCCCGAGCGGAGCCCGCCGGTGCGGGCTCAGCCGAGGGTGACGCCGCCGTCGACGTACAGGGTCTGGCCGGTGATGTACGACGCCTCGTCGCTGGCGAGGAAGGCGGCGGCCGCGGCGATGTCCTCGGGGTAGCCGACCCGCCGGACCGGGTTGTGCTCGGCGGCGGCCTTGCGGAAGTCCTCGACGGACATGCCCACCCGCGCGGCGGTCGCATCGGTCATCTCGGTGGCGATGAAGCCCGGCGCGATGGCGTTGACGTTGATGCCGAAGGGACCCAGCTCGATGCCGAGGGTGCGGGTGAAGCCCTGCAGGCCCATCTTGGCGGCCGAGTAGTTGGCCTGGCCGCGGTTGCCCAGCGCCGAGGTCGAGGAGACGTTGACGATCTTGCCGTACTTCTGCGCCACGAAGTGCTTCTGGGCAGCCTTGCTCATCAGGAACGAGCCCTTGAGGTGCACGTTCATGACCAGGTCCCAGTCGTCCTCGGTCATCTTGAACAGCAGGTTGTCGCGGGTGATGCCGGCGTTGTTCATCAGGATGTGGATGCCACCCAGCTCGGCCACGACCCGGTCGATGGCGGCCTCGACGGACGCCCCGTTCCCGACGTCGGCACCGATCCCGGTGTGCTTGGCACTGGACCCGGCGGCAACGGGGAGCGCGGCGGCCGACTCGGCGGCGGCCGACTCGTCGAGGTCGACGACGGCGACCGATGCGCCCTCCTCGGCGAAGCGCGTGGCGACGCCGAGTCCGATGCCGCGCGCGGCGCCGGTGATCACGGCTACCCGTCCGTCGAAACGACCCATGGTGAGACTCCTTCTGCGGTGGTGTCCTGCTGTCGTGGTGGTGCCGGTCCAGCTGTTGCCAGCGTCACTGTAACGATGCCCGCAGCCGGGCCGCGTAGGTCGCCGCCTCCTGGTCGTCGGCATACGACGTGCGCGGCCAGAAGAAGCCCCGCAGGCCGTCTCCCTTGGTGCGCGGCACGACGTGCAGGTGCAGGTGGGCCACCGACTGGCTCACCGTGTTGTTGTTGGCCACGAAGCTGCCCTGGGCCGCCAGCCCCTCGACCATCGCGGTCGCCAGCCGCTGCGCGTGGGCCAGGAAGCCGTCGCGCAGCCGGGCCGGCAGGTCGGGCAGGGTGACGACGTGCTCGCGCGGCACCAGCAGCACGTGGCCCTTGAAGACCGGGCGCCGGTCCAGGAACGCCACGAAGTCCTCCTCGTCGAGCACCATCTGGGCCTCGAGGCGACCGTCGGCGATGTCGCAGAAGAGGCAGCCGGCCGGGTCTGATGAGGGCATGGCGTCACCGTAACCTGGGTCACATGACCGCACACCCGACGCCGGCCTACCTCGCCGATGCCGCCCTCGCCGATCGCGAGGACGTGCTCCGCGACCTGTCCCAGTACCTCGCCACCGCCTGGGAGTCCTTCGAGCGACCCCGTCCCGACGAGCCGCACATGGACCCCGACCTGATCGACCGGTTGAGCACAGCGCTCCCCGCCGAGCCCTCCGAGCTGCACGCCGCCCTGAGCGACGCGGTCCGGGTGCTCGACGCCAGCCACTCCCCCTCACGGCCGCTCTTCGTCGCCTACGTCGGCTCCAGCGGCCTGCACACCGGCGTGCTCGCCTCGGCGCTCTCGGCGGCGTACGACGCGAATCTCGCCATCTCGGCCGGCGCGGCCGACCTGCTGGACCGGCAGGCGCTGCACTGGCTCGCCGAGTTCGTCGGCTACCCGGTCGCCGAGGGCCACTTCACCTCCGGTGGCCAGACCTCCAACCTCACCGCGCTGCTCGCCGCCCGCGAGGCGGCGCTGCCCGGCACCCGCGAGAACGGCGTGGCCGGCGCTCGCGCGACCGTGTACTGCTCCGACGAGGCGCACCACTCCATCGTGCGCGCGATCGAGGCCGCCGGCCTGGGCAGCCGGGCGCTGCGCCGGATCCCGCTCGACGCGCAGCGGCGGATGTCGGTCCCCCACCTCGCCGCGGCGATCCAGCAGGACCGGGGCGCCGGCTTCGCACCCGTCGCGGTGGTCGCCACGGCCGGTACGACGCTGACCGGGGCCGTCGACCCGATGGACACCATCGCGGCCGTGTGCGCCGAGGAGGACGTCTGGCTGCACGTCGACGGCGCGTACGGGCTGCCGGCGGCCGCTACGGCGAGCGCCGGGCACTGGTTCGCCGGGCTGGCGCAGGCCGACTCGGTGACGGTCGACGCGCACAAGTGGCTCGGTCTGCCGAAGAGCTGCAGCGCGGTCCTGCTGCGCCGGCCCGGTGCGCTGCGGGCGGCGTTCGGGCACGAGGAGCGCTACATGCTGCACGAGGGCGACGTGGCGAACCCTGTCGACTCCACCTTCGAGTACTCCCGGCCCTTCCGCTCGCTGCGGCTGTGGCTCTCGCTGCGCGTCCACGGAGCCGACCAGTTCCGTGCCTGGCTCGAGGGATCGCTGCACCTGGCCGGGCTGCTGAGTGCCGCCGTCCGGGAGGATGAGGAGTTCGAGCTGCTGCACGAGCCGATGCTCTCCACGGTCTGCTTCCGGCACCTCGCGCCGGGCCTGTCCGAGGACGAGCTCAACGCTCACAACGACAGCCTGGCCAGGGCCATGCAGGCCGACGGTCGGGTCTTCATCGCCCCTGCCGACGTGGACGGCCGGACCTGTCTGCGGGCGTGCTTCGTCAACTTCCGGACGACCCCCGAGGACGTCCGATTCCTGCTGGAGGTGGCGCGTGAGCTGGGCCAACGATCCTGAGGACGATACGGTGCATCCCGAACAGCAACCGGTTCAGGAGAGATCGATGACTGACGCCAGCAGCAACGACCAGCACTTCGGCGGCTTCGAGCACAACGCCTACCAGTCGAACATGCACACGCTCGCGATGATCTCGCTGTGGCTGATCATCGTCGCCGGCGTGGCCTGCGGCATCTTCGGCTTCTTCTGGGGCCTCTCGCACTGAGTCTGCTGCGGCCCCGGGCCGCGGTGCCGCGGTGCCTCAGCGGGGCTCGAGGGGCAGCACGCTGCGGATCAGCTTCTTGTTGATGAACTCCTCGATCCCGAGGGCGCCCATCTCACGGCCGAAGCCGGACCGCTTGATGCCGCCGAAGGGCAGCTCGGCCCCGTCGAGCAGGACGCCGTTGACGAAGACCATCCCGGCCTCGATCCGGTCGGCCACCCGGATCGCCTGGGCCGGGTCGGTGGTGAAGACGTAGGAGCCGAGCCCGTAGGGCGTGTCGTTGGCCAGCTCCACCGCCTCCTCCTCCGAGCCGACCCTGAACACCATCGCGACCGGGCCGAACAGCTCCTGGTGGAAGACGGCGTTGTCGCGGGTGACGCCGGTCAGCACCCCGGCCGGCACGTAGGCGCCGTGCCGCTCCCCGGCACAGGCGTACGTCGCCCCGTCGGCCACGGCCTGCTCGATCTGCGCCTGCAGCCGGTCCGCGGCAGCGACCGACGACAGCGGCGCCAGGCCCTCGGCGTGCGCCAGCACGGCCGCGGTGAAGCGCTCCACGAAGGCGTCGTAGAGGTCGTCGGCCACGATGAACCGCTTGGCGGCGTTGCAGGACTGCCCGGTGTTGTCCATCCGGGCCGCCAGACCGCGCTCCACGGCATGGTCGAGGTCGTCGGTGGAGAGCAGGATGAACGGGTCCG
Organism: Nocardioides sp. BP30; assembly: GCF_029873215.1. Taxonomy (NCBI): domain Bacteria; kingdom Bacillati; phylum Actinomycetota; class Actinomycetes; order Propionibacteriales; family Nocardioidaceae; genus Nocardioides; species Nocardioides lacus. Next base: position 1,445,672 of record NZ_CP123620.1, on the reverse strand, counting down.
ACCCGCCCAGCTCGAGCACCACCTTCTTCAGGTTGCGGCCGGCGATCTCGGCCACCGCCGCGCCGGCGCGCTCCGAGCCGGTCAGCGACACGCCGGCGACGCGGGAGTCGGCGATCAACGTCGCGACCTGGTCGTTGGTCGCGTAGATGGTGACGTAGGCCCCCGACTCCAGGCCGGCGTCGTCGAAGATCCGCTGGATCGCCTCGGCCGACTCCGGGCACTGCGGTGCGTGCTTGAGCAGCACGGTGTTGCCCACGCAGAGGTTGGGTCCGGCGAACCGGGCGACCTGGTAGTACGGGAAGTTCCAGGGCATGATCCCCAGCAGCACGCCGTACGGACTCTTGCGGACGAACGCGGTGCCCTCCCCCGCCAGCAGCTCGATCGGCTCGTCCGCCAGCAGCTTCTCGGCGTTGTCGGCGTAGAACCGGAAGATCGCCGCGGCGAAGTCCACCTCGGCCAGGGCATCGGCCAGGGGCTTGCCCATCTCCCGCACGATGATCGCGGCGAGCTCCTCGCGGCGCTCCTCGTGCAGGTCGGCCACCCGCCCCACCACGGCCGCCCGCTCGGCCACGCTCGTACGACGCGCCCAGCCTCGGCTCGCCGCGCTGGCCGAGGCGAGCGCCGCCTCGAGCTCGCCGTCGGTGGCGGTGGGGTACTTCCGCACGATCTCGCCGGTCGCCGGGTCGACCACGGCGTACTCGGTCACTGCATCGCTCACGTCGCTCATCCTCGTGCTCGTCGTGTTCCTCGTGTTCCTCGTGCCCGGATCAGGCCGAGGCGGCCTCGGCGATGGCCTCGTCGAGGATGCCGATCGCCTCCTCGACGAGCTCCGCAGCCGTGTTGAGCGGCGGGACGAGGTGGATCCGGTTGTAGTTGACGAACGGGAGCAGCCCGCGCCGCTTGCAGCCCGCGACGATGCTGTTCATCGCCGCACTGGACCCGCCGTACGGCGCCAGCGGCTCACGGGTCTCGGGGTCTGCGACGAGCTCGATCGCCCAGAACGCCCCGGTGCCGCGTACCTCGCCGACCCAGTCGTGCCTGCCGGCCAGCTCGGCCAGCCGGGGAGCGAAGACCTCCTCGCCGAGGGTGGCGGCGTGCTCGACGACACGCTCGTCCTCCATCGCGCGGATCGTCGCCACCGCTGCAGCGGCCGCGAGCGGGTGGCCGGAGTAGGTCAGCCCCCCGGGGTAGACCCGGTTGTCGAAGGTCGCAGCGATCTCGGCGTTGATCGCCACCCCGCCCATCGGGACGTAGCCGGAGTTCACACCCTTGGCGAAGGTCAGCAGGTCCGGTACGACGCCGTCGGCGTGCTCGATCGCGAACCACCTGCCGGCTCGGCCGAAGCCGGACATCACCTCGTCGGCGACGAGGACGATGCCGTGCCTGTCGCACAGCGCACGCACGCCGGCCAGGTAGCCGGGCGGCGGGATCATGATGCCGGCGGTGCCGGGGATCGACTCCAGCACGATCGCGGCGATGGTGCCCGGCCCCTCCAGCGCCACGACCTGTTCGAGGTGGGCGAGCGCGCGCTCGCACTCCTCGGCCTCGGTGGTGGCGTGGAACGCGCTGCGGTAGAGGAACGGACCGAAGAAGTGCACCGTCCCGGTCGAGCCGTTGTCGCTGGCCCAACGCCGGGGGTCGCCGGTGACGTTGACGGCCAGATGGGTGCCACCGTGGTAGGAGCGGTACGTCGAGAGCACCTTCGTCCGCCCGGTGTGCAGCCGGGCCATCCGGATGGCGTGCTCGTTGGCGTCGGCGCCTCCGTTGGTGAAGAACACCTTGTCCAGCCCCGCGGGCGTGTGGCTGGTGATCAGCCGGGCCGCCTCCGAGCGAGCCGGGTTCACATAGCCGGGAGCGACGGTGCACAGCTCGGCCGCCTGCTCCTGGATGGCCCGCACGATCCGCGGGTGCTGGTGACCCATGTTGGTGAAGACCAGCTGGGAGGTGAAGTCGAGGAGCCGGTTGCCCCCGCCGTCCCAGACGTAGGAGCCCTCGGCGCGACTCACGACCATGGGCGTGATCTGCGCCTGCGCGGACCAGGAGTGGAAGACGTGACGACGGTCGAGCTCGTAGGCGCGCTCGGCCGAGGAGTCGACCAGCTCGCTCAGCGACGGGACGGCGAGAGTCGTGTCAGTCATTGCGCGGGAACCCCAGCTCGAGGCCGCCCTCGGGGCGGTTGGCCGGATCGATCCAGCGGCTGGTGACCACCTTGCGACGGGTGAAGAAGTGCACGCCCTCGGTGCCGTAGGCGTGGCTGTCGCCGAACAGCGAGCGCTTCCAGCCGCCGAAGGAGTAGTAGGCGACCGGCACCGGGATCGGCACGTTGACCCCGATCATGCCGACCTCGACGTCGGCCTCGAAGCGCCGGGCGGCGCCCCCGTCGTTGGTGAACACGGCCGTGCCGTTGCCGTAGGGATTCGCATTGATCAGCGCGACCGCCTCGGCGTACGTCTCCACCCGGACCACCGAGAGCACCGGTCCGAAGATCTCCTCGCGGTAGATCTCCATGTCGGGCGTGACGTGATCGAACAGCGTCGGGCCGAGCCAGAAGCCGTCCTGGCCGCCGCGCGCCTGGACGTCACGGCCGTCGATGACGACCTTCGCGCCGGCCTTCTCACCGGAGTCGATGAACGCGGCGACCTTGTCCCGGTGAGCCCCTGTCACCAGCGGCCCCATGTCGGCCTCGCGGCCGTCCCGGTCCTCGGCCGTGGCCGCCACCGAGCCGTCACCGATGAGCAGCGTGCGGGTGCGGTCCGCGATCCGGGCGACGAGCTCGTCGGCCACCGAGCCGACCGCTACCAGCACGCTGATCGCCATGCAGCGCTCACCGGCGCTGCCGTAGCCGGCGTTGACAGCGGCATCGGCGGCCAGGTCGAGGTCGGCGTCGGGCAGGACGACCATGTGGTTCTTCGCGCCGCCCAGGGCCTGCACCCGCTTGCCGGCCTTGGAGGCGCGCTCGTAGACGTACTCCGCGATGGGGGTCGAGCCGACGAAGCTGATCGCCTTCACCTGCGGGCTGTCCAGCAGCGCGTCGACGGCGACCTTGTCACCCTGCAACACGTTGAAGACGCCGTCGGGCAGACCCGCCTCGCGCCACAGCTCGGCGAGCCACAGCGACGAGGACGGGTCCTTCTCGCTCGGCTTGACGACGACCGTGTTGCCGGCCGCGATCGCGACGGGGAAGAACCACATCGGGACCATCGCCGGGAAGTTGAACGGGCTGATGATGCCCACCACGCCCAGCGGCTCGAGCTTGGAGTGCACGTCGACCCCGGTCGAGGCCTGCTCGGAGTGGCCGCCCTTGAGCAGGTGGCCGATGCCGCAGGCGAACTCCACGACCTCCAGGCCGCGCGCGATCTCGCCGAGGGCGTCGGAGTGCACCTTGCCGTGCTCGGCGGTGATGATCGCCGCCAGCTCCTCGCGACGGGCGTTGAGCAGCTCACGGAAGGCGAACAGGACCTGGGTCCGGCGGGCCAGCGAGGTCCTGCCCCAGGCCTCGGCCGCCGCGGCGGCGGCATCGATGACATGCTGCGCGTCCTTGACCGAGGCGAGGGCCACCTCGCCGGTGACGGCGCCTGTCGCGGGATTGGTGACAGGAGCGGTGCGTCCACTCCCGCCCTCGTAGGTGCTGCCTGCGGCCCAATGGGCGATGGTGCGCGACATGGTGTCCTCTCAAGACGGGTCGACTCCGATCATCGTCCGATCAGCGGCGTGGACAGCCCGACGTTCTGTAGGATTCGGCTCCCATCACCGACGTTCTGACGGGAGCTTCGATGGCGATCACCGTCGCAGACGTGTTGCAGATGCCTGCCGTCCGCGGTGCCGACCCCGAGGTCCTGGGGGGCGCCGCCGGCCTGACCCGGCCGGTGCGCTGGGTGCACACCACGGAGCTGCCCGACATCGCCGAGCTGCTCCGCGACGGCGACCTCGTGCTGACCACGGGCATCGCGCTGCCGGAGGCCGTCGCGGAGCTGGCGTCCTTCGCGACCAGTCTGGCCGAGTACGGCGCGGCCGGGCTCTTCATCGAGCTGGGCCGCCGCTGGCAGCGGATCCCGGCACCGCTGGTCGAGGCCTGCGAGCACGCCGGCCTGCCGCTGGTCGCCCTCCGTCGAGAGGTGCGCTTCGCCAGCGTCGCCCAGAGCGTCGGCGAGCGGATCGTGGACCAGCAGCTCACCGAGCTGCGCGAGGCCCATCAGGTGCACGACACCTTCACCACGCTCAGCGTGGCCGAGGCCGGCCCGGGCGAGATCCTGGCGGCGGTGTCCTCGCTGGCAGCGGCCACCGCCGTCCTGGAGAGCGAGGACAGGCGCGTGCTCGACTTCGTGGCCGGCCCCCGGGACGCGGCCGCCTTCCTGGAGGACTGGCAGCGCCGCTCGCTCGCCGTACGACCGCGCAGCCGCACGGAGTGGGACGCCAGCAGTGGCTGGCTCGTGGCCCGGATCGGGAAGCCGGAGCGCGGCTGGGGCCGGCTCGTGATCGACTGTCCGACTCCCCCGACCCAGCGCCTGGTCGCCGTCGCCGAGCGGGGTGCGGCTGCCCTGGCGATGCACATGCTGCACGACCGGCAGCGGGTCGACCGGGACCGGCAGCTGCACCACGAGCTGCTGGTCACCCTGCTCGCCGACCCGTCGGCGCCGGATGTGGAGCGACGCTGCGGACTGGCCGGCCTGCCCACCGCCGGGCGCAGCTTCGTGGCGCTCGCCCTGCGGGCCACCGGCCGGCCCACTGGCACCGAGGAGCTGGTCGCGGCCCTGGTCCACGCGACAGCGACGCGGCGTACGCCTGCCCTGATCGCCGCCGTCGGCGGCACCGTGCAGGTACTGCTCTCGCTGCCGCGGCGCGCCGCCGGCCGGACCGTGGACGACCTCGTGGCGACGATCCCGCCCCGGGTGGGGTTCGTGGCGGCCGCGGGCACCGCCGTCACCGAGTTCGCCGCGGTGGACCGCACCATGCGCGAGGCCCATCAGGTGATGGCGGCCCTGACCGAGGGCGCGGCCGAGCGCCGCGTGCACCACCTCGAGGACGTGCACGTGCGCGGCCTGCTGACCCTGCTCGCCGACGACGAGCGGCTCTCGACCTTCAGCGACCGGGAGCTGCACGCGTTGCGGGCGAGCGATCACGAGGGGCGGCTGGAGGCCGCCCTGCGCGCGATGCTGCGCCACCCCACCAGCAAGTCCGCCGCCGCGGCGAGCCTGGCGGTGTCACGGCCAGTGCTCTACGAGCGGCTCGCGCGGGCGGGCGCCGTCCTGGGCCTCGACCTCGACGACGGCGAGGTGCGGACGTCGTTGCACGTCGCCCTGCTCGCCGCCGACCTGCGCGCCGCCCAGGCGAGCGCCCCGGTCGGCTCCCTCACCGGCGGATCGTGACCTGCTCGCGCACGGCGGAGTCGGGTGCAGGGTCGGGGGCCGACTCCGGGCTCGGCTCCGGGCTCGGCTCCGGGCTCGGCTCCCGTACGACGAGGGCGCGACGCAACCGCCGCTGGCTCAAGGCCACAAGTACGGCAGCAAGCGCCATCGCCGTGACGGTGACGGCGAACGCGGCGGTGTGGCCATGCTCGTCCGCGAGCCGCCCGGCAACGCTCGAGCCGGCGGCGTAGCCGAGACCCGTCGCGCTGGCGAGCAGCGTCATCGCCGTCGCCACCCGCGTCGGCACCACCACCCGTTCGGCGGTGCTGAACACGGCGATCATGAACGGTGCGACAGCGCAGCCGAGGACCGCCACCGCCGGGACCAGCGTCCCCAGGCCACCGACCAGCAGCAGCGGCAGCGAGAGCACGAACAGCGCGCTCGCGGCGGCGAGCATCCGCCGCTCGGGGCCGATCCGCTCGGGGAGGAACGCCGTGCCGATGCCTGCCAGCGCGCTGCCCACCCCGAGGGTCGCGTGCACCAGCCCGGCCACGCCGGGCGTGCCGGCCTCGGTGGCGAGCACGGTGGTGCCGGTCTGGGTAGCGCCGAACAGCATGCCGATGAGCAGTTGGGCGAGGATCAGGACCAGCAGCACCGGCGTGAGCAGGTGGCCGGCCGGGCCTCCGGCACCGGCGCCGCGCGGGTCGTGGCGGTGGGTGCGCGCGGTGCGATGCAGCGCGAAGGCAGTGCCGAAGACGGCCAGCATCGCAGCCGCCATGAGCAGCGCCCCGCCGGGCGAGATCGCGACGGCGCCGAGCCCTACCAGGGCCGGTCCGACGGCGAACGAGGCCTCGTCGACGGCGCCCTCGTAGGCGAAGGCGACGTCGACGAGCCGTCGCTGCTCGGCATGCCCGGCGGTCAGCGGCCGCCAGCGGACCCGGGCCAGGGGCCCGACCTGCGGCATCGAGAGGCCCGCAAGCGCGGCGACGGCGACGGTGGCCGGGTCCGGGGCACCGGCGTTCACGAGCACTACCAGCAGGACCAGCGAGAGGGCTCCGGCCCAGGACTGCACGAGCACGACCTGGCGCTGCCCGAGCCGGTCGGCGAGGGCTCCGGCGTACGGCGCCCCGACGGCGTTGCCCACCGCCAGCGCGCCGGCCGCCAGGCCGCCGAGGCCGTAGCTGCCGGTCGTCTCCGAGACCAGGAGGAGAGCGCCGAGCTGGCTCATCGCGAGCGGGAGACGGGCCAGGAAGGCCACCACGACGTACGGGGTTCCGGCGAGCCGGAAGAGCCTGCGATACCAGGCGAAGGGAGACACGAGAGGGCCTTTCGAGCGCGTCGGACGACGCGCCGAACCCACCTCCAAGACGCGTGAAACCCTCTACATGTTCAGGGTTCGATTGTGCCCGTGAGCAGGTGCCGAGGGCAACTGCTCACGCGCCGAGGGCCGCGTCCAGCAGGGCCTCGGCGGTGCGTCGAGCGGTCGCGGCCACCGGCGCCTGGTGGTCCATCCGTGCGGCCATCTGGGCGCCGTCGTAGACCAGGTGCAGCTGGTCGGCGAGGCCGTCGGGATCGGCCGCCCCCGCCTCCTCGGCCAGGGCCCGGAAGACGCCGCGGACGTAGGTGCGGTAGACCCGGCTCTTCTCCTCGGTCGGCGAGCCGACCGGCCCCTCGGCGGTCGCGGCGGCGAACGCGCACCCGCGGAAGTCGGGCTGGGCGAACAGCCTCGCCTGGGAGTCGAAGACGGCCAGGATCTGCTCGCGAGGCGTGCCGGCCGACTCCACGGCGGCGGTGATCCGCGCGACCTGCCGCTCGTGGCGGCGGTCGAGGTAGGCCAGGATCAGCGCGTCCTTGCTGCCGAAGGTCTTGTACAGCGACGCCTTCGCCACCCCCGACTCCTCCAGGATCCGGTCGATGCCGACGGTGTGGACGCCTTCGGCGTAGAAGAGCCGGCTGGCGGTGTCGAGCAGCCGCTCGCGCGCGCCCTGCTTCTCCGTGCTGGTGGGCATCGCCCCTCCTGTAGACAGATCTGTCCTCTACAACCGCCGGTGAAAGAAAATTGTTCCGAATTGTGCGATGCCGGAATAGTAGACAGGTCTGTTCACCTTGAGAGGTGTACAGACCTGTCTACTCCTATCGGAGGAACCCGATGAGCACCACCGTCGTCGCCGCCAGTGCAGCGGCCCCCGATACATCCGCCGAGAGGCCCGGCTCGATCGCCCGCCTCGCCCTGCTCGCCTCCATCGCGATCTCCTTCCTGGCCGCCTCCGCCGCCCCGTCACCGCTCTACCAGCACTACGACCTGGTCTGGCACGGCACAGCGCTGACGACCACCGAGGCCTTCGGCGTCTACGCGTTCGCCGTGCTCGCCGGGTTGCTGCTGCTGGGCGAGGCCTCGGCGCACATCGGGCGCCGTCCGGTGCTGCTCGCCTCGCTGGCACTGCAGGCCGCCTCGGTGCTGCTGTTCGCCACGGCCGGCTCCTTCGAACCCCTCTTCGTGGGGCGGGTGCTCCAGGGCATCGCGGCCGGCGCCGCCCTCGGCACGCTCGGCGCGGCGATGATCGAGGCCCATCGCAGCCACGGGACCGTCGCCAGCGCCGCCGCTCCGGCCGCCGGCACCGGCATCGGCGCCCTGGTCGCCGGGCTGACGGTCTCCTTCCTGCCGTGGCCGACCCACCTGGTCTACGTGGGACTGGCCGGGGTGTTCGCGTTGCAGGCGATCGGCGTCGTCCTTCTCGTCGAGGCGAACCAGACCCGCCCCGGACTGCTGAGCAGCCTGCGCCCGACGCTGGCGGTGCCCGCCTCGGCCCGGGGCGCGTTCATGGCCGCGGCACCCGCCGTGTTCGCGGTGTGGGCACTGGCCGGGCTCTACGGCTCCCTCGGCCCGGCGCTGGTCCGTGAGCTGTCGGGCAGCGGCTCCGCGGCGCTGGGTGGGCTGGCGATCTTCGTCCTCGCCGGTGCCGGCTCAGGGACCACCGTGCTGCGGCGTACCCACGAGGCCCGCGCCCAGCTCACCGGCGGCATCGCCGCCCTGGTCCTCGGTGTCGCCGTCACGGTGGTGGCGGTGGCAGCGGGCAGCCTGTGGGTGTTCCTGGTCGGCACGTTCCTGTCCGGGATCGGCTTCGGCAGCGGACTGCAGGGCGCCATCCGCGGGACGGTCGGACTGGTCGCGGCCGAGGAGCGTCCCGGCCTGCTCTCGGCGATCTACCTGGTCTGCTACGCCGGCATGGGTGCGCCGGCGGTGATCGCCGGCTTCCTGATCAGCCGCGGGCTGGACCTGACCGAGGTCACCATCGGGTACGGCGTGGGCCTCATCCTGCTCGCCCTCCTCGCCCTGGCCCAGCTGACGCTGTCGCGCCGGACCCGCTGACGGGCGGCGTCGCAGAAGTCAGCGGTGTCACCGCTCGCCGGATCGGGAGTCACCCTGGGTAGGTAGCTCCCGATCCGGAAGGTCTCCCATGCTCGGCACCGTGGCCGTGACCCTCGCCTTCGTGGTGATCCTCGCCGTGACCCTCGCGCTGGCGGCAGCGCTCTTCGCGGTGACGGTCCTGGCGATCGACCGGTCGCGATGACCCCGCCGTGGCGCTGACTTCGGCGATCCGCTGGCGCGCTCGGGTCCGTGCCCTCACCATGACACCGTGATCAATCTTGGAGCCGCCCGCGGCCGACGCGCCCGGGCGCGTCATGGCCGCCGCTACCGGTCGACCCTCGCCCTCGCCGCCACCACCGCGCTGGTCGGCTCGCTGAGCGGGACGCCCGCCCTCGCGGGCAGCGCCGCCGCGAGCGTCCCGGCCGGCTACGGCGCCGCGGTCAGCACGCCGCGGATCGACTCCTACTACCCGGCGCACGGCAACGACGTCGTCGACGCACTGCACTACGGCCTGAACCTGACCTGGCACCCGCGCCGGCGCTCGTTGGCCGGGACCGAGACGCTCGTCTTCCGCGCCGCCAAGGACGCCGCCGCGATCCCGCTGGACCTGTCCAACGCGCTCACCGTGACGGCGGCAGCGGTCGACGGCCACGCCGTAGCGGCGACGCGGAGCACCGACCACGTGAGCCTGCCGGTCCGGGTGGCCGCCGGCCAGGTCCACACCGTGACGCTGAGCTACGCCGGGCGCCCCCAGCCGGTGGCGGCACCGGGCACGCGCAGCGACGAGTCGGTCAACGGGTTCATCAGCAAGCGCGACGGTCGCGCCTACGCCATGCAGGAGCCGTACGGCGCCTTCACGTGGTACGCCGTCAACGATCAGCCGGCCGACAAGGCGCTCTACGACTTCACCCTGCACGTGCCGGCGCCGTTCGTCAGCATCGCGAACGGCCGGCTCACGCACCGCCGTACCCGCCACGGCGTGACGACCACGCGCTGGCACCTCGCCTCCCCCGCCGCGTCGTACCTGGCCACGGTCGCCTTCGGCGACTATCGCGAGACGAAGCTGGGCAAGGTGCACGGCACCCCGCTCTCGTACTGGACGCCCACCGACCGGCCGGCCCTGGTCAGGCAGCTGCGGTTCATGAAGAAGGACTTCCGCTGGCTCGAGCGGCTGCTGGGCCGCTACCCGTTCGCCACGCTCTCGCTGGTGGTGGTGCCGAGCAAGAGCGCGATGGAGACCCAGACGATGATCAGCGAGGGCAGCGACCGCTACGCCCTGGCCGAGGACAACGTCGTCCACGAGATGTCGCACCAGTGGTGGGGCGACCAGGTCACGCCGAACGACTGGCGCGACGTCTGGATGAGCGAGGGCATGGCGATGTACATCCAGTACCGCTGGCTCGACCACGTCGACCACTACCCGACCGGCACCTGGGTGTCCTACGAGACCTCGCGGGAGGACGACATGCTGCTGAGCAAGTATGGGCCGCCAGGCGCCTACAACCGGGCCGACTTCGGTTCCTCGAACATCTACCTGCCGCCGGCGCGGATGTGGTGGAAGCTGTCGGAGTCGCTCGGCAGGAGCCGCTTCGACACGCTGCTGCGTGGCTGGACCGCCAGCCATCCGCACTCCTCGCAGAGCCGCGAGACGCTCGAGGACTGGTGGAGCACGGCGTCCGGACGGGATCTGCACTCGTTCTTCCAGGGCTGGCTGCTGGCCACCGAGGACCCGTCGTAGGGCTGCTGGTCGCGCTCACCCTCTCCGGGTGAGCCGCTGCACCGGCTGCGGGGCCAGTGTCGACCCGCGGGCGCCGGCGGCGCCTGCGCACCGGCGCTGGAGGAGACCACATGGGCGAGGCCATCGGCGGGCTGTTGCCTGTGGCGGTAGGCGTGGCGATCAGCCCCTTCCCGATCATCGGCATGGTGCTGATGCTGCTCACCCCGAAGGCGAAGCCCAACGGCTTCTCCTTCCTGCTCGGGTGGGTCGGTGGGATCGCCGTCGCCGGCACCCTCGTGATCCTCGTGGTCAACGCCATCGGCGCCTCCGGCGACGACCACGCTCCGGCCACGTGGACCTACTGGCTCAAGCTGGTGCTCGGTGTGGCGCTGCTCCTGCTCGGCGTACGGCGGTGGCAGGGCCGTCCGCACGCGGGCGAGGAGGTGGCCCTGCCGAAGTGGATGGCCGCGCTCGCCGACTTTACGCCCGTCAGGTCGGTCGGTCTCGCGGTGCTGCTCAGCGCCGTCAACCCGAAGAACCTGATCCTCGTGATCGGCGGAGCCACCACCCTCGTCCAGGCCGAGCTGAGCACCGGTCAGGATGTCGTCGCCTGGGCGGTCTTCACGGTGATCGCCACCATCGGCGTCGCGGCGCCGTTGGGGATCTACCTCTTCCTCGGCGACCGGGCGGTCACCGTCCTGGACGGCCTCAACGCGTGGATGTCCACCAACAACGCGGCCATCATGGCCGTGCTGATCCTCGTGTTCGGCACCAAGCTCGTCGGCGAGGCGATCGCCGGGATCTTCTGAAGGGGCATCTGCTGGACGGTCGAACGAGGCCGGCCCGGATGCGTATCACCCGCGCTGCGCCACGATCCGTTCCTAGGAGCACACCTCTTCGGCGAGCGCGTCGCGCAAGGCAGCCTTCGCGGCCGCATAACGGCTACGCGCAGTCGACGGATTCACATCCAGAAGCTGTGCCGCCTCCAGGATGGTGAATCCGTCCCAGTGCACGAGCATCACCAACTCGCGGTGGGCGGCCTGCAGCCTGAGAACCGCGTCCCGGATCGCGTGGGCATCGGAGTGGTCGGGCGTTGATCCCGACCTGGTCAGGTGGTCGCGGAGTCTGTCACTGAGAGCCAGCCTTCGGACCTTGGACCGGTGGAAGTTCGCGAGCACTTTCGCGGCGATCGTGAAGAGCCACATCCGTTGACGCTCAGGCTCAACCGGCATCGAATCGATGCGCTTCCACGCTTGGAGGAGCGTCTCGCCGAGCAGATCCGCAGCGTCCTCGCGAGCATGCACGCGCCGTTGCAGGTAGGACAGGAGATCGTTGGCGTGCTCTCGCAGCGTTGCGCGAGCAGCATCATCCGCGATCGTGCCGGCACGCTCACTCACTGTCGTTGCTTCCGCACTTCGAGAACGTTGCAACCGAGATGGCGTCCGCCGGTAGTCCCTGTGCCGTCAGGGCTGCTTGCATCCGGCCCGCAAGCTCAGCGCCGACCGCAGTGATGCTGACTGTCGCCGCGCTCTGGCCCTCAAGCTGCTCAGTCGGAACCGAGGCGCGATACGCAGTGACAGCCGCAGGCACCGAGAGCTCCTCTGCGTCGACACTCTTCATGAACGTGTGCGCCGCCGACAACGTCTGGTCCCACTTGTCGAGCGAGGTCGCAGAGGCCTCGCGAGGAACCGGAGCGAAGGTGACCTGACAGGTCTTCGTCGGTGATAGGACGATCGGAAGGTGAACCACGCCGTCCTCTGTGAACCACGATGACGTCGATGGCGACGGGCTCAGGATCCCCGACGCGGCAGCGCCTCCGATGCCGACGCCGGCGATAGCCACAACGCTCGCTGCCACGAGGCCGATGCGGCGGCGTCGCTCGCGGCTGCCGGGTTTGAATGCGGCCGACGAGGCGGGCGTCGCGGAAGCCACCAGCTCATCCAGGAGCGCATCCAGCTCAGGAGTGCGGTGGGCGCTCAGCGGCGACGAGGTCCCGATCAGCTCGTCCAGTCTTGTGTCGAGGTCAGCGTCCATGCAGCTCTCCTCGGAGTAGTTGTTTGCTCACAACCTGTACATGTACGACAACGCCGCTCGTGTCCAAGGAGCTCACGGATCTTCCTCGTCGCTGCGACCCGCCCATGACCGATAGCCGGCCACGTCGATGCCGTGCTGGTTGTCGTGCTGACGCGAGATCACTGCCAACGGCTCACCAGATCTGACACACGACTTGTCGGCCGCCGGCTACGGCAACGATGGGCCCCTCCGGAGCGTAGCCGTACCCCATCGTCGAAACGGTCCGCTGGCACATACGACTCCTGTGCGCGACGGGTTGCCCCAACGGCCGCCGCGGCCGGGTCGGCGCCCACCGGGAGCGACCGCGCGCTCCAGTCGGTCCCTGACCCGGTCCCGCGCCGCTGACAGGTTCACACTCCGTCGGAAGACACGCGCGCACCACCCTCTAGCCCCACTGGACAACGGGCGGGGCTGAAGGGTGCATCTGCCGTCCAGCGGGCAGGGAAGGAAAGCACCCCGCGGCATACCAATCGACTTCGCTGGTGGCACGAACGGCGGAGTAGGCATGCAAAGGCCCGGGCACCAGATCTGGTGCCTGGGCCTTCGTCTCAAGAGGCTTTCGGGAACAGTGGCGGTTCCCTTTTGGGAACATGCCCTGGTGGAGCTGGCGGGAATCGAACCCGCGTCCTCGAGCGTCGAACCAGGTCTTCTCCGGGTGCAGTCTGCGCTGTCGCTTTTCTCAGCCCCGGTGCTCGCACAGACACGTCACCGACAGGCTCAGTCAGCTAGATGTCCCTAGCGGCCCGCTGACGCAGCACGCAAGGTGAGTCTTCTAGTCGACGCCTGGATCCGGGCCGAAGACGGATACCCGGTCAGACGCTTCGATCACCGCGTCAGGCGGCGAGAGCGAAGGAACTGCGCTTGGAGTTGGCAGTTATATGTTTCCAGCGATCGTTTACGAGATGACGCTGGCTTCTCGACCCGCTTCCCCTGGAACTAACGTCCCAAGTCGAAACCGATCAGCCCCTCTTGAGTTGTGTCGACCAGTCTACCGACCGGCCGGTGCCGCCGCCGAGCGGGTTTCCCCGAACAGCCTCGCACCGTTGTCCCAACACACGGCGCGCAGCCATTGTTCCCCGAGGTCCAGTCGCTCCAGGGCGTCGAGCTGGTGCAGGTAGGGGTACGGGATCGAGGGGAAGTCGCTGCCGAGCAGCACCCGGTCGCCGAGGTCACGCAGCCGCGGCAGCAGCTCCGCGGGGTACGCCGCGGTGGCCTCGTCGAAGAAGTCGGTGAACACCATCGTGGTGTCGAGCCGAACCTCGCCGTAGCGCTCGGCCAGCGCCAGGAACTCCGCGTACTCCGGCGCACCCAGGTGTGCGACGACCACCCGCAGCCGTGGATGTCGCGCCAGCACGCGCCGCAGCGGCTCAGGCCCGGTGAAGGCGTTGCCGACGGGACCCGAGCCGACGTGGATCACCACCGGCGTACCGGCGTCCTCGAGCAGGCCCCAGACCGGGTCGAGCAGCGGGTCGTGCAGGTGGAAGTCGCCGACCTGGACGTGCACCTTGAAGATCTCGACGCCGGCGGCGAGGAGGTCGCCGACGTAGCCGGGCGCCGACTCCTCGGGATACAGCGTGGCCGACCACAGCGACTCCGGCACCCGCGTGGCGAAGTCGTGTGCCCACCCGTTGAGGAACTCCGCGACGCCCGGCTTGTGCGCGTAGGACAGCGCCGAGAACCGGCGTACGCCCATCGCGCGCAGCAGGTCCACCCGCTCCTCGTCGCCGAGCCGGTAGCGGATCGGCCAGGAGCGCCCGATCTTCGGGCCGGCACTGTCGAACGCCGCCCACACCGCGCGCTGGACCGGCGGCGCCATGAAGTGCACGTGTACGTCGAACAGCCCGGGCAGACCGTGGCGGCGCCACCAGGCGGTGACCCCGTCGGCATCACGGGCGAGCTCAACTTCGGACACCCCGACATCATGCCCCGCTCCCCCGCCCGCGGCGGAGGAGACCCTCATCGGACGCGATCGGACCTCAGATGGCCGACCAGCCGCTCCACCGGGCTACCTCGACGACGACGAACGGGCCGGCGGGCGCGTTGCCGGCGTACTGGTCATAGCGCGTCACGAGGGCCTCGAGGAGGTGCTCCGGCGCGACGGCGACCACCGTGGCGAGGCCGTCGGCCCTGGCCCACCACAGCTGGGACCAGTCCTCGGCGTACTCGTCGACGAGGAGCGAGACGGCGGGCGAGGCCTCGATGTTGGCGAGCCGGCGCAGCCGGGTCGTGGACTTCGGCTTGTGGTCGACGGCGGTGAGGATCGTGGAGCCGACGGCGGCGAAGACGATCGGCACCAGGTGCGGCTCGCCCGTGGAGGAGACGGTGGCCAGGCGCGCGACCTTGGCTGCCGCGAACCGGGACAGCACCCAGTCCTGCGAACGCCTCGGCACGGGGTCAGTCCCGGATGCCCTTGAGGTGGCGGCCGAGCGCCTGCTCCTTCTCCCGGTTGGCGGTCCGCTCGGCGATGGACTGCCGCTTGTCCCAGGACTTCTTGCCCTTCGCGAGCGCGATCTCGATCTTGGCGCGGCCGTCGGTGAAGTACAGCGAGAGCGGCACGATCGTCAGGCCTCGCTCGGAGACCCGGCGCTCGATCTTCTCGATCTCGGTGCGGTGCAGGAGCAGCTTGCGCTTGCGGCGCGCCGCATGGTTCGTCCAGGAGCCGTTGAGGTACTCGGGGATGTAGACGGCGTGCAGCCACGCCTCGCCGCCGTCGATGTCGACGAAGCCGTCGACCAGCGACGCGCGTCCCTCGCGCAGCGACTTCACCTCGGTGCCCTGAAGCACGAGTCCCGCCTCGAAGGTGTCCTCGAGGTGGTAGTCGTGTCGCGCCTTCTTGTTCTGCGCGATCAGCTTGCGGCCCTGCTCCTTCGGCATCCCACCATCATCCCAAAGCCGGGCAAGAGGTTATGAACCGCCGTGCCGCCCGGCGCCGCCGACGAACCTTGCCGCTCCCCCGACCCCGTCGGCCGACAGCGACTCGAGACCGACCGCGAACTCGAAGGACATCGCCTCCGCGGTGGTGCGCCCCTCGGCGTGCAGCACCGAGCGACGGTCGTTGCGCAGGCAGGTCTGGGGCAGCGCGGCCAGCTCGGTCGCCAGCGCCTCGGCCGTCTCGCGGGCGGTGCCCGGCGCGACGACCCGGTTCACCAGTCCCATCGCCTGGGCCTCGTCGGCGCCGACAGCGCGGCCCGTCAGGATCAGGTCCATCGCCCTCGAGGTGCCGATCAATGCCGGGAGCCGAACGGTGCCGCCGTCGATCAGCGGTACGCCGAAGCGCCGGCAGAACACCCCGAGCACAGCATCCTCGGCGGCGACGCGCAGATCGCACCAGATCGCCAGCTCCAGGCCGCCCGCGACGGCGTGCCCCTCGATGGCGGCGATCACCGGCTTGCTCAGCTCCAGGCGGGAGAGGCCCATCGGAGCGTCGCCGCCGGGGTCGACGCGGTTCTGCCGCGGCGTACCGACCGCCTTGAGGTCGGCCCCGGCGCAGAACGTGCCGCCGGCGCCGACCAGGACGGCGACAGCGGCCGACTCGTCGGCGTCGAAGGCACGGAAGGCCTGCGCGAGCGCCTCAGCGGTCGGCCGGTCGACGGCGTTGCGCGCCGCCGGCCTGTCCAGGACGACCGTCGTGACCGGACCGGACCGCTCGACGCGAACGCTCACCGCGGCGTCGCCCGGCTCAGCCCAGGACCGACATCGGGTCGATCGCGGTGCCGTTGCGCATGATCGTGAAGTGCAGGTGGCACGCCGTGGACCAACCGGTGGTGCCCGCCAGGGCGATCGTCTGGCCCTGCCCGACGACCTGGCCGACCTTCGCCTTGTACTCGCCATCCTCGATGTGGTTGTAGATGGCGGTGTACTGGTCGCCATTGATGGTGCCCAGGTCGAGGTAGAGCCGGTTGCCCCAGACGCTGGAGTAGTACTCCGAGACGACCCTGCCGGTGCCGACCGCCACCTCGTGTGTGCCGCAGGGGGCGTGGAAGTCGTCGCCGTCGTGCAGGCCCCAGTAGTGGTAGATCGGGTGGATCCGCCAGCCGTACGGCGAGGTGATGTAGGTGTTGGCGACCGGCTTCTGGAACATCCCGCTGGTCGAGGAGACGTGCCGCTTCGCGCCGTGCTTGGACGCGGCGAGGATCTGCTGGGTGATCTTCTGCTCCTGGGCCTTGGCCTGCTGGAGCTGCTTCTCGTCGTCCTTCTTCGTCTGCCGAGCGGCAGCCTTGGCGGCAGCGGCCCGGGCGACCAGGCTGGCGACGGAGGACGCGGCGGCGCTGGCCTGCTGCTGCAGGTCCTGCACCTCGGTGAGGTGCTGCGCGGCGACCTGCTCCTGGTCGGCGACCTTCTCCTTGGCAGCAGCGAGGTTCTGCTGCTTGACCTTGAGCACGACCTCGGCCGATTGCAGGGCCTTGTAGGAGTTGGTCTCGGCCGTGGAGACGACCTGGCCGTAGGACAGCTGCCGGACGATGTCGGAGGGCGAGGTCGCATCGAGCAGCTGCCCCACCTCGAGCAGGCCCGGGTCACCGGCGGTGTACGTCGAGAGCACGGTGCGCTTGACCTCGTCACGCTGCGCGTCCACTGCCTGCTGGCCGGCATCGAGGGCGTCGGTCGCCTGGGCGAGCGCGGTCTGGGCCTGGGTGAGCGCCGCCTGGGCCTGCGCCTCGACCTGCTGGGCGGCGCCGAGCTGGGTGTTGACGTCGGCGAGGTGCGCCTGCGCCTTGACCAGTTGAGCCTTGGCGTCGGCCAGCTGCGTGGCGGCCTTCTGCAGCGCGGCACTGGAGTCGTCCAGGTCGTTCTGGACCGTGGCGACGTGCTGCTGGGCCTGCTTCTGCTGCTGCTTCAGCTGCTGGTGGTGATCGCTGGCGTAGGCGACGGGGACGGTCAGCCCACCGACGGCGGTCGCAGCGATGGTGGCTGCAAGCACGCGTCGGCGGACGGTACGGGGGAAGGTGCGCACCGGTTCTGCCTTACGAGTCGTTCGGGGAAGTGAACGCCTCGACCGTACGGGACCCGGATCAGACTTTGAGGTATTTGCGGGTCAGTAGGAGTGTCGGCAGCAGCGTGAGCGCGACGCCGAGCACCGCTATCACGGCGGCGGCGACCCAGTAGTCGTGCCAGCCGATCCACGCGTCGAACTTCACCTTCGCCAGCCGGTCGTTGACGCCGAACTGCATCACCGCTGCCAACGCCCCTCCTGCGAGCACCACGCCGACCACCGCCGTCACCAGTGCCTCGAGCAGGAACGGCAGCGCGATGTAGAGCGTCGAGGCGCCGACGAGCCGCATGATCGCGATCTCGCGCCGGCGGGCGAACGCCGCCAGTCGGATCGTGTTGGCGACCATCAGCAGCGCGGCGACCACGAGCAGCACGGCCGCCACGATCGCACCGTTGCGCAGCCCGTCGATGGTGCCGAGGATCTTGCCCATCAGATTGTGCAGGTCCTGCACGCTCTCGACCCCGTCGAGACCCTGGACCGACTCCTTGATCGAGGCCGCCTGGTGCGGGTCCTTCATGGTGATCCAGTAGGACTCCGGCATGTCCGAGACCTTGATCGCCGGGTCGGGGCCCTTGAAGCTGCTCGCCGGCACGTTCAGGTGCTGGATGCGGTCGTAGGCCTCCTGCTGGCTCTCCAGCCGGAAGGAGTCGATGTCCTTGTTCTCGTGGAGCACCTTCTCGATCGCCTGCTTCTGCGCGTCGGTCACCGCCCCGACGCAGGAGGGCGAGGTGTCGGTGGTGCCGTTGCAGAGGAAGACCGTGATCTGGAGCTGGCTGCCCCACTGCTTGGCGGTCTTGTCGGCCTCCTGGTGGAGGAGGACGCCGACGCCGACGAGGGTCAGCGAGACGAGGAGGGTGAGCACCACGGCGAGGTGCATCGACAGGTTGCGACGCAGGCCCTGGCGGAGCTCGGTGAAGACATAACGAAGCTGCATGCTCGGCTCTCTGATGGGGAGTCGGTAAGGAGTCGGGTGGGACGGATCAGTGCTGGAAGCCGTAGACGCCCTGCGCCTGGTCGCGAATGACCCGGCCGCCGTCGAGCTCCACGACACGCTTGCGCATCTGGTCGACGATGC
The DNA here is from genome assembly GCF_029873215.1 of Nocardioides sp. BP30. Classification (NCBI taxonomy): domain Bacteria; kingdom Bacillati; phylum Actinomycetota; class Actinomycetes; order Propionibacteriales; family Nocardioidaceae; genus Nocardioides; species Nocardioides lacus. The sequence goes on along the minus strand of NZ_CP123620.1, from coordinate 1,427,102 downwards.
TGGCGTCGTGGGTCGCCATCACCACCGTCGTGCCGGTGCGGTTGATCCGGTCGAGCAGCTTCATGATCCCGACGCTGGTGGTCGGGTCGAGGTTGCCGGTGGGCTCGTCCGCGATGAGGATCATCGGCCGGTTGACGAACGCGCGCGCGATCGCGACCCGCTGCTGCTCACCGCCGGAGAGCTCGTCGGGCATCCGCTCGGCCTTGCCCTCCAGGCCGACCAGCTCGAGGGTGTCGGGCACCCGCTGGGTGATCTCGTCGCGGGAGTGGCCTGTCACCTGCAGCGCGAACGCGACGTTCTCGGCGACGGTCTTGTTCTGCAGCAGGCGGAAGTCCTGGAACACGGTGCCGATCTGACGGCGCAGCCGCGGCACCTTCCAGCCCGCCAGGCGGTTGATCTCCTTGCCGGCGACGTACACCCGGCCGCTGGTGGGGCGGGCCTCGCGCAGGATCAGGCGGAGCGCCGTCGACTTGCCCGAGCCCGACTGACCGACGAGGAAGACGAACTCGCCCTTCTCCACGTCCACTGACACCTGGTCGAGCGCTGGCTTCCCGGTGCCGGGATAGGTCTTGGTGACCTTCTCGAAGCGAATCACCCGGTCGAGGTTAGTCGAAGCAGTGAACCGTTATGGTCTCCGCGTGCCGTCGCCGTTCCGATCTTTGCCGTTCAAGGCGCTCCTCGCTGTGGTAGTGACGGCGATCTGCGTCGGGATCGGTGTGGTCAGGGCGACCCCGCCCAAGCACGCGCCGGCCGATCCCCTCGCCACCCGGCTCGCCGCGGTGGACACCACCGCCCTGACCGTACGGCGCGCGGCCTTCTGCTCCGCGCTGCCCGAGGCGACGGTCACCGCCGCCCTCGGCGGCCGCATCACCGGGCGGGCGTCGTGGCACCCGGGCCAGACCGTGCAGCTGAGCACGAAGGTGAAGGACGTCGCCGACGAGTACGGCTGCTCCTGGACCTCCTCGACCGGCGGCACCGCCCGAGCGTGGGTCTTCGAGCCCCCGGTCACCGCCGACCGCGCGGCCAGGCTCGCGGCCGCCAAGCCGACCGGCTGCACGTCGCTGACCGGCACCCCGGCCCCGGCGTATGGCGCCCCGACGAGCGCACTGGCCTGCGGCGACAGCACGCTGCTGCGCGGCCTGTTCGGCGACGCCTGGCTCAGCTGCGAGCTGTCAGGCACCGACCTCGACCTCGTCGGCCGCTGGTGCCTGGCAGTGGCCCGAGCGGCGGCCTGATCACCGATCCCCCACCGGGGGTTGCCTCACCTATTGATTTTGTCTAGTATTCCAGTCGTCTTACAGCGCAATCCGACGTGAGGAGGCGGCATGACGCAGCACCCCGACGCCCACCACCCGACGTACGACCCGGCGGCCAGTGTGGTCCGAGCGTGTGGACTGTGCCGCAGCCTCACCCCCGACGGCGGCATCCTCGACGGCCTCGATCTCGACCTGCACGGCGGTCAGGTGGTCGCCGTCGTCGGTCGCCGCGGCAGCGGCAAGACCACGCTGCTGCGCGCCCTCGCCCGGCTCGACCGCGAGGTGGTGGCGAGCGGCTACCTGCGCACCCCGGAGCGGATCGCCGTCCTCGGCGACCCGGGTCTGCGGCCGTGGAAGCGGGTGCTCGACGAGGTGGCGCTCGGCGTCACCGCCAGTGCCGGCGGGGCCAGTGTGGCCGACGTACGGCCCCGGGCCCGGCGCGCACTGGCCGAGGTCGGCCTGATCGATCTCGAGGACACCTGGGCCGGCGAGCTGTGCCCCGCCGACCAGCACCGGGTCGCCCTGGCCCGCGCCCTGGCCGGCGACCCCGAGCTGCTCCTCGCCGACGAGCCCTACCGCGCCCTCGACGCCCTCGACCAGCGCCTCTTGCACCGGGCACTGCGCCTCGCCACCGCACGACGCGGGCTGGCCACGGTGGTCGTCACCCACGACCCGCACGAGGCGCTCGTCCTCGCCGACCGGGTGGTCGGACTCGCCGAAGGCCGGGTCCACCTCGACCTCGCCGTGCGCGGTCCGGACGGCGAGGCGCCGGTCGAGGACGGCTACGCCGAAGCGCACGAGCAGCTGCTGGCGCTGATCGGCACGGGCGCGCACCGAGCGGCAGCACCGCAACAGACCGGCGACGTACGGCGGGAGACCGCCTAGCGCCTCAGGTTCCGGCGGCACACACGCCGACGGCCGCGGCTGGGTCAGAGCAGCCCGCGGGTCCGGCAGCCACCGGCTCAGGGGCAGGTGGGTGCCACAGGGCCGCGACCCTTTGGGATGGGGGTCGCGGCTCTGTTGCGTGCTCGTCGGGGTAGTCCGGGGCGGAAATCAGCGCTACTCGTGGGTAACCCATGACGTGCGCCCCGGACTACCCCGAAATGCTCAGTTGGCCGCAGCCTTGTCGGCCCCCCGGCGCCAGCGGATGCCGGCCTCGAGGAACGCGTCCAGGTCACCGTCGAAGACCGAGGTCGGATTGCCGGTCTCGTAGCCGGTCCGCAGGTCCTTGACGATCTGGTAGGGGTTGAGCACGTAGTTGCGCATCTGGTCGCCCCAGCTTGCCGCGACGTCGCCCTTGAGGTCCTTCTTGAGCGCGGCCTCCTCGGCCTTCTTCTTCGCCAGCAGCTTGGCCTTCAGCACCACCATCGCCGAGGCCTTGTTCTGCAGCTGCGACTTCTCGTTCTGGCAGCTGACGACGATGCCCGTCGGGATGTGCGTCAGGCGGACCGCGGAGTCGGTCGTGTTGACCGACTGGCCGCCGGGGCCGCCGGAACGGAAGACGTCGACGCGGACGTCGTTCTCGTCGACCTCGATGTCGTCGGTCTGCTCGAGCACCGGCACCACCTCGACCGCCGCGAACGACGTCTGCCGCCGGCCCTGGTTGTCGAACGGGCTGATCCGGACGAGCCGGTGGGTGCCGGCCTCGACCGAGAGCGTGCCGTAGGCGTACGGCGCGTGGATCGCGAACTCGGCCGACTTGATGCCGGCCTCCTCGGCGTAGGAGACGTCGAAGACCTCGACGGGGTACTTGTGCTGCTCGGCCCAGCGCGTGTACATCCGCATCAGCGTCTCGGCGAAGTCGGCGGCGTCCACGCCACCAGCGCCCGAGCGGATGGTCACGATCGCCTCGCGGGCGTCGTACTCACCGGACAGCAGCGTGCGGACCTCGAGCGCCTCGACGTCCTTCTTGACCCGGTTCAGCTCGGCGTCGGCCTCCGCCAGCGTGTCCGCGTCGCTCTCCTCCTGGGCGAGCTCGGCAAGGACACCGAGGTCCTCGACCCGCCCGGCGAGCTGTTCGAAGCGCTCCACCTCGCCCTGCAGCAGGGAGAGCCGGCCGGTGACCTTCTGCGCGTTGGCCTGGTCGTCCCAGAGGTCAGGTGCGGCCACCTGGCTCTCCAGGTCGGCGATCTCGGTCTTCATCGCCGGCAGGTCCAGAACCTGCTCGACGGTGTGGAGGGTCGCCTGGAGCTGCTTGATCTCGGCGTCGAAGTCGGTAGCTGCCACGGGGACCAAGGTTAGTCGGTCCCCGCGGCGGCCCCTCAATCCGGACGCCGCCGCGGGACGGCGAGCGTGCTCAGCGGACCGCCTTGCCCAGCTTCATCGTCTGCACGACCGTCGGCTGCCCGGGCACGCGGATCGTCACGCGGACCTTGATCCTCTTCTTCCTCAGCGCCTTGGTGACCTTCAGCGAGCGCTTGGTCGCGTGCTTGATCTTCTTGCCGCCGGCGTACCACTGGTAGCTGACGGTCGCTCCGCTCGGCACTGTCACCGCCACCTTCAGCTTCTTGCCGACCTTGGGCTTGCCGGTGATCGGGTGCACGACCGGCTTGACCACGGTGACCGGCGCCTTCGCGACGACGGCGAAGCGGTGCCGCGCCGGGGCGCTGACGTTGCCGGCCTGGTCGACCGCCTCGACCTCGAGGGTGTAGGAGCCGACAGCGAGACCACTGGCGGCGTACGCGCCCGGGACGGTGCAGGCGACGAAGTCGGCGTCGACGCCGTCGAGCCGGCACAGGTACGACGTCACGTCCGCGTCGCTGGACGCGATGGTGAAGCGGACCGAGCCCGTCTCGACCGAGGACGGCCCGGCGATCGTGATGCCTGCGGCGCTCGGCGCCACGGTGTCGATCTTCGCCGTGTAGGTGGCTGTCGCCGTGTTGCCCGCCAGGTCGACGCAGGTCCCGGACGCGGTGCCGCTGCTGGTGAGGGTGTCGGCGGCCAGGTCGCTGGCCGCATCGTCGACGCCCCAGCCGGTGTCGGTGCAGGTGTAGGTCACCGTCACCGCTGCGTTGTTCCAGCCCGCCGCGTTCGGCGCCGGGTCGGCGTGGGCGACGACGACCGGAGCCGTCGCGTCGTACCCCTGGGGGCCGAGCTCCAGATCGGCGTCCATCCGTCCGGTCCACAGCGAGTGGCCGCCGGCGTCCGCCAGCATCGAGACGCCGGTGGTGCTGGTGCCGAAGTTGCCGTCGTCGGACCAGACCACCTCACGCTCACCGTCGACGGCGGTCGAGACCGGCGCGACGGCGAAGCCCTCGAGGTTGTTGTCGGGCAGGCCGGCCGGGCGCGAGAAGTGCCGCTCGGGGACGACGTGACCGTCGGCACCCACCTCGAGCAGGGTCAGGGAGACCCCACAGGTGTTGTCGCACTGCGCCCAGATCCGCTGCAGGCCCGCGTCGTAGGACACGTCCATCACCCCAGCCATGCCGGTCGCGATGTCGGCCACCCGGGTGTAGCTGTGGTCGGCGTTGAGGGCGTAGGCCTCCAGGTGGCCGGTCTTCTCGACGGCCGCGAAGAAGAGCCCGGCGGTCACCTTGCCGGCGTACGTCGCGGGCGTGTAGGCGGCGTGGGTGTTGTCGTCGATGAAGCCGTTGGCCGTCAGGTAGCTGTCCGGCACGTAGGTGACGCCCTCGAAGCCGAGGTTGGCGTCGGCGCTGTCGTCGGGTGCGAACAGGTCGCCGGTCAGGTTCCACTCGTCGGTGGCCGTCAGCGTCGTCGACGACCCGGTGGGGTCGAACCGGAGGATGCTGTCGAGCGGCACCGAGTTGCTCGCGTTGTCGCGCTCTGTGGTGATGTAGAGCGCACCGTCGGGGCCGACGGTCATGCCCTCGGAGTCCGGCAGGCCGGATCCGCCGGGGAACCTGATGTTCTTGCCGTTCGCCCAGCCGTCGGTGGTGACCTTCTGCCAGATGCCGCCGTTCTTGGTCAGCTTGTAGACGACGCTCTTGTTCTTCACCGCCCACAGGATGTTCGGGTCGGTCGGGTCGAAGACCAGGCCGGAGAGGTCCTGCTGGGTGCCGCCGCCGTCCCAGGCGCACACGTCGTCGGCCACCGAGACCTCGTCGCTGCCCGGCCAGGCGACCGCGCCGGCGACCGGCTCGGTCGTGGCGCCCGGCGCCTCGGTGGTGCACGGGACGTCGCTGGTGGGCGCCGAGCCGCTGCCGAGCTCCTCACCGCTCGCACACGCCGTGGCATTGCTGGCGCCGAAGCTGTAGGCCTTCACCTTGAGGTAGGTGTGGCTGCCGTCGGGGCAGGCGGCCACCGAGGTGATGGTGTTGTCCGGATCGGCTACCTCGTCGATCCCGGCCTCGCCGGCGCCGTACGTCAGGCTGTCCACCAGGGTGCCGTTGGGCAGGTAGAGCTTCACGCCGTCACCGCCGCTGCTCAAACCGGCCTTGGAGGAGAAGACGGCGTAGCCGTGCGCCGGGATCTTCATGTCGCTCGCGGCGGTGGCCGAGCCGTTGACGTAGATCGGGCCGAAGGTCGTCGCCGCGCTGGCAGCGCCGCTGTCGATCTGCTTCCAGCCGGTCAGGTCGACGGCCGCGTCGCCCTTGTTGTAGAGCTCGATGGCGTCCTGCATCGGGTCGCCGGCGGCCTTCTGGGCGGCGGTGGCGTTGTCGGAGGAGACCTCGTTGATGGTCACGTCCGCCCAGTTCGGGTCGGCGTTCCACGAGCTGGAGTCGACCAGGGTGCCGCCGTCATAGAGCTGGGCGACGTCGGTGCCGGCGTCGAAGGTGTCGGTAGCGGCCGTGAATGTCTGTGAGGTACCGGCAGCCAGCGTCGTGCCGGCCGGGATGGTGATGACGGTCCCCGCGGTGTCCTGGATCGTCCAACCGGAGATGTCGTGGTCGCTGGTGCCGGTGTTGTGCAGCGTCACCGTGCCGGCGGTGGCATCCACCGCAGCGATCTTCACGACCGTGTGGGGGTCCTCGACGGCGGGCGCGGTGCGCACGCTCGCCGCCGTGGCGGTCCCGTACGTCGAGGCGCCCGGCGAGCCGACCGCTCCGTGCACGCTCGCCCACGAGCCCTCCGCGTCGCCGACGGTCTCGAGCGCCCAGCCGCTCGCGGTGCTCTGCGAGGTGGCCGCCGCCGTCGCGGTCATGGCCTGGCCCTTGGCACTGAAAGCGCCCACGCCGCCCTTGGCCGGGTAGGCGACCGTGTCGACGACGGTGTTGCCGCCGTCGAGCACCCATGCCGCGCTGGCGCCGCTGTTGAGCGTGGCCAGCTTGCCGTTGTCGAGCACGGGGACCGAACTCTTCAAGCCCCATTCGGTGCGGAACTCGGTCGCGCTGAGGTCGGTGATGATCGCCGACGCGCCCGGCGCGAGCGTGCCCAGACTCGCGAGGCTGACCGGCCCCGCGGCGGTCGGGGTAGCGGTGCCCGTCGCATAGCTCCATCCCGTCAGGTCCTGGGAGCCCTTGCCCTCGTTGGTGATCTCGACGTACTCACCGTCACCACCGTTGGCGCCCGTGGTCAGGCCGCCGTAGGCGATCTCGGTGATCTGCACGTTCGCGGTGCGCACGCTCGCCGGCGTGGAGGTCCCGTACGTCGAGGCGCCCGGTGAGCCGATCGCTCCACTAGCACTGGTCCACGAGCCCTCGGCGTCACCGACGGTCTCGTCGGTCCAGCCGGTTGCGAGGTCCTGGGAGGAGGCGGCCGCGGCAGGGGTCTTGGCGACACCCTTGCCGCTGAACGCGCTCTTCACGTAGGTCACCTTGTCGACCAGCGTGTTGCCGGCGTCGAAGACGTAGGCGCCGTTCGGCCCGCTGTTGAGCGTGACGGTCCCGCCGTTGGAGACCACCTTCACCGACGAGGCGAGGTCCCACTCCGTGCGGAACTCAGCGGCGCTGAGGTCGGTGACGATCGCCGACTCGCCGGGCGCCAGCGTGCCGAGGCTGCTCAGGCTCACCCCGCCGGGCGCCGTCGGTGCGGTGGCGCCGGTGGCGTAGCTCCACCCGGTCAGGTCCGCGGCGGCGTCACCCTCGTTGGTGATCTCGACGTACTCACCATCACCGGTGGCCGACCCGGTCACCTTGCCGCCGTAGGCGATCTCGGTGATCTGGACGTTCGCTGCGGCGGCATGCGCGGGCGGCGCGATCACCGCGGCTCCGGCAAGACCGAGGCAGGCGGCCGGTACGGCGGCCAGGACACGACGAAGCGATTTCACATCGATCCTTGAGGTGGGGACGATCCGAGACGGACCTCCGCATCCTGGGGGTGCTTGGCGACGTTCCGGTGACGTGATGCCGAACGGCGTCTGAAGAGGCGGGGTCAGCGGTCGACCAGGACCGATGCCTCGCCCTCGGCTCCGACGGTGGCGTGGGCGGGCGAGCCGGGGATGCTGAGCGGGCTGGTCGCTCAGGGGTCGCCATCCCGCGACGCAACCCCACATCGAAGGGGCAACGGGCCCTTGCGGTTCCCGACCGCGGCGAGGAGCCCGTAGAGGGTGGGGAATCGTCGCTACGCGACCTGCCGTACGGCTGGTCAAGTCACCTGCGGATCATCAGCGCGGCTTCAGCCGGGCCCGCACAGGATTCATGATCAGCGCAGCCGCCAAAGATGGTGACGATGTGCACCTGCCCCGGAGCGGTGGTCGACGGAACCGTTGCTGTGGCTGAGAATCCTCCTCCGCGCGCCAACTGGGTCGCTGATCCGATCTTTGCGACATGGTCACGTGCGTCCCGGATAGCGAACCTCACCGCAAGGCCAGCGGTCGATCGGCACGCGGGGTTCACGTTGTAGATCTGGATCGTGTCGCCTGGCCGCGCTGACGCGTTCGACACTCGAATGTCGCCGAGCCAGCAGCCTTCCGAGGAACCTGACGAGTTGCTCGCGCAGCCGGAGACAAGAGTCGAGGCCGCTACGAACATCAGCACGACAGTGGCTCTCGTTCGAGCTGACATCAGCACCTCCGGTTGAGGGTGACAGCACCTTGGTAGGCGTCGGCGTGGCCGGCGAATCGCGCATAGAAGATTTGCACAGAATGCCGTTCACCGCGACGAACGTTGCTCTTGGTCAATCAGAATCAGCTGACGCACTCGGACAAGTGGGGAGCTCTTGGTTGGCTGTTGTCGGAATCTCCATCTTCGGCAGGCCCCGACACCACCCGGCCATCATCCTGCCAAGCTCGCCACACCGTCATCTGATGAGAGCCCGACGATCCTTGAGGTGGGACGATCCGAGACGGACCTCCGCATCCCGGGGGTGCTCGGCGACGTTCCGGTGACGTGATGCCGAACGGCGTCTGAGGAGGCGGGGTCAGCGGTCGACCAGGACCGATGCCTCGCCCTCGGCTCCGACGGTGGCGTGGGCGGGCGAGCCGGGGATGCGGAGCGGCAGGTGGAGGGGCGCCTGCAGGTGGACCTGCACCCGCTGCGCCGCCGCGTCGAGCGTGACCGAGGCGGTCAGGCCGGGGTAGTGCCGGTAGGCGCCGACCTGGACGAGGTAGGCGTGGACGGCGTGCTGGGCGGTGATCGCCGTGAGGTGGAGGTCGTCGGCGCCGAGGCCACCGGCGTACACCTCCGTCCCGGCCGCGCCGAGGTCGGCGCCCCGCAGCGCCGCCCCGTCGGCGAGCGTGTCCAGCGCCTGACGGCGCAGGTAGGCGGCAGTGGCGTCGACGACGAACCCCACCACCAGGGCGAGCACGAGCGCGAAGCCGATGATCAGCGGGATCGTCGAGCCGCGCTCATCGCGACGCACCGGCCACCTCCTGGTACTGCCCCACCGGCACCACCTGCGTCGCCTCCAACGCGAATCGCGGCGACCCGCCGCCGAACACCAGCGGAAGCAGCGGGATCCGGACGCTGCTGTACACCCGCACGGTGACCATCGAGGTGCCGCTGTGGCAGGGGGCGGGGACAGGCGTGCAGCTGACCGTCAGGTCGAGCGGCGCCTCGCTGAGCCCCTGGTCGGCGAGCACCTGCCGCGCGGCGGCGCGGGCACGTTCCAGCCCGATGCCGTCGCTCGGGGCCAGGACGTAGGCGCGACCGGCGGCGCGTGCTGCTCCACTGACGGCGAACGCCCCACGCTGGACGGCGAAGACCGACAGGAGGATCCAGACCAGAGGGATCAGCAGCAGGATGCCGAGCCAGGTCAGCTCGATCAGGCCGCTCCCCCGCTCCCCCTTCCCGGGCATCGGACGCCGGCGGCGATCGCGGCCGCTCACTCCGTCTCCCGGACCGCGTGCCCGGAGACGGTGAGGCTCACCGCCGGCCCACCCAGGCCCAGCGCCGGGACCCGGGCGTGCACGGTCACCAGCACCGCCGGCGCGCCGTCGATGGTCGTCGCCGAGGCGGTCACGTCGCGGGCGTACCGGTCCGAGACCGCGCCGGACAGCTGCGCGCGCGTGCGGGCCACGCCGTCGCCGCCGGAGTGGCCGAGCGTTGCCGCGTAGCGCGCGCCCTCCGAGGCGGCCGAGGCCAGGGTGTTGCGCACGTAGAGCACCAGTGCGACCTGGAGCGCACCGAGGACGAGCGGCACGAGCACCAGCAGCGCCAGCACGAGGTCGACGACTGCCGAACCGCGCGCTCGGCGGCTCATTTCACCTGGTCGAGCGCGCTGGTGAGCATCGTGTTGAGCTGCTCCTTCGCCACGCCGTAGAGCGCCGCGCACAGCCCAGCCGTCATCACGACGACCAGCACCCAACCGGGTACGTCGCCCCGGTCGTCGCGCTCGCGCAGCAGGTCGTGCCGCAGCCGGAGGAGGGTGAGAGCGAGTCTGTCCATGATGTTTCCTTTCCGAGATTCAGGACATGCCCAGATGCAGCCCGAGGACACCGGGGAAGAACGCGAAGACAACGGTCGTGGGCATCACGAGGAAGACGATCGGGATCATCATCAGGACCTCTTTGCGTGCCGCCACCTCGATCAGCTCGCGACGGCCGGCCTCGCGCACGTCGGCCGCCTGGGCGTGCAGGACGTCGGCGAGCGGCGTGCCGCGCTCCACGGCGACGGCGATGCCCGCGGCGAAACGAGCGACCAGCGGCAGGCCGCTACGTGCGGCCAGCTCGTCGAAGGCGGTGGCCACCGGCCGACCCGTCCTGACCGCCGCGAGGACACGGCCCAGCTCATGCGACAGCTCGCCCCTGCTGCGGCGTACGACCCGGTCGAGGGCTACCACCGGGGCCTCGCCCGCGGCGACCGACAGGGCGAGCAGCTCGGCGACGGTGGGGAACTCCGCCACGATGCGCCGCTCCCGGTCGCGTACCTGCGTGCTCAGCCAGGAGTCGCGTGCCAGGACCCCGAACACGAAGCCCACGACGCACACGACCAGGGTGGGAAGGGCGGCGCTCGGGTCGCGCAGGCCGCGGAGCAGTCCGAGGAACGCCGCGACGGCGAAGCAGACCAGCCCCCAGAGGACCTGCTCGACGCGGAAGTCGAGCACCGTGCGATCCAGGGCGGCCCGATCCAACCGGCGCTGGACGGAGGCTGCTCCGCCCAGGACCCGCTCCACGCCGTCGGCGGCCACCCGCAGGCCGGGCCCGAAGACCGCACCGACCACGGGTGGCAGCGCGGGGGCTGAGGTCGTCGCTGCGATCGCCCGGGGATCGGCGCCGACGTCGCGGAGGTAGGGCAGGACACGCACCGCGAACTGCGGGCGCCGGATCGCCGCGATCCTCGCCGCCACCAGCAGGATCGCGCCGCCGCCGAGCGCACCGAGCGCGGCCCCCACGACCTCAGCGCTCACCGCAGGATCCTCCGCTCGGTCGGCAGCCGGCCGATCCGCAGCATCACGCGGTAGGCGATCAGGCAGGCCGCCGCTCCACCGGCCAGGACGACCACGCCCGCCGCCGAGGAGTAGCGCTGGATCACGTCCGGCTGGAAGGAGAGGAAGAGCAGCACCAGCCACGGCGCCGCCACGGCGAGGCGAGCGCCGTTCACCGCCCAGGCCTGGCGTGACTCGAGCTCGGCCCGGGTGCGCGACTCGGCCCGCAGGTACGACGACAGGTTGCGCAGGAGCCGGCCGAGCTCACCGCCCCCTACCTCGCGCGCGATGCGCAAGCCCTCCACCACCCGGTCGCCGACGGGGTCGGCGAGGCAGTCCTTGAGTCGGTCGAGGCAGTCACCGAAGCGGCCCGAGACCTGGTAGTCGAGGGCGAACTGCTCGAACGGCTCGCGCAACGCCGCCGGCCCGCGCACCGCCAGTCCCGCCAGCGACTCGGGCAGGGACAGCCCCGCGCGGACGGCCGAGGCCAGATTGTCGACCGCCTCGGGCCAGACCTCCGCGAACTCGCGCTGGCGACGCCGCGCCCGCCCGGCCAGCACCCCGACGGGCAGGTAGCCGGCCAGGAGGGCGAAGACCACCGCGACCGGCGGCGTACGGGTCAGGATCTCGCCGGCCAGCAACGCCACCAGGGCGCAGGCGAGGCACAGGGCCCACACGCTCGCCGACGAGACGCCTGCGAGACCGGCTCGCGCCAGCAGCGCCTCGGTGCGCTCGGCTCGTCGCGGGCCGCGTGCGGCTCGCGGCACGGCAACCACCGACCAGCACAGCAACAGGCCCACGCCGAGGCCGAGGCCGACCACGGCACCCATCAGCCGGCCCTGTTGAGCAGGGCGTGGAGGTCGACCCCCACGCGCTCGTACCGCTCGGGTCGCGGAGGCATCCCGCTCGCCCGGCGCAGCTCCGTGCCGTGCCGCTCGAAGATCGACGCCGTCTCGATGACGTCGTTCTCCACCCGCCCCGGTACGGCGACGATCTCGTTGACCCGCCGCACGCCGCGCGCGTCCATCCCGAGGTGGACCACCAGGTCGACGCTCGCCGCGACGGTCGGGATGACGAACCGGGGGCTGATGTTCTCCCCCGCCAGCAGCGGCAGTGTGCACATCTTGACCAGCGCCTCGCGACCGCTGTTGGCATGCAGCGTGCACATGCCGGGGATGCCGCTGTTGAGCGCGAGGAGCAGGTCGAGGCACTCCTCGGCCCTGACCTCACCCACGATGATCCTGCTCGGCCGCATCCGCAGCGTCTCCTTGACCAGGTCGCGCAGTCGCACCTCGCCGGTGCCCTCGAGCCCGGCTTGCCGGGTCTGCAACGCCACCCAGTCCGGGTGCGGGAAGCGCAACTCCCAGACCTCCTCCGCACTGATCACCCGGTCCCCGCCGGGGATCGCGGCTGCCAGGCAGTTGAGCAGGGTCGTCTTGCCTGCCTGGGTCCCGCCGGCGAGCAGGATGTTCAGCCCCGCACGCACGCTGGCCTCCAGGAAGGCGGCAGCCGAGGCGGAGAGGCTGCCGAGCGCGACCAGGTCCGCCAGCCGCGCGGCGCGCATCGAGAACTTGCGGATGTTGACCGCCGCGAAGCCACGCGAGATGCCGTCCAGCACCACGTGCAAGCGATGCCGCCCGGCATCGTCGCGTCGACGAACGGCGTCGAGCGGTCGAGATGCCGGCCTGACGCCTTCAGCATCCGCTCCACCAGATCGGTGACCTGCTGCGGATCCAGGACCAGGTTGGTCAGCTCGTGGCGCCCCCGCCGCGCCACGAACACCCGCGAAGGATCGTTGATCCAGACCTCTTCGACCTCCGCATCGTCGAGATAGGGCTGCAACGGCCCGAACCCGGACAGCCGCGCGACCAGCTCGGCCACCACGGCGGCCGGATCGCCGACCGGCTGGACCGCCCCCGTCAGCGACCGCTCGTCGTGCGCACGCACCACCGCCTCGGCCAGGCGGCGCACGACCCCGAGGTCGCGCTGCGGATCGACCGCCTCCTGCCGGACGGCCGCGCGCAGTTGCGCGTCGAGCAGCTCGACGACCTGTCCGTCGACAGGCCTGACGCTCTCGACAAAAGATGTCGACTCCATGGCCGGACTCCGTTCCCGAGTGAGGACTCCAGTCGCAGCACCGTACGTCGCGGTGTGCTGCCTGGACAGGCCTGGTCCAGACAACTGTGGACAACCCACGTCGAGGCGTCAGTTTCGACGGGTTGAGACGTCACCTTCTGCGGGTCGAGCGGTCACTTTCGGTCCGCCTCGATCCTTGAAGGCGGCCGTTGCTTCGGGTTGGCCTGAGGAAACGAAAAGCGTGGGCCAGTACCAGCGTGGCCCGGTGTCTTGGCCGGGTTGAGTGCCTTGAGCACAGTTGCGTCGGGCCACCATGGCCGTGATCCAGTACGACGAGATCTCCGCCGAACGCGTTTGTTGAAAGAGGGTTGACCACACACATCCGACCACCTAGGCTTCGAACATGCGTTCGAACTGATCTCTCTCGGTGGTGGTCCTCATGCATCAGATCCAGGCGACACTCGCCACGATCGCTGCTGCCCTCGACCAGGCCACGGACGCGAACCCGGTCTTCCTGGGAACGAATGAGAAGAAGGAAGCGCTCGCCGCGCTGATGCGGTCCCGGACGCGGCTGGAGGAGCTGTACCTGCGCGTGGTCGCCTCCGCCGACGATGTGGCCGCCGAGGTCGGTGCCCGCGATGTCGCAGCCTGGCTGATCGCCCAGCACCGGGTCGAGAGTCCCGCCGCGCACGCCACGCTACGTCTCGCCCAGGAGTTGGAGGGTCGGCCGGTGGTCCGGGCAAGGCTCGCACAGGGTCGGTTCAGTCTCGAGCACGCCCGCGTCATCCTCCGTGGACTCGACGACCTGCCCGACGACCTACCCGCCGAGGTCCTCGCCCAGGCAGAGGTCACCCTGTGCGACCTCGCGAGTGAGCACCGGCCCAAGAACCTACGCCGCCTCACCACGCATCTGTTAGAGGTCATCGCCCCCGACATTGCCGAAGCCGCCGAAGCCGCAGCGATCCACCGGCTCGAGGAACAGGCCCAAGCGAGAGCGACGTTGTCGATCACCGACCAAGGCGACGGCATGACGAGGATCCACGGCATCGTGCCCGAGGTCGTGGGTCATCGGTTGCGGACCTACCTGCAGGCCTACACCCAACCCCGCATCGCCGCCCTGGAAGCCGACGGCAGAGTCCAACCCCGCAGCCGGCTCCTCGCCCACGCCTTCGCCCAACTCCTGGAGAACACCGACCCCACCCGACTCCCCGCCCACGGCGGCGACGCCACCACCGTCATCGTCACCATGACCCTGGACCAGCTACAGGCCGACCTCGGTGTCGCATGGCTCGACGACGGCACCCCCATCAGCACCGGCGAAACCCGCCGCCTGGCCTGCACCGCGGGCATCATCCCCGCCGTCCTCGGCGGCAACTCCGAACCCCTCGACCTGGGCCGCACCCGACGACTCTTCACCCCAACCCAGCGCAAAGCCCTCGCCCTACGAGACAAACACTGCCGTGCAGAAGGCTGCACCGTCCCCGCACCCTGGTGCGACGCCCACCACGACCAACCCTGGTCAACCGGCGGCCACACCAACCTCGCCCACGGATCCCTCCTCTGCGGACACCACCACAGACGCGCCCACGACCCCACCTACGCGACGATCAGGCTCCCCGACGGCCGATACCGCTTCCAACACCGGCGTTCGGCGGTTCAGAGACGGTGACCGGCCCTAAGCCGGCAGAAATGTGCACGCGATTGCCAGTACCGCCACGGAAAGCGTGGTTCTCCTGGCACGATGTCGCAGTGACTCCCAGGATATCCAGCTCGCCTTCGCGGGTGGCGGCTCCGGAACCGCGGGTCCCGGCCGATCAGAAGGGCATGCACTCGCCCGACGTCAACCAGCCGGTCCTGCTGCGCGGCGAGAGCGGCGAGTTCGCCAGCCGGGTGGAGGGGATCACCGAGGGTGCGTTGATCTTGGCCCGCCCGTTCGGGCTTCCCCTCGACACCGACCTGGACATCGGCCGGCCGTTCGAGGTGCAGTGGACCTCGGCGGTGGGTCTCTACGCACAGTCGGTGCGGGTCACCGAGCGCGCCATCGACGGCAAGGTCCGGATCTGGCACGCGGAGCCGATCAGCAAGGTCCGGGTGACCAACCGGCGCGCCCACGTGCGGGTGTCGGTGGCGCTGCCGCTGATCCTGGAGTACGGCGAGGAGAAGTTCGAGGCGTCGCTGCTCGACGTGAGCGAGGCGGCCCTGCGCTGCCAGATGCCGCAGCCGCTGCCGACGCCGGAGGAGGGCGAGGAGCCGAGCCTGCGGGCCCACTTCAACCTCGGCGGCGCCGAGTTCGCCCTCGACGGCGACCTCTTCCGCAGCACCCCCAAGCGCGACATCACCGAGCTGGTGATCACGCTCCCGCCCGACGAGCGGACCCGCTCGGCACTGCGGCGGGCGGTCTTCGCCGAGCAGATCCGGGCGCGTCAGCTCTCGCGCTGACAGCGTCCGGACCCGCCGGCGGGCGCGCTCAGGAGAGCCGCAGCGTGCCGGGGAACCAGCCGTTGGTCCAGATCGCTTCCTTGCGCACGTCGGCGCCGGAGTACGGCGCGTGGATGATGATGCGGCGACCGTGGCTCCAGCCGTCGAAGATGCCCACGTGGTAGACGTGACCACCCGAGGTGAAGAACACCAGGTCGCCGCGCCGCATGTGCGCACGGGAGATGTGGCGCACCGCGCCGGACTGAGCCGCCGCCGTCCGCGGGAGGTGCAGTCCGACCGCGCGGAACGAGTAGAGCATCAGACCGGAGCAGTCGAAAGAGGTCGGGCCGGTGGCACCCCAGCGGTAGGGGTCGCCCTGCTGCCGGGCGGCGACGTGCAGCGCGCGTCCCACCCGGTGGTTGCGCCGGACCTTCCGCCGGTGCTCGATGCGCAGCTTGCGCTCGTGCTTGGTCAGGCGCGGCTTGGCGCTCGGGGTGACGACCGCGGCCTTGGAGGTGGCCGTGGCGGCACCGTCCGCCGGTGCACTCGCCGGTGCACTCGCCGGGGCCGCGGCGGGCAGGGTGAAACTCGACAGGCTGGTGGTCGGGGCGCCGACGGCGTGGGCGCCGACGGCCGGAAGGGCGATAAGGCCGGCACAGGCGGTCGCGGCCATGGTGGTGCGAATGAAGTTGGGCATGCGTGGGTGTCCTTCCCACGCCTGCGAGGTGAGCTGTCGGGTTCGGGCGAGAAGGTGCCCGGCCGACGTCCTGGAACTGCGAGACGTCCGGCTTCACCCCGAGCGGCACGCCGGTGGTCCGGCGCCGCCGCGTGGAACGTTGGGTCCCCCGCTCCTGCCCCTGGGTGATCGTCTTACGGAACCGGCTCCGGAAGGGGCAGGACTCGGCGTGTGCCGGGGCCGGTGCTTGCTGGCGCAAACGATCAAGACGGTAGGCATACCAATCAGCGGAAATCCAAACAGGGTGCCGCTGATTCAGTGACGCAGGTCACACGCTAAGCGTGAATCCTCAACTTGAATGCGATTCAAATCACGCGGTTCCGCCTCGACAGCCGGTTCGGTCGCGCCGTCTCAGTCGGCTTTCGGCGGGTGCACCAGGGGGATCAGATCCTTGACCGAGTCGACCACGGTGGTCGGTCGGTACGGGAACCCCTCGACCTGGTCGGCTCGGGTGGAACCGGTCAGCACCAGGAAGGTCCGCAGGCCGGCCTCGAGCCCGCTGATCACGTCGGTGTCCATCCGATCGCCGATCATCGCGGTGGTCTCGGAGTGCGCCTCGATCCGGTTCAGGGCGGTGCGCATCATCAGCGGGTTCGGCTTGCCCACGAAGTACGGCGTGCGCCCCGTCGCGGTCGAGATCAGCGCCGCCACCGAGCCGGTCGCCGGCAGGGTGCCGTGCTGCGAGGGCCCGGACGGGTCCGGATTCGTCGCGATGAAGCGCGCGCCGCCCTCGATCAGCCGGATCGCGCGGGTGATCGCCTCGAAGGAGTAGGTGCGGGTCTCCCCCAGCACCACGTAGTCGGGCCTGCGGTCGGTCATCACGTAGCCCACGTCGTGCAGCGCCGTGGTCAGGCCGGCCTCGCCGACGACGTATGCCGAGCCACCGGGGCGCTGGTCGGCCAGGAACTTCGCCGTGGCCAGCGCCGAGGTCCAGATCGCGTCCTCGGGCACGTCGATGCCGCTTCCGAGCAGCCGGGCGCGCAGGTCGCGCTGGGTGAAGATCGAGTTGTTGGTCAGGACGAGGAAGCGGCGGCCGGTGGCCTTGAGCGCCTCGATGAAGTCGGCGGCCCCGGGCAGGGGCACCTCCTCGTGGACGAGCACCCCGTCCATGTCGGTCAGCCAGGTCTCGATCGGCCGGTGGGTACCACTCGTCATGTCCCCATCCTGTCGCATCAAGGGCCGGTTCAGCGCCTGGGGAGCACGATCTCCACGCCGTCGGCGGCGTACTCGCCCTCGAGCCGGCCGCCCAGGGCGGTTGCGACGGCCCGGGCCCGTGCCATCGGCGCGCCGCCCGTCCTGCGCTCCGATCGGGCGGACGCTGCCCGCACGGTGATGCGCAGGTGCGCCTCGGTGCCCACGGCGAAGCCGATCCGGACGGCGCCCCTGCTGCGGTGGACCACGTCGACCAGGAGCAGCTCGAGGATCTGCTCCACCGGACCGGGCGTGTACGTCGTCGCGGCGCCGCCCTCGATCTGCGCTGTCAGCTCCCGGCCGTGTGCGTCGAGCTCGTCGGCCCAACGCTGGGCGACCTGACCGGCGAGCGCCTCGAGGGGAAGGGTGGCCCCCGCCACCAACGCGCGGCCTCGCGCCGCCGCGATCAGCTCGCCGGTGACCTCGTCGAGCTGGTCCACCCGTCGCAACGAGCGGGCCAGCGCGGTGGCGACATGCTCGGGCAGGTCGTCGCGGACCGCCGCCTCCTCCAGCTCCCAGCGCAGTCCGGTCAGCGGCGTGCGCAGCGCGTGCGAGGCTCGGCGGGCGAACTCGTCCTCCCCGGCCAACCGGTCCTGCAGCTGCTGCGCACTGGCATCGAGCGCTTCGGCTAGCGCGCGCACCTCGGGAGCACCGCGCCGCGGCAGGTCGAGCTCGAACCGGCCCCTGCGGAGCGACGAGGCCGCCCTTGCCAGTCGACGGAACGGCCGGGTGTACCACCCGGCGAGGAGCAGACCCACCAACGTCGCCACCACCACCGTCATCAGCAGCAGGAGCACCAGGTCCGACCGGCTCTGCCACGCGGTGGCACGGACGACCCCGGCATCCTCGCTGAGCAGCACGTACCCGCCGTCGGCGGTGCGGGCCGCCGACCACACGTCGGCACTGCCGGGGTCCGTGTCCAGGGAGCCGGTGTAGCCCGACCCACGGACCTCGACGTCGGGGCCGGTAGCCGGGTGGTAGCGGATCGCCACATCGGGTCCGGCGATGGGCCGCAACAGGGACGGGTCGACGATCCCGCCCGAGGAGAGCCGCTGGTCGAGGAGTGCGGCGAGCACCAGCACGTCTCGATGCCCCGCCTCGCCATCGTGGGAGCGCACCGAGCGTTCCACCGACCAGGTGCGCAGCAGGTAGCCAGCCGGCACCAGGACGAGGACCAGGGCGAGAAGGAGAAGGACGAGCCTTCTAAGCATCCGAGGGGCTGCCCTCGAGGCGGAACCCCACGCCGCGGACGGCGACCACCCGGTCGGCCACACCGGCCGACTCCAGCTTGCTGCGCAACCGCCCGATCGTGACGTCGAGCGTCTTGGTCGAGCCGAACCAGTTCTCGTCCCAGACCTCGGCCATCAGCCGCTCGCGGGGGACGACCTTGTCCCGAGCGTGGGCCAGCACGGCCAGCACCTCGAACTCCTTGCCGGTCAGCGGCACCTCCCGGTCGTCGACATAGACCCGGTGGGCGGCGACGTCGATCCGCAGCCCGCCCTCGGCGCCGGGGACCGCTCGGACACCGGTACGGCGCAGCAGCGCGCGCACCCGGGCCTGCAGCTCGGCCAGTCCGAACGGCTTGGCGAGGTAGTCGTCAGCGCCGTAGTCGAGCCCGACCACCCGGTCCAGCTCACCGGCCCGGGCCGTGACGATCATGATGCCGCCGTCGTACCCGGCCGAGCGAGCCTCCCGGCACACGTCCAGACCGTCCATGTCGCCCAGCCCGAGATCGAGGATGACCACGTCGGGCGTGATCTCGGTGCGTCCGTCGAGCGCCTCGAGCGCAGCGGCGCCGGTCTGGACCCAGCTGACGTCGTAGCCCTCGCGCTCGAGGGTGCGCACGAGGGGGAAGGCGATGTCCTCCTCGTCCTCGACGACCAGCACACGATGAACCACGGGAGAAGGATAGAGGTCACGGCTCGACCCGGCAGGATAAGTCCTCACGCGGCCCGGCGCGGTGTGCGCCGGCGCCTGGTCCGTCCGGCCGCGATCAGCACCGCCGCGGCGATGACCATCACCGGCACGACCGGCAGCAGGACCCGCTCCAGCAGCGAGCCGGAGCCGAGGAACGGGTAGCCCAGATAGGCCACCCGCACCACCGCGCGCTCCACGTCGGGTCCGCTGGTGGGCAGCTGCCAGGGATCGACGCCGGCGTCGCTCGCGGTGAGGGCGCCGAGCAGGTCGCGCGCCTCCACCTCGCGGGTCACCCGGACCCCGCGGTCGTACGGCGCGGGCGGCCGGAACGTGATCACGTCCCCGACACGCAGCTGGCCGACCGCTGCCTGCGTGGAGAGCAGCAGCGTGCCGCGATCGGCCTTGCCGGCCAGGTCGTGGCCGGCGACCACCGAAGGCTGCACCCCCAGCAGCGCCTGGACGCCGAGAAGCACCACCGCCACCACGATCACCAGCCCGCCGGCCACCAGCCAGCCACGGGCCGAAGCGGCCCGCCGGTGCGGAACGGTGGAGATCTCCACGCCGCCGACGCTAGGTCGGCGCTCCGCCGGCCGCCACCCCGTCGGATCCACGCCGGTCCTACAAGCTCGCCACGGGGTCGCCACGCCGCGGTAACACTGCTCCCACCGCCGCTGCGAAGCGACGGGTCTAGTCCGCGCCGAAGAGATCCCCGTGCTCCCGCATGCGATCCAGCACGTCCTCGAAGCGCAGCTGCTCCAGGCCGAGGGGGTCCTCGGCGCCGCCCTCCACCTCGGCCCAGGTGACGGGAGCTGCGACGGTCGGCTGCTCGCGTCCGCGCAGCGAGTAGGGGCACACGGTCGTCTTCGACCCTGCGTTCTGCGACCAGTCCAGGAAGACCTTGCCCGTACGCCGGCTCTTGGTCATCGTCGCGGTGACCAGCTTCGGGTGCTCGCGCTGCAGCTCCTCGGCCACCTCCTTGGCCAGGGCGGAGGACTCCTCGCTGGGCAGGACGGCGGGAAGCCGGGCGTAGAGGTGCAGTCCCTTGCTACCGCTGAGCACCGGCGTGCTGGCCAGTCCGCGGCCGACCAGGAGCTCGCGCGCCAGCAACGCCACCTGGCAGCACTCGTGCAGGCCGGCCGGCTCGCCGGGATCGAGATCGATGACGATCCGGTCCGCCCCCAGCGGCTCGCCGTCCGCGGAGACCCGCCACTGGTGCACGTGCAGCTCCAGCGCGGCCAGGTTGACCAGCCAGGTGAGGGTGGCCAGGTCGTCGACGATCGGGAAGGTGAGCAGGCCGTCCTTGCCGCTGGCCGTGCGCGAGCCCGTGGTCGGGACCGTGGCGGTGCGCACCCAGCGCGGCGCCCGGGACGGAATGTTCTTCTCGAAGAAGCTCGAGTCCGCGACGCCGTGCGGCCAGCGCACCCGGGTCACCGCCCGATCGCGGAGCTGCGGCAGCAGCACCGGCGCGATGGTCGCGTAGTAGTGCAGCACCTCGCCCTTCGTGGTGCCGGTGCGCGGATAGAGCACCTTGTCGAGGTTGCTGACCGCGAGGGTGCGCCCCTCCACCTCGACCCTGACCTCGGCGTCCGCCATCGACTAGCGCCCGATCGCTATCACCGGCACCCGCGCCGGGTCGAGGCGGTGCATGAGCTTCTTCAGCAGCCAGCGCGGCGCGCTCACGCAGCCCGCCGTCGCACCCGTGCCGTTGACGTGCAGGAAGATCCCGGCGCCGCGGTGGCGTACCTGTTCGGCGTTGTAGTCCAGGACGAGGGCGTACTCGTACTGTCTCGGGTAGGCCGCCAGCCGCTCCGAGCCGTTCTCGTCGCTCAGCGGCAACCACCAGCGGAAGCCGCCCTGCGCCTTGTTGCGGTAGCGGTTGTAGAACGGCGAGGCGTTGTCCTCCACCCAGTAGTCGCCCGGCCGGATCCGACGGTAGGGCAGTTCCCGGGTCGCGGCGTGCGGATGCGTGCCGAAGGCGGACACGAGTCCGTAGGTGCCCAGCGGCGTGGTGCCGGTCCCCTGGTGACGGCGGCCGCCCGCGACCAGGCCGCCGTACCCGATGTGACCGTCCGTGCTGGTCAACCGCCGTCTCCAGGCACCGTCGCGCAGCACCCACAGGCTGACCCGCGCGCGGCTCCCCCGGCGGTGGTTGACGGTGACGACCTGGGTGGTGCCGGCGCGCAGGTGCACCGTGACGCCGCCGAGGGTGACGGCCGACGGGGCCGCCTGGGCCGGAGCCGAGAGGCCCGGGAGCAGCAGCGGGCCGGCGGCGACCACCAGCGCGAGCAGGAGCCGCCTCACGAGAGGTCCTCCGGCGCGAGGTCGGTGCGCACGCCCTGGTAGGACGGCTGTCGCAGCCGCGCCCCCGAGGCCAGCCCCGTGCCAACACCGTGCGTCTCCACCTCGACCACCACCAGCGGCTCCACCCACCGCGTCCCCGAGACGTCCTCCCGGGGCACCTCGTCCGCGAACGGGCTGTCCGCCCGTTCGGTCAGCAGCTCGCGCAGCGCCGGGCTGTGCCGTCCGGTGATCCCGCTGCCCACCCGGCCACGGTAGAGCAGCCCCTGCGCCGTCGGCTCCCCCACCAGCAGCGCGGCGAGCCGGTCGGTGGTGCCCTCCTGCGGCCGCCAGCCGCCGATCACGTAGGAGGCGCGGAAGCGGTGGGGGAACTTCAGCCATGCCCTGCTCCGTACCCCCGGCTCGTAGCGGGCAGTACGGCGCTTGCTGACGATGCCCTCCAGGCCCTGCGCCAGGGTGGCCTGGTGGAGCAGCGCGCCGTCGTCGTAGGTGAGGGGAACCTGCCAGCCGCCCAGTGCCCCCTCGGCGTCGAGCGCCTCGAGCCGGGCCCGGCGCTCGGTCCACGGCAGCCCCGTCAGGTCCTCACCGCCGACCCGCAGCAGGTCGAAGACCATGTACGTCGCGGGCCGGGCGGCGGCCAGCCGCGCCACCTTCCGCACGTCGCGCACGTGCATCCGCTCGCCGAGGACCCGGAAGTCGGGCAGACCGCGGTCGTTGAGCGCTATCACCTCGCCGTCGACGACCAGATCCGTCCCGGCGCCGGCCGCGGGGCCGCTGCCGAGCTCGGGCCAGGCCAGGGTGGCGTCGTTCTCGTTGCGGGTGGTCAGCCGCAGGCTGCCGTCGACGTACGTGCCGAGCAGCCGGATCCCGTCCCACTTCACCTCGTGCACCCAGTCCTCCCCGCCGGGGACGTGGGTACCGGCAGTGGCGAGCATGGGACGCATAGGGCAAGGATGGTGGTCATGCGAGCGATCTGGAAGGGCGCGGTCTCCTTCGGCCTGGTCAACGTGCCGGTGAAGTTGTACGCCGCCACCGAGTCCCACGACGTGTCGTTCCGTCAGGTGCACGTCAAGGACGGCGGCCGGATCCGCTACCAGCGGATCTGCAGCATCGACGGCGAGGAGGTGCCGTACGCCGAGATCGCCAAGGGCTATGAGACCGAGGACGGCGAGATGGTCGTCCTCACCGACGACGACATGGCCGAGCTGCCGTCGTCGTCCTCGCGCGAGATCGCGGTGGAGAAGTTCGTCCCGAGCGAGCAGATCGACCCGCTGCTGTTCGAGAAGTCCTACTACCTCGAGCCCGAGGCGAGCGGCGCCAAGCCGTACGCGCTGCTGCGCCAGGCGCTGCTGGACGCCGACCGGATGGCGATCGTGACCGTCGCGCTCCGACAGCGCACCACGGTGGCCGTCCTGCGCGTGCGCTCCACGGACAACGGCGACGTGATCGTGCTGCAGACGATGATGTGGCCCGACGAGATCCGTACCCCCGACTTCAAGGTCGAGGTCGGCGAGGTCAAGGACGCCGAGGTCAAGATGGCGCACATGCTCGTCGACACCCTCTCCGGCGACTTCGACCCGGCCGAGTTCGAGGACGACTACGCCGAGGCCGTCGAGGCGCTGGTCAAGACCAAGGTGGAGGGCGGCGAGGTCACCCGCACCGAGACCTCCACCCCCAGCTCGGGCGAGGTCGTCGACCTCCTCGCGGCCCTCCAGCGCTCGGTCGCCGCCGCCAAGCAGTCCCGTGGCGAGGCTGTGCCGGACGCCGAGGACGACACCGAGGACGACACCGGGGAAGACACCGAGGACAGCCCGAAGAAGAAGTCCCCCGCCAAGAAGACGGCAGCGAAGAGGACGACGGCGAAGAAGACGACCAAGAAGGCCGCCGCCAAGAAGAGCGCCTGAGGCGTCGTCCGGCGGACGACGCCTCTACAGCAGGGTCCGCAACGCCCGCACCGCCACCGACAGCCTGGCCAGGTCCGCGCCCTCGTCCAGGCCGATCTCGGTCAGCATCGACCTCGCCCGGCCCAGTCGCTCCTCGAAGTCCTCCGGGGTACCGTCCAGCTGCTGCGCGGTGAGGGCCGCGTGCACGGCGTGCAGGTCGTCGCGCAGCGATGCGCGCGCCATCGACTGCCACCGGTCCGTGCGTGGCAGCGCGACGATGCAACCCAGCAGCTTCGGCAGTCCGAGCCGCTCGCCCAGCTCGAGGTGCGCACGCACCACCGCTGCCGGGTCCTGACCGGCCGCCAGCGCCACCTCGACCACACCGAGCAGCATCGAGGCCGGCTCCAGCACCGCCACCTGCACCGCCAGCTCGGTGGGGACGCCGGCATCGGTGAGCCGGTCGCGCCGAGCGACGAAGGCGTCGTACTCGCTGCCGGTGAGCAACCGCGGCAGCGCCGTCAGCATCGCACCGAACGGCTCCTCGTAGCGCTCGACGGCCGCCGTCCCATCGGTGATCCGGTGAGCGACCAGCCAGCGGGTCAACCGCTCGACCAACGTGCGCAGGTCCACCCGCATCCTGGTCTGGACCGCGGCCGCGACGGCGTGGTCGAGGCCGGCGATCCGCTCGCGCAGCGTCGTCCAGCCGACCAGGTCGCGGGCGACCAGGTTGGCACGCACCAGCTCGGTGACTGTCGCACCGGTCTCGGCCGCCAGCCGCGGCCAGAACGTCGAGCCGGCGCCGTTGACCAGCTCGTTGACCAGCTGGGTCAAGATGATCTCGCGGCGCAGCGGGTGCTCCTCGATGGCGGCGGAGAAGCGCTCGCGCACCAGCGAGGGGAAGTACGCCGCGAGCAGCGGGGCGACGTACTCCTCGTCGGGCAGCGTCGTGTCGATCAGCTCGCGGGCGAGCTCGATCTTGGTCCAGCTCATCAGCACGGCCGTCTCGGGGCTGGTGAGCGCCCCGCCGGCGTCGAGCCGCCGACGCACCTCGCCGACCGCGGGCAGTCCCTCGACCTCGCGACTGAGCACGCCGCGCGACTCCAGCTCGGCCATCCACTCCTCCTGCACGTGCAGCAGCGAGGCGCCGTTGGCGGCGGCGTTGGCCAGGGCGAGGTTCTGCTGGTCGTTGTCGCGCAGCACCAGCGCGGCGACCTCGTCGGTCATCGCGGCGAGCACCTCGTTGCGCTCCTCGCGGTCGATCTCACCGGTGCGCACGAGCCGGTCGAGCAGGATCTTGAGGTTGACCTCGTGATCGGAGGTGTCCACGCCGGCGGAGTTGTCGATCGCGTCGGTGTTGATCCGGCCGCCCTCGCCACCGGCCCCGTGCAGGGCGTACTCGACCCGGCCGGCCTGGGTGAGGCCCAGGTTGCCGCCCTCGCCGACCACGCGCGCCCTGACCTGCGAGCCGTTCACGCGGACCGCGTCGTTGGCCTTGTCCCCGGCTGCGGCATGGGGCTCGTCGCTGCCCTTGACGTAGGTGCCGATGCCGCCGTTCCACAGCAGGTCGACCGGCGCCCGCAGGATCGCGCTGACCAGCTCGGCCGGGGTCAGCGAGCGGACGTGCTCGCCCAGCCCCAGCGCCGCCCGGACCTCGGGGCTGATCGGCACCGCCTTGAGGGTGCGGGAGTAGACGCCGCCGCCGGTCGAGATCAGCGAGCGGTCGTAGTCCTGCCAGCTGGACCGCTGCAGGCCGAAGAGGCGCCGGCGCTCGGCGAACGACGCCGCCGGGTCCGGCGTCGGGTCCAGGAAGATGTCACGGTGGTCGAAGGCGGCCACCAGGCGCAGGTGCGGCGAGAGCAGCATGCCGTTGCCGAAGACGTCGCCGGACATGTCGCCGATGCCGACGCACGTGAAGTCCTGGCTCTGCACGTCGACGCCGAGCTCGCGGAAGTGCCGCTGCACCGAGACCCAGGCACCACGTGCGGTGATCCCCATCGCCTTGTGGTCATAGCCCACCGACCCTCCGGAGGCGAACGCGTCGCCGAGCCAGAAGCCGTAGTCGCCGGCCACCTCGTTGGCCAGGTCGGAGAAGGTAGCGGTGCCCTTGTCGGCGGCGACCACCAGGTAGGAGTCTGCGCCGTCGTGGCAGACCACGTGCGGCGGCGGGACACTCTCCCCGTCCACCAGGTTGTCGGTCAGGTCGAGCAGGCCACGGACGAACGCCCGGTACGCCGTCGGGCCGTCGCCCACCCCTCCTGTCGGGCGCCGCGCGACGAAGCCGCCCTTGGCCCCCACCGGAACGATGACGGTGTTCTTCACCATCTGCGCCTTGACCAGGCCCAGGATCTCGGTGCGGTAGTCGTCGGTCCGGTCCGACCAGCGCAGGCCGCCGCGGGCGACCGGTCCGAAGCGCAGGTGCACCCCCTCCACCGAGGGCGCGTAGACGAAGATCTCGAACTCCGGTCGAGGCAGCGGCAGGTCCGGCAGCAGCGTCGGCTCCAGCTTGAGGCTGAGCGCCGCGTTGATCCGCTCGGGCGAGGCCGGGACGAACCAGTTGGTGCGCAGCGTCGCGGTGATGTGGGTCAGGTAGGAGCGCAGGATCCGGTCCTGGTCCAGGCTGGCCACGTCGTCGAGGGCCGCCTCGATCCGCGAGACCAGCTCCTCCTCGCGCCGGGCACGGTCGCCGTCGGTCCCCGCGCCGAGCTCGGGGTCGAAGCGCACACCGAAGAGCTCGACCAGCAGTCGCGTGATCGTGACGTTGGTCCGCAGGGCACCGGCGATCGTGCGCTGGGAGAACGGCGTACCGCCCTGCTGGAGGTAGCGCGCGTAGGCGCGCAGCACCATGACCTCGCGGTGGTCGAGTCCCGCGGCCAGCACCAGCGTGTTGAACGAGTCCACCTCGCCGGCGCCGTCCCACATCGCCTGCAGCGCCGCCCGGAACCGGTCGTGATCGGCGACCTCCCCCAGGCCGCCGTCGCCCGCGTAGCGCAGGCCGAAGTCGTAGATGTGGATCGGCTGGTCGGTGCCGATCAGGCCGTAGGGCCGCTCGTCAGTGACCTCGACACCCAGCGAGGTGAGCATCGGCAGCACGTGCGAGAGGGAGAGCGGCGTTCCTACCCGGTAGATCTTCAGCCGTGCCTCCTCCTCCGAGGCCCGCTCGGGACGGTAGACGCCCAGGTCGATGCCGTCCTCACCGAGCCGGTCGAGGACCGCCAGGTCGGCCGCTCCGGTAGCGGCGGTGAAGTCCTCCTCGTAGGCAGCCGGATAGGCATCCAGCCAGCGCCGCAGACCTGCGTCGTACCCGCCGCTGCTGAGGGCGACGGCCAGGTCGTCGCGCCAGCTTCGCGCGGCCGCGGCGAGACGCCGCTCGAGGTCCGGTACGTCGACCTCCACCGGACGGCTCAGGTGCACCACGAACTGCACCCGCGCGGTGGTGGACTGCCCGATCCGGACGAAGTACTCGATGTCGGTGGCGTCGTACTGCTCGGTGAGGATGCGCGCGAACCGCTCCCGGACCGCTGTGGTGTAGCGGTCGCGCGGCAGCCATACCAGCACCGAGAGGTAGCGGCCGTAGGTGTCGGGGCGGGCGACCACGCGCAGCGTACGCCGCTCCCGCGCTGCCAGGCCGGTGGCGGCCAGCGCGGCCAGCTCGTCGACCCCTGCGTAGAAGAGCTCGTCGTGCGGGTAGGTGTCGAGGGTGTCGAACAGGCTCTGCCCGACATGGCTCTCCGGCGTGACGCCGCTGCGCGCGAGCACCTCCTTGGCCTTGCGGCGCAACACCGGCACCCGCCCGATCGGCTCGGTGTAGGCGGTGGAGGTGAACATGCCGAGGAAGAGCCGCTCGCCGACCACCTCGCCGGCCTCGTCGAAGGTCTTGATGCCCACGTGGTCGAGGTAGCCGGGGTGACCGACGGTCGAGCGCGAGTTGGCCTTCGCCAGCACCAGGACCGTCCTCTCGGTCGCCTTGGCCCGCACCAGCTCCGGCATCCGTCCGGCCTCCGCCTCCTGCGGAGGGTCGTTGCGCAGGATGCCCAGCCCGGTCCCGGCGAGACCGCGCAGGAACTCCGGTGCGCCGGGCGTGCCCTCGAGGCGGTAGTCGCGCGCGCCGAGGAAGGTGAACCGGCCCTCCGCCAGCCACTCCAGCAGCGCCGCCGCCTCCTCGGCCTCCCGCGCGGGGATACCGGCCGGCGTCTCGCTGCGCAGCGAAGCGGCGGTGGTGGCGACCCGTTCGAGGATCTTCCCGGTGTCCTCGACCGCCTCCCGCACGTCCTCCAGCACCCGCTGCAGGTCCGCCACCAGCTCGTCGATCTCACCGTCGGGGACCCGGTCGGTCTCCACGTGCATCCACGATTCGCGCACGACGCCCTCGGGCGGCTGGGCCGCCGCGTCGGTGACGGGCTCGATCCGCTTCAGCTCGCCGGCGATGTCGCGCTCCACGTCGAAGACCGGGTGGATGACCAGGTGCACGTCGCGCCGCTGCCGGCTGAGCTCCATCGTCACCGAGTCCACCAGGTAGGGCATGTCGTCGACCACGATCTCCACGACGGTGCGACCGGCCGCACTCCAGCCCTGACCCCCGGGGCCGTCGGACGGCGTGCAGATCCGCACCCGTGCGGTCCCCTGCGGTCGGGTCTGCGCCAGATCGAGGTGGGACTCGAGCGCTCCCTGCAGGTCTGCGGGGCTGCGCGAGTCGACATCCTCGCGGTCGACGTGGCGGACATAGGCATCCAGGAGCTGCGTCGTCGTTGACACGGCTCCGACACTAGACCCGGTCGCGAGACGCGCGACGCCGGGGGCCGACACGAGCCGAGCGGACGGGCATGATGTCGCCATGAGCACCACGGTGACCTTCGACATGACCTACGACGCGCCGCTGGCGACGGTGACAGCGATGCTCGCGGACGAGTCGTTCCGCGAGCAGGTGTGCGCCGCCCAGCACGCGACCTCCCAGACGGTCTCGATCACCGGCATCCCCGGCACCGTGGACATCGCCTACACCCAGGAGACGGCAGGCGTTCCGTCCTTCGCGAAGAAGTTCGTCGGGAGCACCGTGTCGATCAAGCAGCACGAGACGTGGTCCACGCCGCTCGCCGCGACCCTCGACATCGACGCCGGCGTGCCGATCGCGGTGGTCAAGGGCTCCATCGCGCTCGACGACCGCGGCGCGCAGACCGTCGAGACGGTCACCCTGCAGGTCACGGTGAAGGTGCCGCTGGTCGGCGGCAAGATCGAGACGCTGGTGACCGACATGATCCGCAAGGCGCTGACCAAGGAGCAGGCGGTCGGCAAGGCCTACCTCGCCGCTTGAGCCGTCACCTTCGGCGGGTCGAGTGGCCGGCTCGCCGGCCACTCGACCCGCCGAAGGTGACCTCTCGGGCTAGAGCAGGTCGGGGACCTCCTGGGTGGCGAACCAGCCCAGGTCCTCCTCGGTGTCGTCACCGGGCTGCCGGTCCGCCACGTCGCCGTGCACGGCGACCACGTCGGCCCAGTCAGCGGGAGCGTAGGTCGACTCGACCACGACCACGAACCGGCGCCCGGGCGCGGTGAGCATGGCGGCGGACGCGTCGGCCGCCGACATGAGGGCGGCGTACTCGCCCTCCTCGGTGTCGTCCGGCGCCTCGAACGCCTCCGCCAGCGCGGCGGCGGGGATCGACCGCGCGGCATGCCAGGCGGCCAGCGCGGAGGAGGTGGCGGGGACGTAGATGCGTGTCATGAGTCGCTCTTCTTCTTGCGGCCGCGCGGCACCTGATGGCGACCGCCGTTGACGGTGTCGAGCAGCTCGTCGAGGGCCTCGAGGAAGCACTGGCCCACCACGTCGGCGTCCGGGACGAGATCCCGGTCGGCGGTGATGCCGAAGAAGACCCGGCCGTCGTAGGAGGTCACCCCGACCGCCATGGCCTGTCCCGGCAGCAGCGGGTTGACGGGATAGCTGGCGAGCAGGGTGGCGCCGGCGGCGTAGCGCGGCGTCTGCGGACCCGGCACGTTGGTCACGCTGACCTGGAAGCCGTGCGGATCGGCCTCGGCGGCGACGCGCGCACCGACCGCATGGAACGTCGTGGGTGCGAAGCCGGTGATGCCGGTCAGGTGCTCGGCCGGGATCGCGCGGCCGGTCTGCTTGTGGGTCTCGAAGGAGTAGGACACCTGGTGCAGACGGACCACGGCACTGGGCTCCCCCACCGGGAGATCGACGTAGTGCGCGGTGACCGGCGCGCCCAGCGAGGTGTTCTCCAGCAGGTCGTCGTTGACGCTGATCGGCACCAGCGCCCGGACCTGCCGCAGTCCGGCGAGCGACTCGGCGCGGGTCATCAGCCAGCCGCGCAGGCCGCCGGTGACGACCGCCAGGATGACGTCGTTGACGGTGCCGCCGTGCGTGTCGCGGACCTTGCGGTAGTCGGCCAGCGAGGTCTCCAGCGCCACGATCAGGCGCTGCTGGGACAGGCTCCCCGCCAGCGGGGTGGCGCGATCCTGGCGACGGCCGGTGAGCGCCTCGGCGATGGTCAACGCGCGACCGGCCACGTCGGTGGCGATCCGCAGCAGCGAGCCGGCGGTGCGCCGGGCGGTCGAGGACAGCGTGTCGACGTCGGTGAGCGAGTCCTTGACGGCGCCGATCACCAGCGAGGTGCCGCTCTCCCGGCGTGGCTTCCAGGCGTCCTCGGCGAGCGGCTTGGGCGCGCTGCCGACGTCGAGCAGCAACTGGCCGAGGTCGACGGTGTGCACGCCGTCGACCAGGGCCTGGTGCACCTTGGTCAGCAGCGCGACACGACCTTCGGCAAGCCCCTCGACGTAGTAGATCTCCCACAGCGGCCGACCGCGATCCAGCGGGCGGGAGACGATCCGGCCGACCAGGTCGCGCAACTGGTCGAGCGAGCCCGGACGCGGTACGGCGGAACGGCGGACGTGGTACTCGATGTCGAAGCGCTCGTCGTCGACCCAGACCGGGTTCGCCAGTCGACCCGGCACCAGCTGCACGCGCTGGCGGTAGCGCGGCACGAACGAGAGCCGATCGCCGACCAGGTCCAGGAGGGTCTCGTAGTCGAACCCGCTCTCCCCCGGCTCCAGGATCTCGATGCTGGCCAGGTGGTGCGGCGCGGTCAGCGTCTCCTGGGTGAGGAAGGCCAGGTCCCGTGCGGAGAGCCGATCGACCATCCCGCCTCCCCCTTGTTCTCGACCGTCGTCGTTCTCGACCTCGTCCTCGACCCGCATGGCCGAGGACTTGGCTGCCATGCGATTCTGACAGACATGCGTCCACTGATGGCGACCTCGGCGCTGCCACTCGGCACCGCCGACTCGCATGCCGCCTGCGGTCACCCGGCCTCCAACGATGCCGACGGCGGTGCCGCTATGGCCAGGGCGCGACGTGTAACGGACATCACTCGTGCCGGCGGCCCGCTCGCGAGGCCCCACCGCGCGGACCGGGTGCGGTAGACCGTGGGCGGTGACGTCACCCCGCTCGCGCACGGCATCGGCGGGCGCCAGGACCTGCCGGTCCCGCTCGAGACGGCCATCATCGCGGCGGTCGCCGCGCTGGTGATCAGCTTCGTCGTCCTCGCCTGGACCGTACGTCGCCAGCACGGCGCGGTCGTCTCTGCTCCGGCACCGGCGGACACGCCGGTCGGTGTCGGTGCCCGTGCGGCGGGGGTCGGCACGGCCGACCCGGGGACCGCAGCCGGGGTCGGGGACGCAGCGGGTCCCGCGCCGACGCGGCGTACCGGTCGGTCCGACGGTTTCGTCGCCCGGATCGGCGCACTCGTCGACTCCACCGGCTGGCGGGCCGCCCTGCGGGTGGTCGGCCTGCTGTTCTTCGCCTACACCGTGATGGTGTCGGTCTTCGGCCAGGACCTTGAGATCAACCCGGTCTTCGGCATCTTCTACATCTGGTGGTGGGTCGGCCTGGTGCCGCTCTCGTTGCTGTTCGGGCCGGTGTGGAAGGCGGTCAGCCCGGTCCGGACGATCAACGCCGGCCTGAACTGGCTGCGACGCGACGACGAGGGCCTCTACGAGTACGACGAGGCCAGGATCGGCTACTGGCCCGCCGTCGTCGGTCTGCTGGCGTTCACCTGGATGGAGCTGATCTACCCGCACAACTCCTACCTCGGGCCGGTCCGGCTGTGGATGGCGATCTACCTCGCGGTGATGCTCATCGGGGGCCAGCTGTGGGGCGAGCGGTTCTACGAGAACGCCGACCCGTTCGAGGTCTACTCCTCGCTCGTGGCGAAGCTCTCCGTCTGGGGACGTGACGGCGAAGGCCGGCTGGAGGTGCGCTCGCCGCTGACCAACCTGGACACCCTGATGCCGCACACCGGCCTGGTGGCGGTGGTGTCGGTGCTGTTCGGCACGATCGTCTTCGATTCCTTCCGCGAGGCGGTCCCCTGGCTGAAGTTCACCCAGGGCGACAACATCGTGGCCCGGCACGCCTACGTCGCCGACAACGTCGCGCTCCTCGCCTTCCCCCTCGCGGTCGGCGTCTTCTTCTGCGTCGGCACGATGCTCACCGGCGTCGGTGAGGGCTTCGACCGGCGGCGGCTGCCAGGGCTGCTCGCGCCGTCCGTGGTGCCGATCGTGGTCGGCTACGTCGTCGCCCACTACATGAGCTACTGGTGGGAGGGCGGTCAGGCCACCCTGGTGCAGGTGAGCGACCCGTTCAGCAACGGCGCCAACTGGTTCGGCACCGGTGACCTCAAGGTCGACTACTTCTTCGCCTACCACCCCACCCTGCTGGCGAACCTGAAGGTGCTCGCTGTCGTGGTCGGTCACATCCTCGGCGTGATGTCCTCGCACAGGCGCGCCATCGCGGTGCTGCCTCGGCGCCACATGGTCACCGGCCAGATCCCGCTCCTGGTCACGATGATCGGCTTCACCGTCGGCGGCCTCTACCTGCTCTTCGCCGCCTAGCCCGGGATCCGCGCGACGCTGCGGCGTCCGCCGTCTCCGGCACCAGGTGGCCCGCGAGCTCGCCGACCGCCTTGGCCAGCGCGGAGTCCGGCGCCACCTCCGTCAGCGTGCGGCCGGCGACCAGTGCCCGGTCCACGGCGGCGCGGTCCTCGGGCAGGAAGTGCAGACCGACCGGTCGCAGCACTGCGCCGACCATGCCGGCGATGTCGTCCTCTCCCCAACCCAGACTGGGCCGCATCCGGTTGATCACGACCCGTACCGGCACCCCCGGCACCCGATCGCGCAGATCCACCAGCCCCCGGGCCAGCCGGCTCAGCCCGACCGGGTCGGCCGACCCGACCACGAGCAGCTCGTCGGCGGCCTCCAACGCCTCCAGCGTGAGCTGGTTGCGGCCCGCGCGAGTGCCCGGGTCGATCGGCTCCTCCAGGCTGAACCCGGTGTCGACGACCACGTCCCCGACACCTTGACCCTGCACCAGCAGCTCGGTGAGGACGCCGCGACGCAGCTCGGTCCATCGATCCGGCCGGGGCAGGCCGGTCAGGACCGCCAGGTGGGAGCCGAGCAGTCGGGCGGCCGGACCGAGGCCGGACCGCGAGGCCGCCAGCAGGCCGGAGACCTCGTCCAGGATGCCGAGCTGCTGAGCGATGGCGCCGCCGTACGGGTCGG
This sequence comes from Nocardioides sp. BP30, assembly GCF_029873215.1. Lineage (NCBI taxonomy): Bacteria > Bacillati > Actinomycetota > Actinomycetes > Propionibacteriales > Nocardioidaceae > Nocardioides > Nocardioides lacus. The sequence goes on along the minus strand of NZ_CP123620.1, from coordinate 1,394,067 downwards.
CGTCGACGAGCAGCACCGGTCGGGGGCGGCGTGCGATGGACGCGGCGAGGGCCGCCGCGACGGTGCTGCGTCCGGGTGCACCCGCCGGACCCCAGACCGCTACCAGTCGACCCGCCACCGGGCCGCCCGGGCCACTCGGGCCGCCTGGGCCACCCGCGTCGTCCGGGTCGCCCGGCTCGAGGACGGCGGCGGACTCGCCGTCCCGCGGACGCGTCGTCGCTCCCCGATCGGTGACCGGTCGATCGGCGACGGGTCGACCGGCGGCGAGGATCGCTGTCGGCAGCGTCCCGAGATCGTCCTCGGTCACCACCTGGCCGATGCCGGCGCGGCCGGCTGCGCCGCGGGCGGCGTCCTGTTGCGTCCCGGCCGCAAGCACGCCGATGGGATGCACGCCGTGGTGCCGCAGCGCCTCCACCGTGCGGGCGTCGACGCCGGGGGCGTCGAGGGCGATCACCGCCGCCTCGGACTGGCCGGCCGAGGCGGCAGCGAGGAGATCGTCGACATCGACGCAGCGACGGAGCACGACCACCCGCGGTGCACGCTCGAGGACCGCCAGCGCGTCGGTCTCCCAAGCGGCGCCGGCGGCGAGGATGAGGACCGGGACCATCGTCGGCTCACCCTGCCGGCCGCAGCACGACGGTGACGGTCGGGTCGGACGATCCGGCCAGCAGGGCGAAGAACTCCTGCGCCGTCTTGTCCGGCACCGCCACGGTGAGCTGCCGCTGGGTCTGGCCGCTGCCGAAGACGTCGTCCGCACCCGACACCGCGACCACCGTCACCCCGCTCAGCGCGGGTTGCGCGGCGTCCGCGTCCCGGCCCCCGCGCTCACCCCCGGCAGTCACCCCGGTCGCCCCGGTCGCACCGGTCGCACCGGTCGCACCGGTCGCACCGGTGGACACGACGTACACGTCGACCACGGACCCGGTGGCGACCGTCGGCGGCACCTGGGCCGGGTCGACGGCGAGCGGGAGCTGGACGACGTCGCTGCTCGCGCCGACCGAGACCGCCGAGCGGGGCAACAGCTCCCCGTGGCCCACCGCACGCCCCAGCAGGAGCCGTGCGGGCAGCTCGGCGTCGGCGCGGTAGTACCCGGCCAGGTCACCCGGCGCCTCGACGTGCACCCGGTGCACCTCCAGGTCGGCCGTGCTCAACGTGGCGCCGGCCCCCTCGTCGGACTTCACCGCCCACACCGGGACGGTGCGGTCGGCGGCACCGAGCACGCGGACCCCCGCGACGACGCAGGCGGCGACGATGGCGATGCCGATCCACAGCCGCGGATCGCGCCAACCCGGCCTCGAGGCGCGTACGGCGGCGGGCGGCGACGTGGCGCCGGGGCCGGCCGGCGCGGAGGCTGGGCTCCCGAGAAGACCTGTCACATCCCGATCATCACCAGCTGGCAAGTCCGGTAAACCTGCTGCTTCGACTATCCACAGGCCCGAGCGCCGCGCTGCGCCACGCCGCACGGAGATGGGATCATGGCCGCATGCCGGGGACCCCACGCTTCCTGACCCTCGCCGATGTCGCGGAGACGCTGAACACGTCCTCCGCGCAGGTCTACGCGCTCGTGCGCCGCGGCGACCTGCCCGCCATCAAGATCGGTGGCCGCGGTCAGTGGCGGGTCGAGGCGAGCGCGCTGGAGGACTACATCCAGCGGCTCTACGCCGAGACCAAGACGTTCGTGGCCGAGCACCCCTTCATCGAGACACCCGAGAGCGTTGCCCTCGAGGGCGAGTGAGAGGCCTCAGGGCGCGGGCTGGCGCAGCGTGGCCACGATCGGCGTCGGCGCGACCGAGTTGACCGCCGCCGCGGGCAACGGCGTGGTCGGGGCAGAGGCCGGCGCGGCACCGAAGGCGAGCACCCCCATCACCGCCGCTCCCACGGCGCTGCCGCCGAGCGCGGCGAGGCCGACGGCGCGTCGGTGCGAGCGGCCCTCGACGAACTCGGTGTGGAAGCCGAAGAAGACGTCGCCGGGAGCGCCGAGCAGGGTGCCCTTCAACGAGTCGGGCACCTCGCACGCCGTCGGGTCGTGGCTCAGGCCCGCGAGGCGGCGCTTGAGCCAGCCCTCGCGCTCCACCCGGTCGCGGCAGACGTGGCAGCCCTGCACGTGCTCCCAGGCCCGCTCGGTCTCCTCAGCACCGAGCTGACCGTCCAGCAGCGCGCTGGTGCGGTCCCCGAGGTGCCCTCCGCCCCATCCTCCGATCACGAGGCTCCGCCCCACAGGACCTTGGGGCCGGAGTAGCGCAGACGGCCCGCGCGGGGGGCACGGTGCGCCAGAGCGTTGCGCAGCATGGCGCGCCCCCGGTGGATGCGCGAGCGCACGGTGCCGAGCTTGGCGCCCAGGATCTCCGCGATCTCCTCGTAGGAGAGGCCCTCGACGTCGCACAGGACCACGGCCGCGCGGAAGTCGGGCGGCAGCGTCGCCAGCGCCCGTTCGATGTCGTCATCGAAGCGCTGGTCGGTGTAGGCCAGGTCGGGGGTCGGCGCCGCACTCGTCAAGCGCTGGGCGCGCTCGTCGGAGAGCGCGTCGAACCGGATCCGCTGCTTGCGGCGCGCCTGGTCGAGGAAGAGGTTGGTGGTGATCCGGTGCAGCCAGCCCTCGAACGTGCCGGGCACGTAGCTGTCGAGCGAGCGGAACACCCGCACGAAGACCTCCTGGGTGAGGTCCTCGGCGTCGGGCCGGTTGCCGGTCAGGCGGTAGGCCAGCCGGTACACGCGCTCGGAGTGCCGCTCGACGACCTCGTCCCACGACGGGACGTCGGCGCGCTGCTCCTGCTGCTCCGTGCTCATCTGGTCACTCCTCGCGTCAGCCCGGGCCTTCTCCTCCACCGTAGGGAGAGCGTCTGAAGGCAACCTGTGACATTCCAACGAAGTTCCCCGGCCAGGCGTTCCCGTCCAGGGTAAGCCGATCGGGATAGGTTTGCGTCATGGCCAGCCAGCAGTTCCCGCCGCCCGCCGCCGCCACCTGGACCTTCGCGGAGCACTACGTCGCCGAGGACGAGATCCTGGCAGCCGCCCGCGGTCGTGCCGAGGAGGTCGGCGTGACGCCGATCAGCCCCGGCGGCGGCGCCGCGTTGCGCTTCCTCGCCTCCGTGCTCGACGCCCGCGCCGTCGTCGAGATCGGCACCGGCACCGGCGTCTCCGGCCTGTGGCTGCTGCGCGGGATGCGGGCCGACGGCGTGCTCACCACGGTGGACGTGGAGACCGAGCACCAGCGCCTCGCCCGGCAGACCTTCACCGACGCGGGCATCCCGACCCAGCGGGCCCGGACCATCGCCGGTGCCGCCCTCGACGTACTCCCCCGCCTGACCGACGGGCACTACGACATCGTCTTCTGCGACGGCGACAAGACCGAGTACGCCGCCTACCTCACCGAGGCGCTGCGTCTGCTGCGGCCCGGAGGCGTGGTCGCCTTCGACAACGCGCTGTGGCACGACCGGGTCGCCGACCCGGCGCAACGCGATCCCGCGACCGTCTCGATCCGCGACCTCGGTCGCGAGGTCGCCACCCACGAGGAGTTGACGCCGCTGCTGCTGCCCGTCGGCGACGGGCTGCTGCTGGCGAAGAAGGAGTGGGTGCCCGAGGCCTGAGCGCCTCAGCGGGAGACGCCGGCAAGCGGGTCGTCCTGGCCGAGCCAGGTGAGCAGCAGGCGCGCGCCGAAGCCGGTCGGGCCCTGCGTCCACTCCCAGCGCTCCTCGGGCGCGTCGCCGATGGAGGCGACGTCGAGGTGCGCCCAGGGCAGGCCGCCCGCGAAGTGCTGCAGGAACAGGGCCGCCGTGATAGCGCCCGGGCCGCCGCCCGCGTTGTCCGCGTCCGCGACCGTGGAGGCGAGCTTGTCCTCGTACGCAGCGGCCAGCGGCATCCGCCACAGCGGCTCGCCGGAGAGGTCGGCCGCCTCGGCGAGGAGGCCCGCGAGCGCGTCCTGATTGGCGAAGTAGCCGCCCAGGTGCTGACCGAGCGCGACCTTCATCGCACCGGTGAGGGTGGCGATGTCCACCATCGCGTCGGGTTCGATGTGCTCCACCGCGTAGGCCATCGCATCGGCCAGGACCAGCCGGCCCTCGGCGTCGGTGTTGGTCACCTCGCTGGTGCGGCCGCCGTAGTGCGTGATGACGTCACCGGGCCGCAGCGCCGTGCCGGAGATGGCGTTCTCGGCGGCCGCGATCAGACCGACGACCCTGACCGGGCACCCGACCGCGGCGAGCGCTGCCATCGTGGCGAGCACCACGGCGCCACCGGTCATGTCGCGCTTCATCGTGGCCATGCCCTCGGAGTTCTTGATCGAGAGGCCACCGGTGTCGAAGGTGATGCCCTTGCCGACCAGGACGACCGTCGGCGTCTTGCGACCCGCCTTCGGCGGGGCGTAGTCGAGCCGGATCAGTCGGGGCGGCGTCGCGGAGGCCTTGCCGACCGCCAGGATGCCGCCGAAGCCCTCGGCGGCGAGCTGCTCCTCGTCCCAGACCCGAACCTCGAGGCCCGCGCCGTCGGCCACCTCGCGGGCCTGCTCGGCGAGCCACGCCGGATTCTTCAGGTTCGAGGGCACGGTGGCGAGGAACCGGGCACGCCAGCCGGCGTGAGCGACGACCTCGGCCCGGGCGAGGGCCGCGCCGTACTGCTCCGAGGAGAGGCCCGCGAGGGTGATCTCCCCGGCGGCGTGCCACGCCGGACCGGACGAGCGCCAGTTGAAGTTGAAGGAGCCCAGGACCGCGCCGACCACGAAGGCCTCGAGACCCTCCTCGGGCTCCAGCGCCGGGATCGAGGTCGCCACCGACGCGACGTCGCGGGTGGCGCGGGCCAGCGCGGCGCCCGCGCGGCGGAAGTCGTCGCGCCGCTGAGCGCCGACCCCCACCAGCAGGATCCGCCGGAGGGCACCGTCGCCCTCGGGCACGGGCACCGACACCACCTCGCCGGCGCTGCCCGTGGCCCGCTCGCGCTCGAGGATGCCGAGCAGGTCGTAGCGCTCGTCGAGCGCGACCGCACCCGGCCCGATCACCAGCGCTGCGTCGTTCTCGACATCGCCCGCGGCGTCAGCGCCCGGGAGCGGGACGGCGACCGGCAGCGCGACGACCTCGGCCTCGAGATCCGAAGGCCCGCCGACAGTGAGGCTGAAGCGGGGCGGGGTGACCTGGGGCGGGAGCGGGGAGGCGGCCACGATCAGCCGACGACGTCCTTGAGCGCCGCACCGAGGGCACCGGCCTCTTCGGCGTTGAGCTCGACCACGAGGCGACCCCCGCCCTCGAGCGGAACGCGCATCACGATGCCGCGACCCTCCTTGGTGACCTCCAGCGGACCGTCGCCGGTCCGCGGCTTCATCGCCGCCATGCGTGGCACCTCATCTCAAATCGGAAATAGCCCCGTGTCTGGCTCACGTGCGCCGACCATTATCCCCTATGCCGAGGTGCCATGTTCAGCGATGCCCACCGAAGAGCCGCAGAAGGGCCTTCGGCGCCTGGACGCGCAGGGTGTGCGAGGCGGGGTGGGCGCCGTACTCGACGGTGATCGCGCTGCCCGGCAGGTGCGCCTCGAACCACTGCGTCATGGTTCCCCCGCACACGCCGCCGCACTTCACGTGCGAGACGGGCAGATGCAGGGCCCGCGACACCTTGCGCGAGAAGGACGGGCGGCGGGAGTCGAGGTCCACGCCGTGCAGCGGCTGGTGGAAGCTGATCAGCCGGTCCGGCCGGACCTTGAGCAGGAAGCTCATCATCGCCCGGGTCTCCGGCTCGCTGGCGGCTCGCGGCCCGGAGCCGTAGTGCCCGGTGGTGTGCACCCAATGGGTCGGGAAGTTGCGGTTGAGATCGACGCCGCGAGCGTCCTGCCGGGTGTCGGCGGCGAGCCCGTCGGGATTCATCACCGGGACGACCCACAGGTCGACGCCGCGGATCCGGCGGCCGTCGCGCAGCGCCTTCGGGATCTGCTGGATCTGCCGCTCGTTGCCGTGCATCGTGCTGACGATCACCACCGTCGGGATGCCGGGGCCCTGCTGGCCGAGGTGGTAGGCGAGGATCGGGCGGTGCCTGACCGAGTGGCCGATGACCATCTTCTCGACCACGGCGGGCCGGGCGGCGGTCGCGCGAGCCGTCGCAGCGGTCGGGGTCGAGGGCGCCGTCGCGTACGCCGAGGTCGACGTGGCTGTCGTCAGCGCACCGACGGTGGCCAGGGCGGTGAGGGCTGCGCCGAGTCGCAGGGTCACAAGCGTTCCTCAGACTTTCTGCATCAGGTAGGCCCACGTCATCACGATCGCGATGACGAGCATGCCAGCGTGGGCCGACAGGGAGAGCCAGGGGCCGCCGGACCAGCGGTCGTCGCCGCCGCTGCCGGCGTGCCGGCCGCCCCCACTGGGCAGCCAGCGGGTCAGCAACAGCACCCCGAAGATGACCACGAGCCACCAGAAGCCGAGCCCGAAGATGCCCATCGCGGCGCCGCCCAGCAGGGTGTCGCCGGGGGCGATGAGGAAGATCGTCCACAGAACGAAGCCGAGCACGCCGCAGACGGTGTGCCAGAACGCCCAGCGGTTGCTGACCGCCGCACGCCCGGCGACCCGCTCCTGGCGCCAGCGCAGCCGGGTGAGCAGGACGATCAGGGCGGCGACGGCGGTGAGGACGTAGACGACGACCTGCGCCATCAGGCCGGGTCCTCCGCGTCCCCGGCCCGGGTCGGGGACGCAGCGTCCTGGTCCGCGGCCTGGTTCTCGGCGCCGCTCTCGGCGCCGCCACCAGGCTCACTCGTGGTCTCGCTCGTGGTCTCGCTCGTGGTCCGACTCGTGCTCTCGTCGTGGGGGTGCGGCGCCGGCAGCGCCAGCGGCACCGGCTTCCCGGTGGCCTCCTCCAGCTGCCGGGCGAGCCGGGAGAGCAGCGCATCGACCTCCGACATCCGGTAGCCCCTGACGGCCAGCGAGAAGCGGACGGCCTTCAGCTCGCCGGGACCCAGCGGGCCCTCGGGCACGAAGGCGTCCGGGCGGTCGTCGTACTCCTCCTGGAGCGGGGTGCCCCGGCCGGCGGCGACGACGGCGATCGACCCGATGGCGAGCACCACCAGGATGGCGAAGACCCACATCATGAGGCGTCCCTCGCCTTCACCATCAGCTCGACGGCCTCGTCCACGTCGTCGGTCAGGGTCAGCATGTCCAGGTCGGACTGCCCGATGCGGCCGTCGGCCAGCATGGTGGTCCGCATCCACTCCACCAACCCCTCCCAGTGCCTGACACCGAGGAGCACGATCGGGAACTGCGTGACCTTGCGGGTCTGCACCAGCGTCATGGCCTCGAACAGCTCGTCCAGCGTGCCGACACCGCCGGGCATCACGACATAGCCCTGGGAGTACTTGATGAACATCGTCTTGCGGACGAAGAAGTAGCGGAAGTCGATGCCGAGGTTGACGTACTCGTTGAGCCGGGCCTCCCAGGGCAGCTCGATGCCCAGCCCGACGCTGGTGCCACCGGCCTCCGCCGCGCCCTTGTTCACCGCCTCCATCGCTCCGGGGCCACCGCCGGTGATCACGGAGAACCCGGCCTGGGCCAGGGCGGCGCCGACCTTCACGCCCTGCTCGTACGTCGGGTCGTCGGTCCTGGTGCGGGCGCTGCCGAAGACACTGATGGCCGGACCGAGGTCGGCGAGGTCGTTGAACCCCTGCACGAACTCTGCCTGGATCTTCATCACGCGCCACACGTCGGTGTGGTTCCACTCAGCGCTGTCGCCGTTGTCGAGGAGGCGCTGGTCGTTGGTGATGCCGCCGGGACGCCCGCCGGGGTGCCGTCCGGTGCCGGGGCGTGCGCCGTTGAAGCCGCTTCCCATGGCGCTCATGCCCGCAGCCACTCCTTCAACACGTGTTCACACTCCGTCAACTGTGCGGTAGGAACATACTCGTCCTGCCGGTGCGCGAGCTGAGGATCGCCGGGGCCGAAGTTCACCGCCGGCACCCCGAGCGCGCTGAAGCGCGCGACGTCGGTCCACCCGAACTTCGGTCCGGGCTCGCTGCCGACCGCGTCCAGGAACGCCTTGGCCGCCGCCCGGTCCAGCCCCGGCAGGGCGCCGGGTGCGCTGTCGGTCACGACGACGTCGTACGGCGCGAAGAACTCCCGCAGGAAAGCCTCCGCTTCCGCCTCGGAGCGGTCGGGGGCGAACCGGTAGTTGACCGTCAGCACGCACGTGTCGGGGATGACGTTCCCGGCCACGCCACCACGCACGAAGACCGCGTTGAGGCCCTCGTGGTAGGTCAGACCGTCGATCACCGGCTGTCGCGGCTCGTACGCCTCGAGCCTGCGCAGCAGCTCGCCCGTGCGGTGGATGGCGTTCACGCCGGTCCATGATCGCGCACTGTGCGCCCGCTCCCCCGGCACCGTGACCTCGACCCGGATGGTGCCCTGGCAGCCCGCCTCGACGCCGGCGTTGCTCGGCTCCATCAGGATCGCGAGGTCCGCTCTCAGCAGATCGGGGCGCTGCTCGGCGAGCCGGCGCAGGCCGTTGTGCTCGCTGGCCACCTCCTCGCAGTCGTAGAAGACGAAGGTGACGTCCCGGTTGTAGGTGCCGAGTGCGGCGGTCTTCAGCATCACCGCGAGACCGCCCTTCATGTCGCAGGCGCCGAGGCCGAAGAGCTTGCCCATCTCGACGCGCGCGAGGGCGTTGTCGTTCTCCGGGACGGTGTCGAGGTGGCCCGCCACGATCACGCGCTCCGCGCTGCCCTGATCGGTGCGGGCCACGATCGTGTTGCCGAAGCGCTCGACCTCCAGGTGGGGCAGGGGTACGAGCGTCGCCTCGACCGAGTCCGCAAGCTCGCTCTCGTCGTGGCTGACCGACGGGGTGTTCACCAACGCCATGGTCAGGGACACGACGTCGAGGGGCAGCGGAAGGGGGATCGCGAACTCGTTCACGAGGGACAGCCTCTCAGGCCCCGGGGCCGATCAGGACAACGAGCCCCGGCCAGGCGTTGCGGTAGCGGTCACCTTCGCAGCGGCGTACACCCAAATACCTTCACGACGAAAGGTAAAACCTCAGCCGCGTTCAGGATCTCGACGTCGGGCGTTTACTCGGCGCTGCCACATTCCCTGCGCCAGTCATCCTCCGCCGCCCTCATGGCAACCCCCACTGCCCGGCGTCGGATCCCCGCAGACGGAAGGGCCCCCGGTGGCACTGAACCAGCGTTCGAAGTTGAGGCGGCGCGTCGCCGCCGTCCTGGCCGCGGTGGCGACAGCCGCGGCCACGATGACGGCGGTGACGGCGGTGACCGCCACCGGTGCCCAGGCCGCGGACCCCACCGCCCCGGACCACCTGGTCATCGCCGCGGTGTTCGGCAGCGACGGCGGCGCCTACAACAGCGACTGGGTCGAGCTCTACAACCCCACCGACCAGGACGTCTCGCTCGGCACGATCAGCGGATCCACGGTGTCGCCGAACTATTACCAGTGCTACCGCAGCATCAGCGGAACCAGCTGCAGCTCGATGAAGCTGTACGGCACGGTGAAGTCGCACCACTACTTCCTCATCTGGGACGGCCACAACACGGCAGCCGGCACCAGCCGCGGTACTCCGCCCGCGGGCGTCACGCCCGACCTGAACTTCGCGCTCGACGCCGGCAACACGGCGGGAAGCTCCACCGACCCCTCCGGTCAGTCGAACACCGGCTTCGGTGGCTACAGCACCGGCGGCCAGATCCTGCTGCTGAGCGCGACCAGCGGCGGCACCTACACCGGTAGCGGCGACCTGTCCTCGACCGCCGCGAGGAACGCCGGTGTCGTCGACGCCGTCGCGTGGACCAAGTACGCCGCGCCGACCTACACCCAGCCGGGCAGCGCCGAGACCGGGGGCGTCAGCACCGTGACCGGTGCCTCGGCGGGCCCGAGCAACGCCTACGTCTCGGCGAGGACGTTCAGCAACAACATCCCGCAGGACACCGACAAGAACGCCGCCGACTTCACCGCTCTCACCACCACCGACTTCACGATCCACTCACAGGCCAGCAGCCACGTCGCCGTCGCGAAGGTGGACGACGCGGTCATCAGCCGCGGCGAGGCGATGGCGCCGATCCAGATCCAGGCCAGCAACGCCTCGGGCACGGTGAGCTACGCCGCCGACGGGCTTCCCGCAGGAGTCGGCATCGACCCGAGCAGCGGCCTCATCAGCGGCACTCCGGCCGCGTCCGACGCCCTGCAGTCCTATCCGGTGACGGTCACCGTCACCGACACGTGGCCGACCGGTTCGGAGACCGCCACCACGTCGTTCGCCGTCGACCTGAGCAGCACGCTGCGGGTGGACAGCGTGCCGGACACCTCCGCGCACAAGGGCGCGTCCATCACGCCGATCCAGGTGACCGCGCACGGGGGCACGCCCGATGACCACTATGGCGCCACGGGTCTGCCCACCGGCGTGAGCATCGACCCGACCACCGGTGAGATCAGCGGCACGCCGACCGACAAGGTCGGTCGCTACGGCGTCCACGTCACCGTCACCGACAGCGGAGCGGGAGCCGCTGCCCAGTCCGCAGCGACCGACTTCACCCTCACCGAACTGCCGAAGTCCGGTGCGCCCGGCCAGTCCGACCCCCTTGCGGGTTTGCGGATCAACGAGGTCAAGGCGACCGGCACGCCCGCGAACGACTGGGTCGAGCTCTACAACACCGGTGCGGCGATCAGCAGCGCGTCGGTGAGCCTGGTGGACGGCGAGGGCGACAGCTACCAGGTGCCTGCCCAGAGCATCGGAGCCGGCGCGTACGTCGTCGTCGAGGGCGCCGACCTCCACGGCGCCGGCCTCGACCTGGCGGCTAGCGACACCCTCGACCTGACCGAGGCCGACGACACCACGATCGACGAGACCTCGTGGACGTCGTTCACCACCACCTCCTGGGCGCGCTACCCCGATGGCACCGGCGACTTCTCCGCCGCCGGCAAGGCCACCAAGGGCGCCCCCAACCTCGACCCCTCACTCGACACCGACCACCTGGTGATCGCGGCGGTCTTCGGCGCGAACTCCGACACCGTGCGGTGGACCAACGACTGGGTCGACCTGTACAACCCCACCGACAGCCCCATCTCGCTGGGTTCGATCGACACCACGACGACGCCCAACGCCACTGTCACGCCGAACTACGACCTGTGTTACCGCACCTACGCCGCCACCGGTGCGTGCAGCAGCCTGGTGAAGCTGTACGGCACCGTGGCACCGCACCATCACTTCATCGTCTGGTACGGCAACGCGCATACGCCGGTCGACCACGGCACCTACACCGCCGGCTTCACGCCCGACCTCGACGTCTCGGTCGCGACCCCTGCCAACGGCAACCAGGGCAGCAGCAACATGGGCGGTTGCAACACCGGTGGCCAGATCGAGCTGCTCGACGCCTCCAAGGGCACCAGCGCCATCAACGGCGATCTCTCCTCGGCCGCGGCGAAGGCGGCGGGCGAGGTCGACGGCGTCGGCTGGATGAACGCGTCCACCAATCAGCCCTCGGCGGCCGAGAGCAAGGGTTCGGCCAAGGTCACCGGTGTCGACTCCGGCACCAACAACACCTGCGTCATCTCCCGCAAGTTCGCCCACGGCTACCCCGTGGACGCGAATGCGAACAGCACCGACTTCACGCCCGTCACCACCATCGATCACGTCGCCGTCACCGCCGTCGGCAACGCCGAGATCTCGGTCGGTGAGGCGATCAACCCCATCGCCGTGCACGCGCAGCCGCTCTTCGGCTCGCTGACCTACGCCGCCGCCGGTCTGCCGGGCGGGGTCACGATCGACCCGACCACCGGTGTCATCAGCGGCACGCCGAGCCTCTCCGACGACGTGAAGGACTACCCGGTCACCGTGACCGTGGGCGACGACGTGGCGAGCGACAGCACCACGATCTCCTTCACCCTGACGCTGGGCAAGGAGCTGCGACTCGACGCGATCGACGACGCGACCGCACGCCGGGGCACCGCCCTCACCGGCATCCAGGTGCAGGCGCACGGCGGCACCTCGCCGTACACCTTCGCCGCCAGTGGCCTCCCGGCCGGCGTCACGATCGACAAGACCTCGGGGCTGATCAGCGGCACGCCGGGCGATGAGCTCGGGCGCTACAGCGTCCACGTCACGGCCACCGACAGCAGCACCACCCAGGACTCGGTCTCGAAGGACTTCACGATCGTCGAGCTCCCCGGGCTCGGCGGCCCCGGCGCGGGCGACCCGCTCGCCGGTCTGCGGATCAACGAGGTCAGGGCCAGCGGCGCGCCGGCCACCGACTGGATCGAGCTCTACAACTCCGGCGCCGCACTCACGGCCACCTCGGTCCGCCTCGAGGACAGCGAGGGCGACGTGTATCGGGTCCCGGCCCAGGACATCGCCGCGGACGGGTACGTCGTGGTCGACGGCCCGGCCCTCAAGGCAGCCGGCTTCGACATGGCCGCCCAGGACACCCTCTACCTGACCGAGACCGACGGCACGCTCCTCGACTCGACCTCGTGGACGTCGTACGCCACCACGTCGTGGGCCCGTGGCACCGACGGCACCGGCGCCTTCGGTGTCTCGGCCTACACCACCAAGGGCACGGCTAACGACTCCGCCGCCCCGGCGATCAGCGCGAACGACCTGCTGGTCTCGGAGGTCAACTACGACAACAACTCGACCGACTACTACGAGTACAGCGAGATCACGAACACCACCGACCACCCGATCGACTTCGCGGCCTACGGCCTCACGCTCACCAAGTCCGCTGCCGTGGTGACGCTGCATGACCCCTCCGACACCACGGCGAACTCCCCGCTGGTCGATCCGGTCATCCCGGCCCACGGCACCCAGCTGGTGTGGTGGGTGGAGAACCAGTACCTCGGCGTGAAGACCACGGCACAGTTCCTCGCCAACTACGGGCTGCCCTCTGCGACCTCGGTGGTGCTGGCCCAGGGCTTCAGCTCGATGGCCAACTCCGGCGGTGACCACACCTTCTACGTCTCGGTGAACAGGGGTACGACGCCCATCACCCAGGCATGGGTGGACACCCCCTGCTCGACCACCTGCACCGCCACCAACGGCAACTACGCCGAGCACTACGCGGTGCCCGCCGACCTCACCAGCCCGGTGGCGAGCGTCTGGTACAACTCGCTGGCCGCCGGCGGGGACGACATCAACTCCTCGCTCAAGACAGCGCTCAGCAGCCCCGGCACCGTCGACCTCGAGCAGCTCGGCTTCTCCCGGGACGTGTCCCTGGGTCGCACCGCCGACAGCTCGGTGGAGATCGACAACACCTCTGCCGCGGCGGTGGACGTCAGCGGCTACGAGCTGCGGACCAAGGACGGCTCGACGTACGTGCTGCCGAAGGGCAGCTCGGTCCCGGCCAAGGCCTCGCTGACGATCGACGCGGCCGACTCGGGTCTCAAGGTCAGCGAGAGCAACTACGTGATGCTGCTCGCGCCGCAGGGCTACGACTACACCGACGGGATCGGCCTCATCGACACCACCGGACCGCTGCTCCAGGGCGTGCCCTACGGCAAGGACTCCGGCGGTGCTCCGGTCATCGACGTGACCACGGGTCTGCCGCTGCCCCCGGCCGGCGGTCTCTACCGCCCGGCAGGCGTCTCGGCCGACAACGGCACGGTCTACGTCTCGAACACCGGTGACAACGTGCTCGCCTCGCTCAACGACGGCTCGCTGACGACCATCGCCGGCTCGCTCGGCGGTTTCGGAGAGCTCGGCAACGAGGGTCCCGCGACGGCCGCCCAGCTCTACCAGCCCGGCGGCACCGCCACCGACTCGCACGGCAACATCTTCATCGCCGACAGCGGGGACAACGTGATCCGCGAGATCACCAAGGCGGACGGCAAGATCCACCGCTTCGCGGGCACCGGGGACGCCGGTACGGCGGATGCGATCACCTCATCCGACACGCCGCTGACCGTCGACCTGTGGCACCCCGACACCGTGGTGGTCGACAGCGCCGACAACGTGTTCATCGCTGACACCTACCACCACCGCATCCTCGAGGTCACCGCTGCCGGAGCGATCAAGCTCGTCGCCGGTACCGGCAAGGCCGGCTACACCGGTGACGGTTCGGCGGCGACCGCGGCCCGGCTCTCGCTGCCCGCAGGCGTGGCCGTCGATGCCAAGGACGACGTCTACATCGCCGACTCGGCGAACAACGTGATCCGTCGGGTCGACGCGTCCACCGGTGTCATCACCACGGTGGCCGGCGACTACGCCGCCGGCCAGGCGACCAACGACTGCCTCGGCGGCTACTCCGGCGACGGCGGTCCGGCGACCTCGGCCCAGCTGAACGACCCGCAGGGGGTCGCCGTCGACGGCGCCGGCCACCTGTTCATCGCCGACACCTTCAACAACGCGATCCGTGAGGTGGCGCCGGACGGCACCATCTCGACGCTGGTGAACGTCGGCGCGGTCGCCGGGGCCGAGAACCTCAGCCCGGTCGCCACGGCGACGCTGCCCGCCAGCACGCGGCTGAACACGCCGTACGCCGTCGCGATCGACCAGACCGAGGGCGTCCTCTACATCGCCGACACCCGCAACAGCGCGATCGCCTCGGTGCTGAACGTGGCCGACGACGGTGACCTCTCCGGGCCCACCGAGCCGGCCGACCAGGTCGCCGTGACCGGCTCCGGGATCGCCGCCACCGCGTGCGCCGTGGCCACCAACGGCCCGGTCACGGTCCAGACCGCACCGAGCATCTCGGGCAAGGCCACCGTGGGCTCGACCCTGACGGCCGACCCCGGCGCCTGGACGCCGACGGCCGACTCCTTCACCTACCAGTGGCTGCGGGACGGGGTGGCGATCGACGGTGCGACGAAGTCGACGTACGTCGTGGCCGCCGCCGACGGTGGGCACGTCCTGACGGTCTCGGTGACGGCGCTCAAGGAGGACTTCGCCTCCACCAGCGCCACCTCCGGCGCGGTCAGCATCCCGAAGCAGGCCACCACCGGCGGTGGCGGCACCACTCCTCCGGTGGTGAAGCCGAACCCGGCGCTGCAGAAGGCGCAGGCGAAGCTCGCGAAGGACACCGCGACGCTGGCCAAGACCCAGAAGGCCAAGAAGAAGGCCCTCAAGGCGCTGCACTCCAAGCACTCCTCGCGGGCGGCCAAGGCGAAGGCCCACCACAAGCTCGTCCACCTCAAGAAGAAGATCAAGAAGCTCAAGAAGACCGTCAAGGCCGACCAGTCGGCCGTGCGGTCGGCTCACTGAGGCTCCGAGAAGAAACGACGAAAGACGATCATGACTGAGAACACCTCCTCCTCGCTCGGAGCCGCCCGCGTCTCCCGACGCACCGTCATCGCCGGTGCTGCGGCGGTCGCCGGCGCGGCCGGCATGTCCGGCATCCTGCCGACCCGGCTCGCCCAGGCCGCTGCTGCGGCCGAGACGAAGCCCTTCGACCTCTCGCAGGTCAAGCACGTCGTCTACGTGATGCAGGAGAACCGGTCCTTCGACCACTACTTCGGCACCTTCCCCGGCGTACGAGGCTTCGACGACCCGACCGCGATGACGCTGCCCAACGGCAACTCGGTGTTCAAGCAGCCCGACCCGGCCAACCCGGCCGGCTACCTCGAGCCGTTCCACATGGACACCAAGAACACCGCGGCCGCCGCCGTGCCGTCGCTCTCGCACGACTGGCGCGACCAGCATGCGTCGTGGAACAAGGGCGCGATGGACGGCTGGCTGCACACCCACCTGGCGTCGGACGGCGACACCAAGGGTTCCTACACCATGGGCTACATGACCCAGGAGGACATCCCGTTCCACTGGGCGCTGGCGGAGAAGTTCACCCTGCTGGACAACTACCACTGCTCGGTGATGGGACCCACCTATCCCAACCGTGCCATCTGGATGTCGGGCACGAACGACCCGCAGGGCACCCAGGGCGGTCCGATCCTGGAGACGGTCAAGCCGAACGCGCTGAAGTGGCAGTCGGCACCCGAGGCGCTGTACGCGGCCGGCTACACGGTGAAGACCTACAGCAGCTCGAGCTCGTACAACTACTTCAGCTGGTGGGCCAACCTCGCGACCAAGGGGATCGTGGCCGACGAGCTCTACAACGCCGTCTCCACGCCCGGGACGCTCTTCGGCGACGGCAAGGGCGGCCTCGGCGACCCGCTGAGCCCGACCAAGGCGACGGTGGCCTACCACGGCTTCGAGGAGGACTGCGCGAACGGCACCCTGGCCGACGTGACCTGGCTCTTCCCCGACGGTCCGTACGCCTCGGACGAGCACCCGCCGAACACGCCCGCCGCCGGCGCCTACTTCCTGGCCTCGAAGCTGGAGGCCCTGGCCGCCAACGAGGACCTGTGGAACTCCACGGTCTTCATCATCAACTACGACGAGAACGACGGCTTCTTCGACCACGTGCCGCCGCCGGTGCCGGACCCCGAGCAGCACCCCGAGGAGTACGTGACCATCCCCTCACCGCGCGGCACGCCGGGCGGTGGCCTGCCGGCCGGTGCCGGCTTCCGGGTGCCCTGCATCATCATCTCGCCGTGGACGGTCGGCGGCCACATCTACTCCCAGGTCGCCGATCACACCTCGCCGCTGCGGCTCATCGAGTCCATCACGGCAGCCGGGGGCCTGAACACCGGCCGGATCACCAACGGCCTGGCCGCCAAGAAGCCGGTGACCTTCAGCGCCATCACGTCGTGGCGTCGGGCGACCTTCGACGACCTGGCCGGGGCGTTCCAGAGCGAAGCCGTCGCGACGCCGCCGACCAGCACGGAGTTCCTCACCAGCACGCGCGAGGCCAACTACGAGGCCCAGCTGGCCGCCTCGACGCTGGCGATGCCGAAGCGGCCGGGCGCCAGCCAGGTGACGCCGCACCAGGACCCGGTGGATGCCACCACCACGACCGGCACCAAGGCGGCCGCCGCGAAGACGGCCGAGCCCTACGAGCCGGCGGCGGTCGTCAGCGCGGTGCGGGTGACCGACGTCGTCCCCCACGGTCGGCGGGCGGTCCTGACCATCGCCGGCATCAAGCCGGGCTCCCGGTTCGTGGTCCGCAACGCCCGCGGCAAGGTGGTGGCCCACGGCCACGCGCACGCCGGCAGCCGGCTGGAGATCAAGCTGCCGACCGAGCACCTGGCGGTGGGCAACCACCGGTTCACGGTGATGTACGTCGACGTCGACAAGCAGCACCACACGAAGAACGTCAAGGTGCACGTGAAGCAGCGGCACAGCTGATCCGTCGTCCGCCGAGCCTGTCGAGAGGTCTCGACAGGCTCGGCGGACGCGCGCCGGGTCAGGCCAGGGCGACGGCGATCGTCGCCTTCTCGCCCTCGCCGACGGCGACCTCGATGCCCTCCGCCGCGTCCGTCACGGCGTACGTCGTCGCCAGCGTCTCCTGCGCGATCAGCGTCTCGTGCCGGCGCGCCGCCTCCCGCACCGCCTCCCCACCGGCGATGGTCAGCTCGATGCGGTCCTCGACGTGGAAGCCGGCGTCCTTGCGCGCCTGCTGGACGGCGCGGACCAGGTCCCGTGCCAGGCCCTCGGCGGCGAGCTCGGGGGTGACCAGGGTGTCGAGCACCACGAAGCCACCGTCCGCGAGCATGCCGACCGCCTGGGTCTGCGAGGCGGCGCCGGCGACTGTCTCCAGGGTGTACTCCCCCTCGACCAGCACCAGGCCACCGGCGGTGACGGTGCCGTCGGCCGCCACCGACCAGTCGCCCGACTTCGAGCCCCTGATCGCCAGCTGCACGTCCTTGCCCAGCCGGGGGCCGGCCGCGCGGGCGTTGACGGTGAGCCGCTGCTCCACGCCGTACCGCTGGGCCTCCTCGCTCGCCGCGTCGAGCAGCCGCACCGCCTTGACGTTGACCTCGTCGGCGACGATCTCCTCGAAGCCGGCCACGCTCGGCCCGACCACGGTGAGGCCGCCGAGCGGGAGCCGGTTGCGCAGCTTGCGCGCCTTGCGCAGCGCGGAGGTGGCCGAGCAGACCTCGCGGACGGCGTCCATCGCCGCGACGAGCGCGCCGTCCGCCGGCAGGTCCTCGGCCGCCGGCCAGTCGGCGAGGTGCACCGAGCGTCCGCCGGTGAGCCCACGCCACACCTCCTCGGTGGTCAGCGGCAGCAGCGGCGCCGTCACGCGGCACACGATCTCGAGCACCGTGTACAGCGTGTCGAAGGCGGCCTGCTCCTCGTTCCAGAACCGCTCGCGCGAGCGCCGGATGTACCAGTTGGTCAAGACGTCGAGGAAGCGCTGGGTGGCCTCGCAGGCGTCGGCGACGTAGTAGAGGTCCAGCGCCTCGGTCATCTGGCGCACGTACGCTCGGGTCTTGGCCAGGATGTAGCGGTCGAGCGGGTCCTGCGACGCGGTCGACCACTCGGCGTCGAGCTGGGCGGCGTTGGCGTAGAGCTGGAAGAAGTACCAGCTGTTCCACAGCGGGATCATCACCTGGCGCACCGAGTCGCGGATGCCCTGCTCGGTGACCACGAGGTTGCCCCCGCGCAGGATCGGGCTCGACATCAGGAACCAGCGCATCGCGTCCGCGCCGTCCCTGTCGAAGACCTCGCTGACATCGGGGTAGTTGCGCAGGCTCTTGGACATCTTGTTGCCGTCCGAGCCCAGCACGATGCCGTGGCTCACGCACGAGGAGAAGGCCGGCTTGTCGAACAGCGAGGTGGCCAGGATGTGCAGCGTGTAGAACCAGCCCCGGGTCTGGCCGATGTACTCGACGATGAAGTCGCCCGGGAAGTGGCCCTTCTTCTCGGCCGTGCCGTCGAACCAGTCCTGATTCTCGAACGGGTAGTGGTTCTGCGCGAAGGACATCGAGCCGGAGTCGAACCACACGTCGAGCACGTCGTCGACGCGCCGCATCGTGCTCCGCTCGCCCTCGGGCCGCGGGTCGTCCGGGTTCGGCCGGGTCAGCTCGTCGACCCACGGCCGGTGCAGGTCGCGCTCGCCGTCCGCATTGAGCGGCAGCGTGCCGAAGTCGCGCTCGATCTCCTCGAACGAGCCGTAGACGTCGATCCGCGGGTACGCCTCGTCGTCGCTCTTCCACACCGGCACCGGGGAGCCCCAGAAGCGGTTGCGGGTGATCGACCAGTCGCGCGCGTTCTCCAGCCACTTGCCGAACTGGCCGTGCTTGATGTGCTCGGGCACCCAGCGGATCTGCTCGTTGAGCTCGAGCATGCGCTGCTTGAACGCGGTGACCTCGACGAACCAGCTGGAGACGCCCTTGTAGATGAGCGGCTTCCGGCAGCGCCAGCAGTGCGGGTAGGAGTGCTCGTAGGACTCCTGGCGCAGCAGCACCGTGCCCGGAGTGACCGGGCCGGAGACGTTCTTCAGGTCGTTGATGATCGGCCGGTTGGCCTCGAAGACCTGCAGGCCGGCGTAATCGGTGACCGGCGCGGTGAACTTGCCGTCCTTGCCGACCGGCATCACCGCCTCGATGTCCTCGCGGTCGGTGACCTCCTTGTCGATCTCGCCGAACGCACCGGCGGTATGCACGAGGCCGACACCGGAGTCGGTGGTGACGGCGTCGTCGGCGGCGACGACCCGGAAGGCGTTGGCGTGTCCCTCGTAGTAGCGGAACGGCGGCGTGTACGTCAGGCCGATCAGGTCGGCGCCCTTGCCCCGCCAGGTGATCGCCGGCTCGTCGGCCTCGGGGTAGAGCTCCTTCTTGTACGCCGCGACGCGGGCCTCGGCGAGGAGGTACTCGTGCCCGTCGGGCGCGGCGACCGAGACGTAGTCGATCTCGGTGCCGACCATCACCGCCAGGTTGCTCGGCAGGGTCCACGGGGTGGTGGTCCAGATCAGCAGCTTCTTGCCCCGGAACGAGCCCTCGCTCGTCACGTCGTACCCGACCGTGACGGCCGGGTCCTGGCGCTGCTGGTAGACATCGTCGTCCATCCGCAGCTCGTGGTTCGACAACGGGGTCTCGTCGTTCCAGCAGTAGGGCAGCACGCGGAAGCCCTCGTAGATCAGGCCCTTGTCGAACAGCGTCTTGAACGCCCAGATCACCGACTCCATGTAATCGGGGTTGAGCGTCTTGTAGTCGTGCTCGAAGTCGACCCAGCGGGCCTGCCGGGTGACGTAGTCGCGCCACTCCCCGGCGTACTTCATCACCGACTCGCGACAGGCCGCGTTGAAGACGTCGATGCCCATCTCGTCGATCTCGTCGGTGGTCTTGATGCCGAGCTGGCGCATCGCCTCGAGCTCGGCGGGCAGCCCGTGGGTGTCCCAGCCGAACCGGCGCTCGACGCGCTTGCCCCGCATGGTCTGGTAGCGCGGGACGATGTCCTTGACGTAGCCGGTCAGCAGGTGGCCGTAGTGCGGCAGACCGTTGGCGAACGGCGGCCCGTCGTAGAACACGAACTCGTTGCCGCCGTCGGCGCCCGCGTCCCGTGCGTCGATGCTGGCCTGGAAGGTGCCGTCCTGGGCCCAGTAGGCCAGCACGCGCTGCTCGAGCTCGGGGAAGCGAGGGCTTGCGGGGACGCCGCCCTTGGCCGGGTCGAGCGAGGGGTCGGTGGTGACCTTGGGATAGGTCATCGGGGCATCTCCTGGGATTTCGGTGGTGGAGCCTGTCGAAACCCCGGGGACGACTCTCGCCGCGGTACCACCCCGGTTGTACGGAGCGCTCTCCGTACCCCTTGTTCTTCGGCTGTGACGGGCCGGACCCGCCCGGTTCTACTGGGACCCCGACCGGCTGTCGCGATCTGTTCTTCCGAGGGCTCGCCGCTGATGACGGCTCGAACGCCTTACCGACAAGCCTACGTGCTCCCCAGCCGGCCTGGCGAACCGGATCCCCGCTCAGCGCCGCTTCGGGTCCTCGACGAGTCCCGCCTCGAGCCACGCGTAGACCTGGGAGTCACCGCGGGTCACCAGCAGGACCACCTCCTGCTGCGCGGGGGTGACCGGCCGGCCCGCGATCCAGCTGCGGACGATGTCGGCGGCCGCGCGGCGGACCGCCTCCACCGCCTTGGCCAGCGCCCACTCCGGCGCCGGATGACCGGCGGTCGACGCGACGCCGGGGACCTCCAGGCCCCACGTGCCGTCCTCCGCCTGCGTGATCGTCGGCGTGGGCAGGGCGGCGCGCTTGCTCGGCATCGGCCCATGGTCTCACGGGCGAAACGCGGTTGCTCCGGAGCGCCCGCGCCCGGTTGGCTGGCCGCATGGCATTCGACGGCATGTTCGTGGCTCGCGAGGACGACCCGCGCCAGGACGGTGGCGCCGTCGGGGAGCTGGCGACCTACCGTGACTACCTGCGCAACTACCGGCTCACCCTCGAGCTCAAGTGCGGCGACCTCTCCCCCGAGCAGCTCGCCGCCCGGTCCGTCCCGCCGAGCGAGCTCAGCCTGCTCGGCCTGGTCCGGCACGCGGCGTACGTCGAGCAGACGTGGTTCCAGCGCGCGCTGCAGGGCAACCTCGACGAGCCGAGGCCGTTCACCTCCTCCGCGGACCCCGACATCGAGTTCACCGGCGCGGTCGGGACACCCGCGTGCGTCGAGGAGGCCTTCGCCGCCTGGCGCCACGAGATCGAGCGCGCCGAGGTCTGGCTGGACACGCAGACCGATGAGGACATGGCCCGCACGGTGGTCTACAACGGCGACGGTGCCACCACGACCGTGCGCGACATCCTGGTGCACCTCGTCGAGGAGTACGCCCGGCACTGCGGCCACGCCGACCTGCTGCGCGAATGCGTCGACGGGCGGACCGGCGAGTGAGGCTCTCCGGGGCCGTCGAGCCGCATCGGGAGACCGCCTGCGACGTACCGCTCCTGCCTGGCCGGCCACCGGCTGCTGAGGTGCTCCGGGGCCGTCGAGGCAGGAACACGCATGGCGTCCGACCACCGCCTCCCCGGTAGGCTTCGGCCCCGTGACGAGAACCGCCTGGGGCTTCGGCCTGACGACGTACGCCGCCGACGACTCGACCGTGCTGGACGTGTGGTTCCCGAGCCCGGCGCTCGGAGAGGCCCCGACGGACGCTCCGGTTCCCGACGAGCTGGCCACGCTGTCGGGCACCGACGAGCTGCGCCAGGTGACCCGCACGGTCGAGCTGGTCAGCATCGACCTCGACGCCGCGCCCGCCACCACCCAGGACGTCTGGCTGCGGCTGCACCTGCTCTCCCACCGGCTCGTCGCGCCGCACGGGCAGAGCCTGGACGGCATCTTCGGCCTGCTCACCAACGTGGTGTGGACCAGCGCCGGGCCGTGCGCGGTGGAGGGCTTCGAGCTCACTCGCGCCCGGTTGAAGGCGGCCGGCCAGCACGTCACGGTCCACGGCGTCGACAAGTTCCCGCGGATGGTCGACTACGTGATCCCCAGCGGCGTCCGCATCGCCGATGCCGACCGCGTCCGCCTCGGCGCCCACCTCGCGGCCGGCACGACCGTGATGCACGAGGGCTTCGTCAACTTCAATGCCGGCACGCTCGGCACCTCGATGGTCGAGGGCCGCATCTCCGGCGGCGTCGTGGTCGGCGACGGCTCCGACATCGGTGGCGGTGCCTCGATCATGGGCACCCTGTCCGGCGGCGGCAAGCAGGTGATCTCGATCGGCGAGCGCTGCCTCCTGGGTGCCAACTCCGGCATCGGCATCTCGCTCGGGGACGACTGCGTGGTCGAGGCGGGTGCCTACATCACCTTCGGCACCAAGGTCACCCTGCCGGACGGCACCGTCGTCAAGGCGAGCGAGCTCTCGGGCGCCAGCAACGTGCTGTTCCGGCGCAACTCGACCACCGGCACGGTCGAGGCGGTGCCGTGGAAGGGCGAGGGCATCGCCCTCAATGCCGCGCTCCACGCCAACTAGCGCCGTGCGCAAGCTCGCGATCACCGTCGTGGTGGTCGCGGTCGTCGGCGTGGCGGCGTTCGCCGGGCTGCGATCGCTGACCGGCAGGCTGCACTCGCTGATCCCCCAGGCCGAGGACTGCACGGCCACGGTCAGCGGGCACCAGGCCACCCTCGATCCCGAGCAGGCGGCGAACGCCGCGCTGATCACCGCCCTGTCGGTCCGACGAGGCCTGCCGGCGCGCGCGGCGACGATCGCCCTGGCCACCGCCATGCAGGAGTCGAAGCTCTACAACCTCGAGGGCGGCGACCGGGACTCCCTCGGCCTGTTCCAGCAGCGGCCCAGCCAGGGATGGGGCACGCGCTCGCAGGTGCTGGACCCGGTCCACGCCACCGACGCGTTCTACGACGCGCTGGTCAAGATCCCGAACTACGAGAATCTCAAGATCACCGTCGCGGCGCAGAAGGTGCAGCGCTCGGCCTACCCGGCGGCGTACGCCAAGCACGAGCCGGACGCGCGTGCGCTGGCCTCGGCGCTGACCGGATACTCACCACACGCGTTCGCCTGTCGCATCGACGTCCCCGACACCGGTGCCGGCCATCCGGCCGCTCTCCGCAAGGAGATCGGCAGCCTATTCGACGGCGTGGTGGACGCACCGGTCGTGCGCGGGAGCACCGCCACCATCGGCGTGCCGTCGGCGACCGCCGGCTGGGCGGTGGCGCACTACGTCGTCGCCGAGGCGCAGCGGCTCGGCGTCTTGAAGGTCTCCTACGCCGGCTGGACCTGGTCGACCGGCAAGGACGGCGACTGGAAGCACACCGGCAGCGGATCGGCCCGGCAGGTCACCGTCACCTTCGCCTAGCCTCAGGCCAGCAGCTGGATGGTCGCCACCGCCGCGACCCCGATCCCCACGAGTGCGACCTGGGCGAGGGTGAGCCACCGCGACGGCGCCTCGATCGGGCCGCGCTCGCCGCGGGCCCACCGATCCAGCCAGCCGACCAGCACCCACAGCGCGAGCATGCCCGACAACGCCGCCAGCGGCGCAGCAGTGGTCCAGTAACGCGAGCCGGCCAGGTGCACGAAGGGCTGCAGCAGCAGGCCGAACATCCCGATCTTGACCAGGACGCTCAGCAGTTGTGCCCGCCGCGAGCGCCGCGTGACGACCAGCAGGCCCAGCGCCGCGAACCTGACCGCCGGGTCGAAGATGCGCTCGGTCCAGCGCTGGATCCAACGCGCCGTGGCGGTGTCCTTCTCCCCCGGCGGGTGCAGCTTGAAGAGGAACGCGGTCGGGTCGTCGCGGTAGTTGTGCCAGTTGGCGATGACGTCGCGGGCATAGGCGTGGGCCGTCATGTCGCGTCGCGCGTACGCCGACATCTGGCCCAGCACCGTCACCTCGCTGGCGCCCGTCGCGCGGGCGACCTCGCGGGCGTAGCGCACCGGGGAGAACCAGATCGTCGAGCCGGGGTCGCACATCCCGTAGCAGACCTCGGTGCGGTCGCCGAAGGTGTTGGCCAGCGCCATCGGCACCGAGGTGGTGGTGAGGACCCGGGTGTGGAACGTCGCCGAGGCGGTGATCGACCACGGCATCAGCAGTCCGAGGAAGACCCCTGCGGCCAGCAGGAGCGGCACCAGCGCCCGGCGGCCGCACCACAGCACCGCCATCAGCCCCACCAGGCCGATCCCGAGGACCAGCGGTGTGGAGGAGGAGCGCAGGTAGACGGTGGCGATCGCCAGGAAGCCGATCAGCGCACCCTGGCGCAGCCGTGGCACCGTCCCGTCGCTGGCCCGCCGCAGCACCGCCACCATCCGGGTGATCAGCAGGGTGGCGACGAGTCCGGCCAGGAGGTCGCCGTAGGCGGTGTAGCTGAACAGCAGCCACATCGGCACCAGCCCCGGCACGGCGGCGAGGCCGAGGGCCCACCACCGACCGAGCACGCGGCGCGCGTCGAGGACCGCAAGCACGAAGACGGCCGACGAGATCAGGCCCAGCCAGCCGCGCACCACCGACTCGGACGCGTGCGGCGCGACGAGGTAGAGCGGGGCCAGCAGCAGCGACATGCCCGGCATGAACCAGCCGCTGCCGACCAGGTCGCGACGCAGCTCGGCGGTGTCGGGGCCGTGCAGACCGGCCAGGTCGCGCAGCAGGTTGGACAGTGCCTTGCCGCCGTCGACGTAGGCCACCTCGTCCCCCGAGAACGGGGTCTGCCGGATCTGGTGGAAGACCAGCACCCGCAGGACCACGCCGGCCACCAGCGCCGCACCGATCAGGAGGTCGAGCCGATGCCGCACCCGGCGACCGGCACGCGACTCGGGCACAGCTGCCTCCGCCACCGCGAGGTCAGGCATAGCGGGTCGAGGGTGCCCAGTCCGGCGGGAACCGCTTGGTCGAGAACGGGTTGGCGCACTGGGCGGGATCGGGGACGTCGCTGTGCAGCGCGACGGTGGGCAGCGTCAGCACGATCTCGCCGCGCACGATCGAGTCGGAGGGGATGCGGGCGTAGGAGGTCACCGTCGCGTTGCCCGCAGGCAGTCCGGCCCGTCTCAGGGCGGCGGCGATCCGCTGCTGCGCTGTCGCCCGGTCGACCTCGTCGTACTGCAGGACCAGCCGGCGGTGTCTTCCGCCCGGTCCGTCGACGTCGCCGTCGCTGCGCACCTGGTAAGGGAAGTCGATGGTCATGCCCGTGGGAAGCGGATAGCAGCCCGAGGCGAGCGCGTCGGCGGGCAGCGGCGGCCGGTAGTTCCCGCTGGGCTCGGCCCGACCGACGTGGGGGCTGATCAGCAGGAGGGCGAGGAGGACGAGCATCGGCGGCAGCCACCAGCGGCGGCGCCACGCGTGCCACGAGCCTCGTCCCGGGCCAGGCGGAGTCCTGGTCGTCACGAGGTCGACCCTAACGAGCGGGACCTGACTCCGACCTTGTCCGACGCGCCGACTCAACCCGCTGTGAGCCGCTCCACCGCCGCGTCGACGCGCTCGTCGGTGGCGGTGAAGGCGATCCGGACGTGCTCGCGACCGGCGCTGCCGTAGAACTCACCCGGAGCGGCCAGGATGCCGCGCTCGGCCAGCCAGTCCACCGTGGCCCAGCAGTCCTCGCCGGTCCCGTCGGTCAGGCGCCGTGCCCACAGGTAGAGCGAGGCCTCGGAGTGATCGATGACGAACCCGGCGTGCACCAGCGCGTCGCGCAGCTTCGCGCGGCGAGCGGCGTACCGGGCGTGCTGCTCGCGGGCGTGCGCATCGTCGCAGAGCGCCGCCGTCATCGCCGCCTGGATCGGGCCGGGCACCATGAGGCCGAGGTTCTTGCGCACCGCCAGCAGCTCGCCGACCAGCGACTCGTCACCCGCGACGAAGGCGCAACGGTAGCCGGCCAGGTTGGAGCGCTTGGACAGCGAGTGCACGATCAGCAGGCCGTCGTGGGAGCCGCCGGACACCGAGGGGTGCAGGATCGAGAGGGGCTTCTCACCCTCCCACGCGCACTCGATGTAGCACTCGTCGGAGATGAGGATGGTCCCCCGCTCCCGGCACCACTCCACCACCTTGCGCAGGTGCTCGCGGGGCAGCACCTTCCCGGTCGGGTTGCTGGGGCTGTTGAGCCACAGGATCCGCGGCCGGTCAGCACCCGAGCGCGCGGGGCCCAGCGCCGTCAACGAATCGCTGGCGAGGGCGCGCGCGCCGGCCAGCGCCGCCCCGACCTCGTAGGTCGGGTAGGCCAGCTCCGGGTAGACGATCAGATCACCGGCTCCGACGCCGAGGTGCAGCGCGATCGAGCCGATCAGCTCCTTGGAGCCCACCACCGGCAGCACACCGTCGGGGCCGAGCCCGGTGACGCCGTGGCAGCGCTCGAGCCAGTCGATCGCCGCCTGGCGGACGGCCGGGGTGCCGATGGTCGTCGGGTAGCCCGAGGAGTCCGACGCCGCCTTGAGGGCGTCCTGGACGACCTGGGGCGTCGGGTCCACGGGCGTCCCGACCGAGAGGTCGACGACGCCGCCGGGGTGCTGGCGAGCCTTGGCGGCGTAGGCGGTCAGCTTGTCCCACGGATAGTCGGGGAGCCTGCCCGAGACGGCCGTCGTGGCACGCAGGGGGCTCTCCTGAGCCTGATGAGGGGCTCGTACCTCAGTCAACGGTGATCAGTGGTCCTGGTTCTGCGGCTCGAGCGCTGCCACGAAGGCGGCGTCCTTGTCGATCTCGCCCATCTTGGCGGCACCGCCCGGGGAGCCGAGGTCGTCGAAGAACTTGACGTTCGCGTCGTAGTAGTCCTTCCACTGCTCCGGCACGTCGTCCTCGTAGAAGATCGCCTCGACCGGGCACACCGGCTCGCACGCGCCGCAGTCGACACACTCGTCGGGGTGGATGTAGAGCATCCGCTTGCCCTCGTAGATGCAGTCCACGGGGCACTCGTCGACACAGGCCCGGTCCTTGACGTCGACACAGGGCTGGGAGATGACGTAGGTCATCCGGATCCTCCTACGAGAGCTTCAGGGGCGGTCGTGGACAGCCTAGTATCACCGCGTGCCCGAGCATCTGCTAGGTCCACATGTGGTGGGACAACGCGTCGTGATCAGGCGTCTGCTCCGGGGCCGGTCGGGCCCCAGCGGTGGGCCCGCGTTCACCGATCTCCTCGGCGTCTGCACGGCGTGGGGGGATGGCTCGATGACGCTGCGCCCGGACGCCGGGGAGGCCGCCGAGACCGGACCGATCGACATCGCCCTGGCCGACATCGTCTCCGGCAAGCCCGTGCCGCCGAGGCCCTCGCACCTGACCCGGGTCTCGGCGCGCGACGCCGAGCTGCGCGGGCTCGGCGTGGTGCCCGGCCTGGAGACCGCCGAGCTCGGCGGCTGGCTCCTGCGCACCGATCCGGCACCCGTGGGGCGGTTGCTGAAGCGGGCCAACTCCTGCCTGGCGATGGGATCCCCGGGGCTCCCCTTCCCCGAGGCGACCGAGCGGCTGCTGGCGTTCTATGCGGCTCGCGACCGGGAGCCGATGGCCCAGGTCGAGCAGGGCTCCGAGGTGGAGGCGGCCTTCCTCGCCGCCGGCTGGCGGCCGCTCGGGCGAGGAGACGCGTCGTTCCAGGCCACGGCGCTCGCGCGACTCCACCGGCTGCTGGCCCCGGGGGGCGGAGCCTGTGCCGAGCTTGTCGAGGCGCCCCACGGACACGCTCGGGGTGCCCGCGCGGAGATCCGGGACGATCACGGGACGCGGATCGCCGCCGGCTCCGCCGTACTGGATCGGGACTGGCTGGGGCTGCACGGTCTGTCGGTGGACGCCGACCACCGTCGACGCGGTCTCGCCACGGCGTTGGTGGCCGACCTGGTCGAGTGGGGCGCGGAGCAGGGGGCGCGCACGGTGTGGCTGCACGTCGAGACCGACAACGTCACGGCGCGGGCGATGTACGAGAAGCTGGGGTTCCGCGAGCACCACGCCGTGCGCTATCTCGTACCAGCCTGACCAGGGCTACCAGCTCGAGCACCGGCCCCAGCGCCACCAGACCGTAGTCGAGGGGATGCCGGCCCACGGCGTAGTCGCCCTCGCGGCGGGAGAACATCGCTATCGCGAACGGCACCCACCACCCGACGGTGAAGGACACCTGCGCCCACCATCGCGCCGGCAGCGCCAGCACGCACGCGATCGAGGCGACGGCCGCCAGCAGCAGACCCCACCACCAGGCGTGCACCGCCACCGTCGCCAGCCCAACGAGGGCACCGCCGAGGAGCAGCGCGAGGCCGAGCAGCAGCCGCAGCGCCGGGGAAGGACCCACCGGCTCAGAGCCCGGCGAAGAGGTCGGTCTCGTGACCGTTCTCGTCGACGGGGCCGAGCGCGCCCTTCGCGATCCGGAAGGCCTCGAAGCCCCACGCCTGCGCACCGACGTTGTTGGAGAGCGCGAAGAAGGGGCCGTCGACGCTGATCTGGGTCGGGTAGGCCCGCAGCGCGGCCAGCTTCTGCTCGACGTGGTCGACCGCGTCGACCTCGCAGGCGATGTCGACGTCGGGCGTCGTCATCGGCAGGTCGCCGTCCGGGTCGCCGCCGAAGAAGTCGATCTCCTCCCCGGCCTCCTTCATCTTCCGCAGACCCTCGCGCATCCGCTCCTCGGAGATCGCCGACCAGTAGATCTTGCTGATCTCCCACGCCTCCCCCAGATCCTTGCGGTACGACGGGACCGCGGCGAGCTGCGCGGCGTACATCGCGACCCGGTGCGCCTGGATGTGGTCGGGGTGACCGTAGTTGCCGAACTGGTCGTAGGTCACCAGCACCTGCGGGCGCACCTCGCGGATGATCTGCACCAGGTGCTGGGAGGCCTCGGTGAGGTCGGCGCGCCAGAACGCGTTGTCGTGGATGGTGTCGGCGGGGATGGCGTAGCCGTCCGCGTGCCACTGCATGCCGGAGTCGCGGTAGCGACCGAAGCCACCGAGCCAGCGGTGGTCGATCCCGCGGCCGTCGGGGGCGGCCAGCGCCTTCATCGCCTCGGCGATCTCGCCCCGCCGGTGCTCCCCCAGGCGGTCCTCCTGGTCGGCGCCCAGGTGCTCCAGCTCCGGGACCAGGATCTCCCCCATCTCGCCGGCCGTGCAGGTCACCAGGGTCACCCCGCGACCCTCGGCGAGGTACTTGGCCATGGTGGCGCCCTGACCGATCGACTCGTCGTCGGGATGGGCATGGACGAGGAGGAGGCGCTGGGCGGGCTCGGCGGCAGGCTCGGTCACACGTCCGATTCTAGAGGGGCCGCTTCACCCGTTTCGGGGCGTCCGGCAGCGGCTCCGGCGCGATCGAGGTGTCAGCTCCCGGATCGGCCACATCCAGCCAGCCGTCGTACTCGTCGACCAGCAGCTCCACGACGAACTCCGGCGCGTTCGTCTCCACCACCCACGGGTGATCCTCGTCGTCGTCCTCGCCCTGGAAGCGCTGGCGCGACCGGGACGCCGACCAGCCGTCCGCGAGCAGGGTCTGCTCGACGGCGAGGGCGTCGTCGGCGTCGAAGAAGACCGCCCTGAGGCTCGCCGGGTCGCCGTCGCCCGCTCCGGCGATCAGTGCGATGAAGGGCCGGTCCGGCTCGAGCCAGTCGACGTCGTCGAGCTCGTCGGGTCCCAGC
Source organism: Nocardioides sp. BP30 (assembly GCF_029873215.1). Taxonomy (NCBI): domain Bacteria; kingdom Bacillati; phylum Actinomycetota; class Actinomycetes; order Propionibacteriales; family Nocardioidaceae; genus Nocardioides; species Nocardioides lacus. The sequence continues at coordinate 1,364,323 of NZ_CP123620.1, read as the reverse complement.
CAGCGGATCTGGTCGTGCTCGCGCGGGCGGACCTCGCCGGCGACCACCTCGCACAGCGCCGCCCGCAGCTCGTGGGTCTCACTGATCGCGACGGTCGCCTCGAGCCACTCCCCGACCTCGACCAGGCAGCCGAGCTCCTCGCCGATCTCGCGCACCAGCGCCGCCTCCGGTGTCTCGCCGGCCTCCACCTTGCCGCCGGGGAGCTCCCACCGGCCGGCGGCCTCCGGCGGCGCCGTACGGCGGCACGCCAGCAACCGGTCGCCGCGCAGGATCGCCGCTGCCACCACCGTCGTTCGCATGCGGCCATTGTGCCGTCAGCCTGGCGATGGCCTGCCGCGGTCGGTCTTCGGCTATCCGCTCCTTGGCGGGGTAGTCCGGGGCGGAAATCAGGGCTCGCCTGCCAGGGGAGCTGATCTACGCCCCGGATTATCCCGACACGCGGCACAACCGGGACCGGCCTAGAGTCGCTTTCCGTGATGCCGCGCCTGACCCCCACTCCCCTACCCGGCGTGCCGGACGGCGTCGGCCGGCAGATCTCGGTGGCCGAGGTTCTCGCGGGCGCTCAGCGGCGGGTGCGGTGGGCGCTCCCGCTGGGGCTGCGCGTGCGCCGCGGCTACACCTGGGACAGGGTGGACCGGCACGACCCGACGTGGTGGCCGCAGGGGATCACCTCGGCGACCGACTCCGGTCGCGCCGACCTGGCGAGGCGGTTGCTGCTGGTCAGCTGGTACTCCAAGGGTGGCGACGGCGTACGGATCACCTTCCTGGACCTCGCGACGCGGCGCTACGCCCACGTCCCGCTCGCGCTCGCCGGCGACGGCGGGCTCACTCCGCTGGCCGCCCACGCCGGCGGCCTGGCGTGGCGCGGTCCGTGGCTCTACATCGCCGCGACCGGCCGGGGCTGCTACGCCGCGCACCTGGACGACCTGCGCCGACGACCGGACGGCAGCACCGTCTGGCCGGTGCGGCTGCGGTACGCCGGCACCGACGGCATGCGCTACTCGTTCCTCGCCGTCACGCACCCCGCGCAGCCAGCGCAGCCGGCGCAGCCGGCGCAGCCAGCGCAGCCAGCGCAGCCAGCGCAGCCGGCGCAGCCGGCGCAGCCAGCGCAGCCGGCGCAGCCAGCGCAGCCGGCGCAGCCGGCGCAGCCGGCGCAGCCAGCGCAGCCCGAACTGCTCGCCGGCGAGTACGGCGGGCCGGCGCAGCCGACCAGGCTGGCGCGATTCGCGCTCGAGGCCTCCGGCGCCCTGCGGCTCGGCGAGGACGGCGTGGCTCACGCGCTCGGCGTGGACAACGGGGTGCCGTCGATGCAGGGGGCGACCCGGATCGGCGAGCGCTACGAGCTGATGGTCTCGCGCGGTCGGCGCCGTCCCGGTGACCTGTGGGAGGGCCGCGCCGGGTCGTTACGAGTGCGCTCCTTCGCCGCACCCCCGGGCCCCGAGGACGTCACCTACGCACCGGCGACGGGGCTGCTGTGGGGCGTGACCGAGTTCCCGGGGCGGCGGTGGATCTACGCGCTGCGACCGCGCCGGCGCGGCTGACGCCCTCCGTCGCGGCCGGTCAGCGGGGCAGACGGGCCAGCTGGCGCGACTGCGCGACCAGCCGACCGGCGCTGTCCCAGACCTCGCAGTCCTCCTCGAACATCCCGCCTGCGACATTGCGGGTCGCATGGCGGACCTGCAGCCAGCCGGGCGCGGGGAGGGCGCGGACGTGGACCGTCAGCTCGAGCGTCGGCGCCCAGCCGGGCCGGCCGAGGTCGAAGGTCACCGGTGGCAGCAGGTCGACCACTGTCAGCAGGCTGAGCGGGTCGGGCTCGCGGCCGTCCTCGAGCCGGAACCAGGCGCTGATGACGCCGCGTCCGCTGGGCTCGCCGACCGCCCACCCGATGTGGTCGGGGTGGAAGAGCATCTCGAAGCGCTCCATCATCGGCGCCATCGTGCGCACCTGCTCGGGCGCCATCGTGTTGGGCACGCACTGCTCGCGCGGGGGCAGGTCCGGCGGGGTGGCGGTGGTCCGGTGCTCCTCGGGCAGCGCTGCGAGGTCGCCGTACGTCGCCAGCGCCGTGATCCGCGCGGTCCCGTCCTGGACCAGCTCGGCCGCGACCGTCGCCACCGAGCCGCCGTCGCGCAGGATCCTGGTGGTGATCGTGGCCGGCCCGGGCACGCTGGCGCTGAGGTAGTAGGCGCTGATGGTGAACGGGTCGGGCTTGGCCGGCACCGTCGAGCGCACGGCGTTGCCGAGCGTGGCCAGCAGGTAGCCCCCGTTCACCCCGCCGCCGACGATCCAGCCGCCGCTGAGCTCGGCGGAGAACTCGCCGCCACCTCCCGGTCGCTGGGAGACGGCGTTCACGCAGATGTCACGGTCGAATGCAGCGCCCACGGCGGCAACCTACCGGCCGGCACCGACATGATGGCCCCATGCCCACCCTTCCTCCCCGCAAGCCCACGTTCGTCTACGACGTCGGCGAGGAGCCCGACCCCCGGTTCAGCCTCGCCAACGAGCGCACGTTCCTGGCCTGGGTCCGGACGGCGCTGGCGATGCTGGCCGGCGCCGTCGCGCTGCACTCGCTGCAGCTGCCCGCGACCTCGTGGTTGCGCGGCGTCGTCGTCGTCCTGCTCCTGGTGGTCGGCGCCGCGTGCACCGTCCTGGCCTACGTCCGCTGGGCACGGGTCGAGCGGGCGATGCGGCTGCGCCAGCCGTTGCCGCACTTCTCGCTGGGGTGGCTGCTGACCGCCGCCGTGGTCCTGGTCGCGGTGCTGCTGGCCTTCACCCTCACCCTGTGACCCCTCGCTCGGGCTAGGATCGGCCCACTCAACGACGAGCCCGCAGGCCGGCAGGCCTGTCCACCGCACCTCCCGCAGATCGCTCCTCCCCGGAGGACCCGTGCCGAGTATCCGCCGCCGTTCGATCTTCACCACCCGCCTGGTCAACAGCGCCGGGCGTGGTCAGCAGCCCCTGGTCATCGACGACATGCGGCGCGCCATCCTGGCCGGGGACGAGCCTCCGGGGACGCTGATCCCGATCGACGCCGTGGCCACGTTCTTCGGGGTCAGCCCGATACCGGTGCGCGAGGCGCTGAAGGTGCTGTGCGGCGAGGGCCTGGTCGAGCACACGCCCCACGTGGGCTACAGCGTCGCCATGCTCACCTTCGAGGAGTTCCGCGAGCTCTACGACGTCCGGCAGGCGCTGGAGGCCTCGGCCCTGCGCGAGGCGGTCCTGCGCGCCACCGCCGGGGACGACGCCTCGGTCCGCGAGCACCACGCCCGGATGGGCGAGGCCATCGCGCTGGGCGACGAGCGCGGCCACCACGCAGCCTCGCGGCGCTTCCACATGGCGCTGATCGCCCCGGCCGGCATGCCGCGGCTGGTGCACATGTACGAGTCGGCGTGGAACATCACCGAACCGGCGCGGCCGATGGCGCGGGTCCCGCGCGACGGCCGCGTGCTGTTCCACGACGACCACGGCGCGATGCTGGCGGCGTTCATCGACCGCGACGGGGACCGGCTGGTCAGCGCCGCCTCCCGGCACTACGACCACCTCCGCGGGGCGTTCGACGAGTTCCGCGACGATCCCGAGCTGTTCCGCCAGACCTCGCCTCGGGCGTAGCGACGGTCGTATATCTTTCGCGTCATCTGGCTCTGACACGGCAGCGGAGCAGCGGAAACACGAGGTTCCTAGCGTGCGCGGAAAGTCCCGTCGCACGCCAGGAGAGCGCCGATGAACCAGCCCGAGCTTCCCGACACCGTCGAGGCCGCCGGCTTCCCGCCGGGCCGAGGCGTTCCCCGGCGCGCCTACGACCCGCGCCTGACCAACGAGGACCTCGCACCGTTGCGCGAGCAGCGGTGGGGCTCCTACAACATCTTCGCGTTCTGGATGTCCGACGTACACAGCGTCGGCGGCTACGCCACCGCGGGCGCGCTCTTCGCGCTCGGCATGAACAGCCTCGAGGTCTTCGTCGCCCTGATGGCCGGGATCGCGATCGTGCAGGTGTTCTGCAACCTGGTGGCCAAGCCGAGCCAGCAGGCGGGCGTGCCCTACCCGGTGGCGGCACGCATCTCCTTCGGCGTGCTCGGCGCGAACATCGCCGCGATCATCCGCGGCTCGATCGCCATCGCCTGGTTCGGCGTCCAGACCTTCCTGGCCGCCAAGTCGCTGGACATCGTGTTCCTCAAGCTCTTCCCCGGGATGGAGAGCTGGGACCAGCACTCCTTCCTCGGCCTGTCGGCGCTGGGCTACCTCAGCTACGCGATCCTGTGGGTCGTCCAGGGGCTGATCTTCTGGCGCGGAATGGAGACGATCCGCCGGTTCATCGACTTCGCCGGGCCGGCGGTCTACGTCGTGATGGTGGCGCTGTGCCTCTACATGCTGACCAAGGCGCACTGGAACATCAGCCTCGACTTCAGCAGCGAGCACCTGCACGGCTGGGCGTTGGTCTGGGCGGTCCTGGCGGGCATCGCCACCACCGTGTCCTACTTCTCCGGTCCGATGCTCAACTTCGGCGACTTCTCCCGGTACGCCCGCTCCTTCGACGCGGTCAAGCGCGGCAACCTGCTGGGCCTGCCGTTCAACTTCTTCTTCTTCAGCATCCTCTCGGTGGTCACCACCGCGGCGACGCTGCCGGTCTACGGCCGGCTCATCACCGACCCGATCGACACCGTCGACCAGATCGGCACCACCTTCGCCATCCTGGTCGGCGGCGTGACCTTCGTGACCGCGACGGTCGGCATCAACATCGTGGCCAACTTCATCAGCCCGGCGTTCGACTTCTCCAACGTCTCCCCGCAGCGGATCTCGTGGCGGATGGGCGGCATGATCGCCGCCGTCGGGTCCGTGGTGCTGACGCCGTGGAACTGGTACGCCAACGACGACGCCATCTTCTGGACCTTGGGCCTGCTCGGCGCGCTGATCGGCCCGCTCTTCGGCATCCTCATCGCCGACTTCTACCTGGTGCGCCAGCAGCGGATCGTGGTCGACGACCTGTTCACGCTCGACCCCGACGGCGCCTACCACTACACGAACGGCTACAACCCCGCCGCGGTGAAGGCCGTCGTCATCGCGGGAGCCTGCTCGCTGGCCTCGGTCCTGGTGCCGAAGCTCAGCGGCGAGGCGGAGTGGCTCTCGAAGTACAGCTGGTTCGTCGGCTGCGGGGTGGGGCTGGCCGCCTACTACGTGCTCGCCCTGGCGGCCGACGTCGCGGGCGTACGCGCCCGTCGCGGCCTGAGCCGCACCACGCCGGCACCGGCCGAGGCCTGAGCCGGATGCGGCTCCTGGTCGTCAACCCGAACACGACGGCGTCGATGACCGCTCTGATCGGCGAGTGCGCTCGGGCCGCCGTCGGCCCTGGCGTCGTCGTCGACGTGGTCAACCCGACCCGGGGCCCGGAGTCGCTCGAGAGCCACTTCGACGAGGCGATCGCGGTGCCGCACCTGCTTGCCGAGATCGCGGCCGGCACCTCCTACGACGGCTTCGTGATCGCCTGCTTCGGCGACCCCGGCCTGCTCGCCGCCCGTGAGCTGGCCTCGGCGCCCGTCATCGGGATCGCCGAGGCCGGCATGCGCACGGCGGGCTACCTCGGGCGACGCTTCTCGGTGGTGACCACTCTCGCCCGCGTCGTCCCGCACACCCGGGAGCTGGCCCATCGGTACGGCGTCGCCGAGCTCTGCGCGGGTGTCCACGCCTGCGAGCTGCCGGTGCTCGCACTGGAGACCGACCCGGCGACGTTCGCTCGCGTGCTGGGGGCCTGTCGAACGGCGTTGGCGACCGATGGCTCGGATGCCATCGTGCTCGGCTGCGCCGGCATGGCAGACCTGTGTGCGAAGCTCAGCGTCGAGCTCGGCGTACCGGTGATCGACGGGGTCGCTGCGGCCACAGCCGAGGCCGAGAAGCTGGCGAGGCTCGGGCTGTCGACGGGCAAGCGCGGCGAGTTCGCCGAACCGCCGGTCAAGCGCTTCGCCTGAGGTGGGCCGGGCGGGCGTGGGGCCGGGCTCAGGCCCGGAGTTCGCGCGCCCGGCCGCGGTCGTGCAGATCGCCCGCCCAGGTGGCCAGCGCGATCACGACACCGGCCAGGATCAGTCCCGCACCCAGGTGCCACTTCAGCAGCGCCGCGCCGGTGGCGGCGCCGGCGATGATGGCCACCACCGCGCTCGCCCGGCGTGCGGCTCCGGCGCTCCTGCCGCTGCCGAGGTCGGCGGCCAGGCCGGTGATCGTCGAGGTGACCACGACCGTGGTGACGTCCTTGACGGCGATCAGCCGCGCGGCCGCCGCCTGCAGCCCCATCGCGAAGGCGGCCGTGGTGGTGACGGTGACGCCCGCCGGGTGGGACGGGTCGTCGCCGACCAGGAGCAGCACGCCGCCCAGCACGAGCATCAGGACCGCCACGGCGGCGAACACCGCCGTGGTCAGACCGTGCCAGCTGCGGGAGCCGTGACGCAGCAGCCGGCCGGCGATCGCCGCTCCGGCCATGAAGCCGATCAGGGCGAGTGCCGGGCCCAGGATGGGCAGCCCGGAGCCGCCGACCACGGCCATGCCCAGGACCACGACGTTGCCGGTCATGTTGCCGGTGAACACCTTGTCCAGGCCCAGGTAGCCCACGGCGTCGTTGATGCCGGTGGTGAACGTCAGGACGAGCATCAGCCACAGGTGCATCCGCTCGCCCGGTACGGCGACCAGCCGCTGCCGGATGCTCACGAGGCAGCCGCCAGTGCGGCGGCGGCGACCGCGAGGTCGTCCACGCCGCGGATCAGCTCGTCGGGCTTGTCGGTCGCGAGGTCGAGGTGGAAGCCGAAGAGCGAGGAGTCGACCAGCGTGACCACCCGCGCGACCCGGTCCGGCGGCGCACCGCAGCGCACCAGGTAGCGCTCCAGCGCGTCCGCCCACCGATCGTTGGCGTCACGCACCACCGACAGGTAGGGCTCGCGTCCGATGAGGCCGGTCGCCGCCGCCTGGCAGTACACGTCGAGGAACCCGTGCATCGGCTCGCTGAGGAACGACTGCCACAGCCGGTTGACGCCGGCGCGCACACCGTCCACGCCGGGGAGGGCGTCGACCGACGACACGCCGCGGTCGGACGCCCGCGCCACCACCGCCGCGACGAGCTCGTCACGGCTGCGGAAGTGGTAGAGCAGCATCCGGTCGCTGGTCCCGATGGCCGCGGCGACCGGGCGCAGGGTCAACCCGATGAGGCCGTGGTCGAGGACGTGGTCGGTGACCTGGTCCAGGAGCTCCGCCCGTCGTGACATGGGCGAAATGGTAGCGGAGCCGTAGCAGGTGCTACGCTGATGGTGTCGTATGTAGCGAGCGCTTCATACATTGAGTCGGAAGGCGTGGTGAGCATCGTGTTGGTCGCAGTGGTCCTGCTGATGGCGGCCATCGGCTTCGAGGTCGGCGCCACGGCCGCGATCCCGCGGACCGACTCCTTCCACCAGCTCGGCTGGTCGCTGGCGGTCATCGCGGGGTACGCCGCCGCCACCTGGTTGCTGTCCGTCGTCGTCAAGACGTTGCCGCTCGGCATCACCTATGCGACCTGGGCGGGCCTGGGCACCGTCGCCGTCGCCGTCATCGGGTGCCTCGCCTACGGCGAGCAGATGTCGGTGCTGAAGGTCGTCGCCATGACGGCGATCATCGGCGGCGTGATCGTCCTCAATGCGAGCAGCTCGCACGCCTGAGAAGACCGCCCGGGGACGCCTACTGCGCCGGCTGCTCGCCCGGGAACAGGTAGACCTCGCCGTCGCGCACCTCGACCCGGTGCGCGACCGTGTCGGCACTGGCGGGCGGCCCCAGCACCTTGCCGTTCTTGAGGCAGAACCGCGAGGCATGCACCGGGCACTCCACCGCGCCCTCCTCCACCCAGCCGTCGGAGAGCGACGCGACGGCATGGGTGCAGGTGTCGTTGAGCGCGTAGACCGTGCCGTCGTCGTCGCGCAGGAGGGCGATGTCGTCCTCGGTGCCGGTGAGGTCGCTGGAGATCGCGAGCCCCTCCCCGACGGCGATGTCGTCGAGGGCGGCGACGCGGATTCCGGTGCTCATCTGTCTCCTTGAGGTCGAGGCGCTCAGACCGCAGCGGCCGCGGCGCGGCCCGCGGTGCGGCCGCTGAACAAGCAGCCGCCGAGGAAGGTGCCCTCGAGCGCGTTGTAGCCCATCATTCCGCCTCCGCCGAAGCCGTTGACCTCGCCCGCCGCATAGAGGCCGGGGAGCGGCACGCCGGCGGCGGTCAGGCACCGTCCGGAGAGGTCGGTCTCCAGGCCACCGAGGGTCTTGCGCGAGAGGATGTGCAGCTTCACCGCGATCAGCGGCCCGTTGGCCGGGTCGAGCAGTCGGTGCGGCTTGGCCACCCGGGAGAGCTTGTCGCCGCGGTAGTGCCGGGCGGCGTACATCGCGGTGATCTGGGCGTCCTTGGCATAGGGGTTCTCGATCTGGCGATCGCGCGCCTCGATCAGGCGGCGCAGCTCGCGCTCGTCGATCGTCGGGCCACTCGGGTCGTCGGCGGCGAGCTTGTTCATCCCCGCGACCAGGTCGCTGAGCGAGTCGGCGACCACGAAGTCCTCGCCGTACTGCTTGAACGCCTCGACCGGCCCGGGACCCTTGCGTGCCCGCTCGATGACGCCGCGCACCGACTTGCCGGTGAGGTCGGGGTTCTGCTCCGAGCCGGAGAGCGCGAACTCCTTCTCGATGATCTTCTGGGTCAGCACGAACCAGGAGTAGTCGTAGCCGCTCTCCCGCAGCACCTTGAGGGTGCCGAGCGTGTCGAAGCCGGGGAAGTTCGGAGCAGGCAGGCGGCGACCTGTCGCGTCGAGCCACAGCGAGGAGGGGCCGGGGAGGATCCGGATGCCGTGATTGGCCCAGATCGGGTCCCAGTTGCGGATGCCCTCGACGTAGTGCCACATCCGGTCCTCGTTGATGATCCGCGCACCGGCGTCGCGGGTGATCTGGATCATCCGTCCGTCCACGTGCGCGGGTACGCCGGAGACCATCGACGCCGGCGGTGTGCCCAGGCGGGCCGGCCAGGCCTTGCGGACCAGGTCGTGGTTGCCTCCGATGCCACCGGAGGTCACGATCACCGCCTGGGCCCGGAGCTCGAAGTCCGCGACCTCGACCCGTGAGGACGCCTGCCCGCGCTCGATCGTGCTGGGCTCGAGGACACGGCCGCGGACACCTGTCGCCGTACCGCCCTCGACGACGACCTCGTCGACGCGGTGGCGGAAGGCGAACCGGATCCGCCCGGCCGCGGCGTGCTCGCGCGCCCGGCGCTCGAACGGGGCCACCACACCAGGCCCTGTCCCCCACGTGATGTGGAACCGGGGCACGGAGTTGCCGTGCCCGTCGGCGCGGCCGTCGCCGCGCTCGGCCCAGCCGACGACCGGGAAGAGCCGGTGCCCCATCGCGTGCAGCCAGGACCGCTTCTCGCCGTGCGCGAAGTCGAGGTAGGCCTCGGCCCAGCGGCGCGGCCACAGGTCCTCCTCACGGTCGAACGCGGCGCTGCCCAGCCAGTCCTGGGTGGCCAGCTCGAGCGAGTCCTTGATGCCCATCCGGCGCTGCTCGGGGCTGTCGATGAGGAACAAGCCGCCCAGGCTCCAGAACGCCTGGCCACCGAGCGACTGCTCGGGCTCCTGGTCGACCAGCAGCACGGACCTGCCGGCGTCGGCCGCCTCGGCCGCTGCCACCAGCCCTGCCAGCCCGGCACCCACGACGATGATGTCTGCCCGTTGCATCTGCTCGGCCTGCGTCATGTTCCCGATCTTGGCACGGTCGGTCGGGTCAGGGGCTCCGATCGCTGCGACAAGGCTTCCCCCATCGTTCACGTCGGGTTGGCTCACCACCCCGCCCGGCGGGCCAGGGTCGTGCCATGACCTCCTCGCCTCGGGGCTCCGACGTCAGCCGCCGCAGCCTCCTCGCCGCTCTCGGCGCCACCAGCGCCCTCGCCGCCACCGGCGGCCTCGCCTCCACCGCCTCCGCCTCCCCTGTCGCTGCCGGCGCCCGCGACGGCGCCGCCCGTCCCGGCTCTTCGACCGGCTCCGTGGCGGGCCCGGCGACCGGCCCCACCACCGGGGCCGCCGGTGGGCCGGTCCCACCGGTCGCCGGCCTGCACGTGGGCTTCGGTGCCGACGCGTCGCGCGAGGTCTCGGTGACGTGGCACACCGTCGCGCGCACCACCCACCCGAAGGTGCTGATCGCCAAGAACGGCGGCACGTTCGAGAAGGCCGTCACAGCCGACGTGGCCAGCTACACCGACGGCAAGTCCGGAACCGTCGTCTACGCCCACCACGCCCGGCTCACCGGCCTGCGGCCCGGCACCGACTACATGTACCTGGCGGTGCACGACGGCGCCAAGCCCGAGTTCGGCACCTTCCGCACCGCGCCGCGCGGCCGGGTCGCGTTCCGGTTCACCAGCTTCGGCGACCAGGGCACTCCGACCGTGGGCAAGCAGTCGGGCACCACCTGGGTCAACGACAACCTGGGCTCACCGGCCGCCGGCGACACCACCGCGGGCGTGGAGAGCCTCGAGCCGCTGCTGCACCTGTTCAACGGGGACCTCTGCTACGCCAACCTCGCCACCGACCGGGTGCGCAGCTGGTCGGACTTCTGGAACAACAACAGCCGCTCCGCGCGTCACCGCGCCTGGATGCCGGCACCCGGCAACCACGAGAACGAGCTGGGCAACGGCTCGATCGGCTACAGCGCGTTCCAGACCTACTTCGACACCCCGCGGCAGCCAGGCCAGACCGACACCACCGCCGGACTCTGGTACGCCATCACGGTCGGCGCGGTCCGCTTCGTGTTCCTGGCCAACGACGACGTGGCGCTGCAGGACGGTGGCGACATCCGGGTCCTCGGCTACTCCAAGGGCGCACAGAAGGCCTGGCTGGAGCGCACGCTGCGCGAGGCACGCGCGGATCGCGACATCGACTGGATCGTCGTCTGCATGCACCAGGTGGCGATCTCCACCGCGAACAACTTCAACGGCGCCGACCTGGGCATCCGGCAGGAATGGCTGCCGCTGTTCGACGCCTACGGCGTGGACCTGGTCGTCTGCGGACACGAGCACCACTACGAGCGCTCCAAGGCGATCCGTGGCCGGACCGACAACCAGACGCTGACCCCGATCCCGACGGTGGACAAGCTCGACGTGGTCGACACCACCCAGGGCACGGTGCACATGATCATCGGCGGTGGCGGGACCTCGGCGCCCTCCAACCAGCTGCTCTTCGACCCGCCGCAGTGCCGGGTGATCGTCTCGGTCTCCGACCGCCCGAGTGCCGCGCCCGGCACCGTCACGCACGGCACGCCGACGTACGTCACCGAGGACGCCGTCTGGTCGGGGACCCGCGATGCCGCGCACTCCTACGGCTTCGCCTCCTTCGACGTCGACCCGGGCCGGCCGGGCGGACACACGACGATCGCGGTGACCTACTACGAGGTCGGCGGCCCCTACGGGACGCTGACGCCGTTCGAGACCTTCACCCTCACCCGTCCGCGGAGCCACTGAGCACGAACTCCAGGCGCGGCAGCAGCCGTCCTGGGAGCGAACCGCTCGGCGCCTCACCCACCCGGCGGGCTCCGTGGCGCAGGTAGAAGCCCTCCGCGCCCGGGTCCGCGTCGAGCGCGAGCCGACGCCAGCCCCGGCGCCGCGCCTCGATGAGCGCACCCCGCAGGAGTACGCCGCCGACGCCGCTCCCGATCACCGCCGGCTCGACGAAGCACGCGTCCAGCTCGCCCCGGTCCGGGGTCGCGCCGACGCCCAGTGCGTAGAAGCCGACCACCCGTCCGTCCCGCTCGGCGAGCACCACGTCGCCGCTCCCGCACTGCTCGGCCGTCCAGGTCAGCTCGGCACGGCAGGCCTCGAGGAACGCGGCGTCGTACCCCCAGTGGGCCTTGGAGCGCAGCGCCAGGTCGGAGATCAACGCCGCCTCCTCAGGCCGGGCGGCTCGCAGCAGCGTCATGAAGCCAGCCTGCCAGCCCCAGCAGGCTCAGCGGCCGCCGACCGCTTCCTCGATGCCGCGGGTGGCGAGCTGGTCGGCAAGCTCGTTGTCGGCCACGCCGGCATGCCCCTTCACCCAGAACCACTCCACCTGGTGTCGCTCGCACGCCTCCTCCAGCCGCTGCCACAGGTCGGCGTTCTTCACCGGCTGCTTCGTGGAGGTCTTCCAGCCGTTGCGCTTCCAACCCGCCAGCCACGAGGTGATGCCGCTGCGCACGTAGGTGCTGTCGGTGAAGACGTGCACCTCGCACGGCCGGTTGAGCGTCTCCAGCGCCATGATCGGCGCGGTCAGCTCCATCCGGTTGTTGGTGGTCGAGCCGGGCTCGCCGCCGTACAGCTCGCGCACGTGCGTCCCGAACCGGAGCACGGCGCCCCAGCCGCCCGGCCCGGGGTTGGGCCGGCAGCCGCCGTCGGTGTGGATGGTGACGATGTCGCTCGTCTCGCCGATGGCGCTCATGCGCTCCAGATCCAGCTCAGCAGACCCTCCAGCGGCTCGGGGATCGCCTCGAGCGGCACGGCGTCGGCCATCGCGGCGGCGTAGGTCCGCTTGCGAGCGCCGTTGGCGCCGATGAAGCGTCGCAGCTGGTCCGCCGCCTCGTCGGCCCGGTGCGCGTCCTGGTTCTGGAAGGAGCGGAAGCCCGCGAGGTCACCCCTGCCCTCCAGCAGCTCGGTCACGGCTGCGACGCCGAGCGCCCGGACGAGCTCCTCCTCCAGATCGCGCCGGCAGGCGAAGAAGCCCTGCCGGCCTAGGTCCTCGCCCTCCTGACGGTTGAGGGCACGGGCGAAGAAGCGCTCCTCGGCCTCGTCGTAGAGCCCGCCGACGCGGCGCCCCGCCGACGCCTTCTCCGCGATGAACCGACCGGCGTTGCCGGCGCCGCCCATGCTCACGACCTCGATGCTCTCGTCGGTCAGGTCGACGCCGTAGCGCGGGGCGAGGGTCTCGACGGCGGCCTTGTCGGAGTCGCCCTCGACGAGGATGGTGATGGGTCGTGCCATGCGCGGGAGCATAGTGCCGGCGCTGGCGGCTGCGCCCACCAGGTCGGCCGGCCCGCGCCGGCTGCTGCCGCCCGATTCGGGTGACCCTTCGACGGACCCCGCGACCTAGCGTGATGGTGTGAGCACACCCTCCGTGCATCGCCGGTACGCCGACCCCACCCAGAGCCTGTTCGCGGGCTCCGCGGTCCTCTTCGCCGGCGTACTGCTCGGTGGCGTGGGCCTGATGCAGTTCCTGCAGGGCATCGCCGCGGTGGCCAACGACAAGGTCTACGCCTCGGGCGGACAGATCTTCGACATCAGCGTCACCGCTTGGGCTGGGTGCACATGGTGGTCGGCCTGGTCGCGATGGTGGTCTCGATCGGCATCATCACCGGACGGCGCTGGGGCATGGTCGGCGGCATTGGTGTGGCGATCGTGAGTGCGGTGAGCAGCTTCCTCTTCCTGCCGCACAACCCGGCCGGAGCGGTGATCCTGCTCGGGTTCGACGCCCTCGTCCTGTGGGCGCTGTGCGACCAGCTGCGCGTCGGCGACGAGGACTGAGGGTCGCGTCGTCGGCCCCGAGCTCCGATCAGCCGGGTTCGATCAGTCGCGACGGCGGCGGAACAGCCGCGCCAGCGGCGAGGTCACCTCGCTGACCGGGTTGATCCACTCCTGGGGCGTGGCAGCAGGTGCCGGAGCCGTCGGGCTCACCGTCGGGCCCACCGTCGGGCTCGCCGTCGAAGTCGCATCGGCGGCGCCGGCGACGACGCGCTCCAGGAGCCGGTCGACCTCGCCCATGTCGTAGCCCTCGCGCATCCGGACGGGCGTGAACCGCGCCCCCGCGACGAACGCGGCAACGGGTTCCCCGGCACGCAGGCGCCTGCACAGATCATCGAGGAAGTCGTCCACCTCACCCGTGTCGTAGCCCGCCCGGAGCCGTACGGGCGTGAAGCGGCAGTTCTCGACCTCGGCGGCGAGCGATTCGTTCACCCGCACAGTGTGCCCCGACGACCCGTGCATCGGCCTCGTCACCCGGTCCGGGTGAGCCCCGCCCGCGTATGCCCGGCCGAGGATCGAGCCGAACCCACGAGAGGACGGATCATGGGACTGCTCTTCCGACCGCGGAGGCCCTTGCTACGGCTCGCCGCCGGAGCGACCACCGCCGGCGTCGCCTACCACGTGGGTCGCCAGCGCGCGGAGCAGAACGCGTACAACGACCAGGCCGCGGCGGCGTACGCCGCGACCCAGCCACCGCCGGCGGCCTCGACCCCGACCGCCGTCGATCCGACGCTCGAACGCCTGCAGAAGCTCACCGAGTTGCACGCCGCCGGGGAGCTGACCGACACCGAGTTCTCGGCCGCCAAGGCCAAGCTGCTCGGGCTCTAGACCCCCGATGGAAGGACCGATCGTGACAGATCAAGATCCCCGCGCCGACCTGGTGCGACGTGCCCTGGCGATGACGGCCGGCGCGGATCCGGCCGAGCTCGAATCCGTCTTCACCGAGGACGTCACCTTCACCACCCCGGCGCTCTTCGTCGCCGGCCGTGCCGAGCTCGCCGCCGAGCTGGCGCTGCGCGACACGATCATGTCCGACCTCGGCGTGGACATCGGCACGATCGGCATCGATGGCGACAGCGGCTGGGCGGAATGGGTCGTGACGGCGCAGTTCGCCTCCGACCTCAGCGTCGACGACGGCGACGAGCGCACCACCGTCGTGCAGGCCGTCGGCCGCCCGGTGCGTCTCGAGGGCGCCACCGCCGTGGCGTTCGACGGTGACCGGATCTCGGCGCTGCGGCAGTACTGGGACGAGGTCGCGCTGCTCGACGCTCTGGGCCTGCTGCCCGGGGACTGAGCGAGGGCGCATCCGTCGTACGCGCCCTCTCGCCCAGCGCCCGGGCGAGCCTCGGCTAGGACTGCGGGCTGACCCCGAAGACCTCGGCGAGCCGCTGGATCTTGCGGGCGCGACCGAGCCGCGGCAGGTCGCTGCCGTCGCGGATGACCTGACCCCGGGCGTCGAAGTCGGCGAGGAAGTCGCGCGCCCAGGTGACGTCGGACGGCGCCGGGCTGATGACCTCGTTGATCACCGGGAGCTGCTCCTTGTCCAGGCAGAGCTTGCCGGTGAGGCCGAGGGAGACGGTGACGCCTGCCTGCTCGCGCAGCACCGGATGGCTGCTGCTGACGGTGGGGCCGTCGACCGGGCCGGGCAGGCCGCCGATCCTCGAGGCCACCACGAGGCGCGAGCGCGGATAGGCCATCGCCAGGTCGTCCGCGCTGGTGCCGGTGTCGCGGCGGTAGTCGCCGCTGCCGAACGCGAGTCGCACCACGCCACGGGCACGGGCGATCGAGACCGCCTCCTCGATGCCGAGCGCCGACTCGATCAGCGCGAGGACCGGCACGGAGCCACCGAGCCGGTCGAACGTCTCGGTTACGTCGGCGGCCGACTCGGTCTTGGCCAGCATCACGCCGAGCAGGCCGGGAACGCCGGCGAGCTGGCTCACGTCGTCGGACCAGTACGGCGTCGTGTGGTCGTTGATCCGGACCCAGGCCTGTCGCTCCCCGTGCGAGAGCCACTCGATCACACCGCGCCGGGCCTCGTCCTTGGCGGCGGGGTCGACGGCGTCCTCGATGTCGAGCACGATCTGGTCAGCGGGCGACTCATAGGCCGCGTCGAACAGCTCCACGCGGCTGCCGTTGACCAGCAGCCACGAGCGGGCGTCCTCGGGTCCGATCTTCCTGTGCTTGTTCACGCCGCCATTCTTCCCGGCGCCCCGACGGCGTCGAGCGCCGCCCCGGGTTACCGCTGAGTCACCTGCGGCCGACGTGGACGACCACCGTCCCGGCGATCAGGTCGTGCAGACCGCGCGAACGCCGCTGGAAGGCGATCAGCGCGAGACCGGCCAGACCGAGGGAGGTCGAGAGCGCGAACGCCGCCGCCCGCACCAGGGCCCGGGCGGGACCGACAGCCGTCCCGTCGGGCCGCTGCACCCGCAAGCCGACCAGCCACTTGCCGACAGTGGCCTCGGCCACCGCGACACAGATCGTGGCGTAGACAGCCGCCCAGGCGCCGAGCGCTACAGCCGCCAACAGCCGCGCGCCCTGGTCGGTCAGCCAGGTGCCCGAGAGCCCGAAGGCGTCGACGAGCAGGTGCAGCACCGCGTCGGCTCCGGCGTACGCCGCCAGGACCACACCGAGGTCGACCAGCCAGGCGAGCAGCCGGCTGACAGCGCCGGCGTAGGCCTGGGGCAGCCCGGTGGCGGGGTCGCGCCAGGCCGGACGGGTACGGCGCCGCAGCGTCACCCGGTCGGTGATCCGTGCGGCCAGGCGGTCGGCGTCGGCGAGCCGGGCCCGGGCGAGGTCGAGCGTGCCGCCGGCCAGGTGCCCGGTGGTCTCGGCGACGATCTGCGGGATGCCGGCCCGGTCGACGATCCGCTCCACGTCGACGCGGTCGAGCAGCGCGTCGACGTCCACGCGATCCATCAGCCGGTCGAGGTCGATGCGCTCGAGCAGCCGGTTGACGTCCACCTCGTCGAGCACCGCGTTGACGTCGACGTTGTCCAGCACCGCCTCGATGGGCACGACGCCGACCATCCGGCCGGTGACGGCACCCGCGACCCGGCCGATCAGACCGGGCTCCTGCCGCTGGCCCTGGCCGGGCCCAGCGTCACGACCACGCGCCGGCGTACTCACGCGCCTCACCCTAGTGCCGCCGGTCTCGCGATCGACGACTCCAGCGATGTCGCCGCGCCGCGCGCGACGGTGGTGGAGACTGCCTGCCATGGCCGTCCCGTCCCGCTCCCGCGTCGTCCTCACCGACATCAGCTCCCGGACCTGGGAGCACCCCACCGACAGGGGTGCGCTGGTCGCGCTGCGCAAGCTGAAGGGCTTCGACACCGTCATCCGGACGATGAACGGGCTGGTCAGCGAGCGCGCCACCCGGCTGGTGCTGCTCGGCAGCGCGGTGCGGGTCGACGAGCGCCAGTTCCCGGTGGCACACCGGCTGCTCGCCGAGGTCGGGCAGGTGCTCGACGCGCGCGAGCTGCCCGAGCTGTACGTCGTCAACGACCCGACGACCAACGCGGTGACGATCGGGATGGACAAGCCGGTCATCGTGCTCAACTCCGGCCTGGTCGACCTGCTCGACGAGGAGGAGCTGCGCTTCGTGCTCGGGCACGAGCTGGGTCACGCCCTGTCCGGTCATGCGGTCTATCGCACGCTCCTGATGCGGCTGCTGCACTTCAGCGGGCTGTTCAGCGCGCTCCCCCTGGGCGGCCTGGGACTGCGCGTGATCGTGGCGGCCCTGATGGAGTGGTCGCGCACCTCCGAGCTCTCCGCCGACCGGGCCGGGCTGCTCGCCACCCAGGACCCGGCGGTGGCGCTGCGGGTTCACATGAAGCTCGCGGGCGGCGGCCACCTCGCGGACCTGGACGCCGCGTCCTTCCTGGCGCAGGGCGCGGAGTACCGCGCGTCGGGCGATCTGCGCGACTCGTTCCTGCGGCTGACGCTGGTCGAGCAGGCCAGCCACCCGTTCGCGGTGGTGCGGGCCGCCGAGGCGCGGCGCTGGGTCGACGGGGGCGAGTACACAGCGATCCTGGGTGGGGCCTACCCGCGTCGTGAGGAGGATGCGGGCGCGCCGGTGAGCGAGGCAGCGCGCCAGGCGGCCGCGCATTACGCGGAGAGCTTCGCCCGCGCCCAGGACGCGCTGGCGGGGGCGCTGCGCGACCTCGGCGGGCTGGTCGGGGTGGCCAAGGGCTGGTTCGACGAGCGCTTCGGCCGGCACTGATCGCCCCGGGGTCGCGCGTCTTCACCGGATCTCCACCTGACTGTTCGGACCGGTTCGGCGATTGCTCCCCGATCCGGGCCTTCCGACCGGAATGATGACCGCCGGACTTTCGCGAACTGGACGCCGACGGGATGGGAAACGAGACGTGGGGATCGAACCGGAGCGGCCGGGGCGGCTGCTGCGCCGTACCGTGCTCCTGGGGCTTGCCGGTACGGTCGTCGGCTGGGGCGCGCTGGGTGTCGAGGCGGCGACCTCACCCGGCCATCGGCACCGCGCGCAGGGCGGGACGCGGCCGGCCAGCGCAGCGCTGACCCGGGCGCTCGTCCCTGCGGCGGCGGTGCCGACGCCGAACGTGCCACCGGTGCTCGGCACCCATGCGCCGCGGTGGGCCAAGCACTGGCACACGCCGATCTACGACCTCGACGACTTCCTGCACCGCAGCCGGCACATCCACTTCCCCCACCGCTCGGTGCTGCTGACCGTCGACGACGGCCCGAGCCCGCTGTGGACGCCGCGCTATCTGCGCCTGTTCGCCCAGCACCACGTCACCGCCACGTTCAACCTGATCGGCGAGCAGGTCCGGCCCAACCGGAGGATCGTGCGCGCGATGGTCGCCGAGGGGCATGCGATCGCCAACCACACCTGGACCCACGACGAACGGCTCCCGTTCCGCAGCCGGCGTGACATCCATCGCGAGATCGTGCGCACCAACGAGGCGATCCACGATGCGACCGGCCACCGGCCCACCCAGTTCCGGGCGCCGGGCGGCGTCTGGGGGCCGAAGCTCTTCGCCGAGCTGAACCGGCAGGAGATGCTGCCGGTCGACTGGAACATCGATCCGCGCGACTGGGCCCGCCCCGGCACGCCGGCCATCGAGCGGGCGATGCTGGCCGCGCGCCCCGGCGACATCATCCTGTGCCACGACGGCGGCGGCGACCGGTCGGAGACCTTCCGCGCGCTGCAGAAGGTGATCCCCGCGCTCAAGCACCGCGGTTTCAGCTTCGTCGCGCTCCCCTGAGCGACCTGAGTGCTCGGCGCCGACCATCGGGTCGAGATCGCCGTCGCCCGGTCGGCTGGCGACGCGTCGTTTTGACCTGTCCTTGCCGGCCCGGGTTTCAATGGAGCGGTGAGGGAACTTCGCAGGCTGGGCGTGGCGGGCACCATCGTGGCGTCGGTGCTCGTCCTCGCGCTCTCCGCCTGCTCGAGCTCGGGAACCGACGCCCGTCAGGTGCCGGGCACCTCCGCGAGCGCCGGCTCGACGTCCGCGCCGTCCTCGACGTCGGGCTCGACCGCCCCCTCCGCGACGGCGTCGGCGAAGCCGAAGAAGCACTACCCGACGGGTCCCCCGATGCAGCTGCAGAGCATCGCCCCGCTCAGCGGCGCCACCGTCGGCGTCGCCATGCCGATCTCGATCGTCTTCACCGATCCGGTCGCCACCTCGGCGCGGGCGAAGATCGAGAAGCACCTCACGCTGACCAGCTCCACACCGGTCACCGGCGCATGGCACTGGTTCAGCGACCGGCGCGTCGACTTCCGTCCGCAGAGCTACTGGACCCCGGGCACCACGGTGAAGATGGTCGCCGACCTCGACCACGTCGGTGACGGCAACGGCCGCTACGGCACCCGCACCTACACCCGCGACTTCACCATCGGCGACGACGTCCGCACCCACGTCTACGTCAAGCAGCACAAGACCGTCGTCACCCGCGACGGCAGGGTGCTGCGCACGATGCCCAGCGACGCCGGCAGCCCCGACTGGCCGTCCTGGGACGGCACCATGGCCGTGGTGAACAAGTCGCGCACGATCCGGATGACCTCCTGCAGCGTGGGCATCGCCTGCAAGAAGAACAACCCGGACTACTACGACCTCACGCTGCCCTGGGACGTCCGGATCACCTGGTCGGGAACCTTCCTGCACTACTCCACCGGCGATCCCAACCCCGGCCACAGCTACGGCTCCCACGGCTGCGTCCACCTCTCGATGGCCGACGCGAAGTGGTACTACAACCTCTCCAAGGAGGGCGACCCGGTCACCGTCACCGGCTCGCCCCGGGGCAAGGCCGACGGCGACAACGGGTACGCCGACTTCAACCTGACCTGGAGCCAGTGGCTCGCCGGGAGTGCCGCGGGGCAGGTCACCACCCAAGCCGCCTGACGTCGAATCGGGCCTCCGTCCGGGTCGAGTCGGGCCTCCGTCCGGATCGAGCTGCCGGGTCCTAGGCTCGGGCTCCGACGAGAGGAGCGAGCGTGATGGGTTCGAAGCGGAGCCGCGGGTGAGCACACCTCTGGCCCATCCGGCCACCGGCGAGTTGTTCGACTCGCCGGTACCGCCGGGCACCGGCTGGCCGGGCGACCCCGCCACCGCCGAGACGCCGGTGGCCCGGACCGCCGCCCAGGTACGCCGCCTGGCCGGCCGCTCCGGCCGCTCGGGCGAGCTCGGCCGTCCGCCTCAGGTGGGCCTCGCCGACCTCGAAGCGCGGGTCAGCGTCTGCCGAGCCTGTCCGAGACTGGTCGCCTGGCGCGAGCAGGTGGCCGCGACCAAGCGGGCGGCGTACGCCGACGAGCCCTACTGGGGTCGGCCCATCCCCGGCTTCGGCTCCCCGACGCCGAGCATCCTCATCGTCGGCCTGGCCCCGGCTGCCAACGGCGCCAACCGCACCGGCCGGGTCTTCACCGGCGACCGCAGCGGCGACTGGCTGTTCGCCTCGCTGCACCGGGTCGGCCTGGCCACCCGCGGCACCAGCCTGCACGCGGCCGACGGCCTGGAGCTGCCCGAGACCCGGATGGTCGCCGCTGTCCGGTGCGCGCCCCCGCAGAACAAGCCCACACCGCTCGAGCGCGACACGTGCGCGCCCTGGATCGAGGCGGAGCTGAGCCTGCTGGCGGACCGCGTCGGCGTGGTGGTGGCGCTCGGTGCGATCGGGTGGGACGCGACGCTGCGCTCCTACGCCGCCCTCGGCTGGCGGATCGCCCGGCCCAAGCCGCGCTTCGGCCACGGCGTCGAAGCGACGCTGAGTCGCGACGGGCGTGAGGTCACGCTGCTGGGCTGCTACCACCCCAGCCAGCAGAACACGTTCACCGGCAGGCTCACCGAGCCGATGCTCGACGGCGTCCTCGCCCGCGCCGCTTCCCTGGGTGAGGCTCACCGGCCGCCTGGCATGCTGCAGACATGACTGACGTGAGCGCCAAGGCCAGCGAGCTCCTGCGGCTGCACCACACCGGCGAGACCCTCGTGCTTCCGACCGTCTGGGACGCCTGGTCGGCCCGGACGGTGGTGGCGGCCGGCTTCCCTGCGCTGAGCATCGGCAGCCACCCGCTGGCCGACTCGCGCGGGCAGAAGGACAACGAGGGCATGACGCTGGCCGATGCGCTGGACGGCATCCGGCGGATCACCGCGGCCGTCGACGTACCCGTCACCGCCGACGTCGAGTCGGGCTACGACACCCCCGCCGCGGAGCTGGTCGAGCGGGTGCTGGAGGCCGGTGCGGTCGGCATCAACGTCGAGGACACCGTGCACAGCCAGGGCCGGCTCCGCGAGGTCCAGGAGCACGCCGACTACATCGGCGCCATCCGCGCGGCGGCCGACGCCGCCGGGGTGGAGCTGGTGATCAACGCCCGCACCGACGCCTTCCTCGGCAAGACCGCGACGTTCGAGGACCCGTTGGCCGAAGCCGTACGCCGCCTGCAGGCCTGCGAGGCCGCCGGCGCCCGATCGGTCTATCCCGTCGGCATCCCCGACGCCGCCACCCTGCGCATCCTGCTCGACGAGCTGTCCGGCCCGGTCAACGTGACCGCCCACCCGACCAAGGGTGCTCCGGCCGGCTCCTTCGAGGAGCTCAAGGCCGCCGGCGTCCAGCGGATCACCTTCGGACCGCTGCTGCAGATGGCGCTCGCCGACAGCGTGACCGAGCTGGTGACGCCCTGGCGCTGAGGCGCGGTGGAGCGTGACGCCGCTCAGGGTGTGCGCGAGGGCAGCAGCGCGCGCTCGTAGCGGCGCCGGTACCAGCGCTGGGCGACCAGCGCGGCCGGGAACACCCAGCGCCAGCGGCCCTCTCCGGCCCTGGTGAGGGAGCGCAGGGTCAACCACATCCGGCCGTCGCGACGATGGACGACGAACGCCTCCTCGCCGCGCACCGGATGACCCGTCCGGGTGCCGTAGGAGAAGCCGCATCGCTGCTGCGTCGCCACCACCTCGACGACACGGACGGGCTCGGAGACCGACCAGGGCCCGCATCCTGCCCGCACCGTGAGGTCGGCACCGGGCCTCACCTCGAGCGACTCCCCCGGCGCGGGTTCGATGCTGAACCCGCTGCGGGCCTTCACCGCCCACCGCAGGATCGCCTCGCAGGTCTGGTCCCAGCGATCGTCCGAGCCCAGGGGCACGGTGTGCTCGAGGCGGCGGAACCCGTCCGGGCGCATCGTCCATTCCGGCCGCCCGACCTGCGTCGCACCGACGGCGTCGTAATTCAATCCCTGCACCGGACGATTGTCCCCGATGGGGCCGCGCGCTCACACGCCCGCGGGCGCGGCGGGTGTCGCGGGGCTCCTCGTGTGTGCAGGGGGGGCTCACCCGAGGGCCGCGCTCGAGGCGCGCAGCTCCTCCAGCGCTGCGAGCGTGTACGGCGCCAGCTCGTCACCTGCACCGTGATCACCCTCGGACCATGCCGCGAAGCCGCGCTTGAACGCGAGCACGCCCATCTCCGCGGCGAGATGGGCGACCGGGTCGGGTACGCCGCGGCCGACCAGCGCATCGGTCATCGCGGCCGAGAGTCCGATGTTCTTGAGCATGGCCCGCTCCTGGAGCTCGGTGCTGGCGGCGACCGCAGCCGCGATCCGCGGCCCGAGCTCGCGATTGACCGGACCCATCTCGCGGGAGGCCCGCTCCAGGCCGGCGGCGACCGCCCCCAGCGGGGTCGCGTCGGCCGGCGCCTCGGCGATCCCGTCCGCGAGCAGGCGACTCAGCGTCTCCTGACCGGCGGCGAGGAGCTCGCGCTTGTCCGGGAAGTGACGGAAGAAGGTGCTCTTGGTGATGCCCGCTCGCTCGGCGATCTGCGCGACGGTCGTGTCGTCGTAGCCCTGCTCGGTGAACAGGTCGACGGCCGCCATGACGATCCGCTCCCGTGCTCCCGGTTCCCAACGCGCCACGGCGCCATCCTACGTGACGGGACACTTGTCCCATCACCTGCTACGGTGATGGGACAATGATCCCATCACCTCAGGAGAGTGCCATGCACGTCTTCATCACCGGCGGCACGGGGCTGATCGGCAGCGCCGTGGTGGCCGAGCTGCTCGGCCACGGCCACACCGTCCTCGCCCTGGCCCGCTCCGATGCCTCGGCGCGTGCCGCCGAGGCCGCCGGGGCGACCGCCCTGCGCGGCAGCCTCACCGATCTGGACGTCCTGCGTGCGGGTGCCGAGGCCGCCGACGGCGTGATCCACCTGGCCTTCTCCAACGACTTCAGCAGTCCCGAAGCGCTGGCCAGGGCGATCGCGGAGGAGACGGCGGCGCTCACAGCGCTGGGCGAGAGCCTCCTAGGCAGCGGTCGGCCCCTGGTCACCGTCTCGGGTACGCCGTGGGTGCCGGGCCGGCCCTCCACCGAGGCCGACCCGCTGCCCACCGACGGGCCGGTGGGTGGCCGCGGCCGCACGGTGAACGCGATCCTCGACCTGGCCTCGCGCGGCGTGCGGAGCACGGCGGTGCGGCTCCCGCGCACGGTCCACCACCAGGGCGACGGCGGGTTCGCCGGACTGTTGACAGCGATCGCGCGACAGACGGGCGTCTCGGGCTATCCGGGCGACGGCACCCAGCGCTGGCCCGCGGTGCACGCGCTCGACGCGGCGGCGCTCTTCCGACTGGCCCTGGAGAAGGCGCCCGCCGGCACCGCCTGGCACGCGGTGGATGACGAGGGGGACGCGGTCCGCGACATCGCCGAGGTCATCGGCCGCCGGCTGGGCCTGCCCGTCGCGCCGGTGCCGCCGGAGACCTACGGGGCGATGGCACCGATCTTCGCGACCGACCAGCCGTCGTCCAGCGCCGCCACCCGCAGGGGCCTGGACTGGCACCCGACGCACCCGAAGCTGCTCGCGGACCTGGAGAACCTCCGCCCCTGACCGCTGCGCCACACCGTCCCCGGATCGAGCGGGACGTCGGCGACCACACACACGAGCGCCCGTCGGCGTCATTGCCAACGGGCGCTCGGTCGTGTTGTGCCACGTGCGTAACGGGCGACACTCCAGTGACCGCCTCGCCCCGTGCCAAACGCGCCAGCGGACGTGACACGGGTCTCATCGTGCCGGCGGCGCGACGCGCACCTCGGCGTACGGCGGGGCACGCTGCGAGATCTCGTCACGAAATCGCTGCGTCAACCCGCGCGCGGGTGGGTACATCGACTCGCCCACCACGATCGCCGAAAGGACCCGACCTCCCATGGACGAGCTCGACAACCTTGCCGCCGACCCGCTCGGCTCCCCCGCACCCGGCCCCTCGCAGATCGCCACCGCTCTCGATCTGATCGCCGGCCTGCTCGCCACCGAGCCCGTCCGGACCCAGACCTGGGAGCGGCGCGACCACGGCAACGGCCTGCCCTACCGGATCTGGGACGCGCTGCCGGTCGTCCACACCGTGGCGACCACCCACCTCATCTCCGAGGCGGACGCCGTGCACGCGGTCCAGGCCGCCGTACGGCAGGTGAAGACCGACGACGAGGTCATCGACGTCCTCGTCGAACACTTGGGCGACCTCGGCGTGGCCAACCTCAGGGACTTCCTCGGGCGCACTCTCGAGCTCGAGACGCACCACCCCCTGAACCTGGGCGCCTACGCGCTGAGCGCCGTCGACTCCGACGCGATGCAGGCGGCCTACGCCCGGACCGCGACGGCGCTGCGCGACGCAGCGCTCGCCGCCGAGCCGGCAGCCGTCCCCGAGGCGACCCGGGCGACGGCCGCCTGACGCCGTCACGACGACCCGTCGCAGTGCCGGTCGCGCCGGCCCGGGCATCACGTCGCCGGGCCGGCCGGTAGGGAGCGCACGCGGGCCGGCGTGCCACCCTTGCGGCATGACCACGATCAAGATCAACGCCATCACCGTCCCGGCCGGGGCCGGTGACGAGCTCGCCCACCGCTTCGCCGCCCGCGCCGGTGCCGTCGACGACGCCGACGGCTTCGAGGGCTTCGAGCTGCTGCGCCCCACGGACGAGCGCGAGCAGTGGCTGGTGATCACGCGCTGGCGCGACGAGGCGTCCTTCCAGGCGTGGGTCTCCTCTCCCGGCTTCGCCGAGGGCCATCGCTCGGCGGCCGAGCGCGCCGGCGGCGACGCGCCGCGACCCGTCTCCACCCACAGCGAGGTATGGAGCTACGAGATCGCCGGCGGCTCGACGCCCACGCGGGACTGAGCGCCCCGCGTCGGCCGTCGCGGCTCAGCGCCTCGGTCACGACGGCGGCGCGTCGGCGCGGGCCGCGCTGGTCAGCACCACCGGCACCCGGACGCCGAGGTGCGCGGCAGTGCTCGGGAGGACGACGACGTAGCGCTGGCGCGTCTTCGTCTGGGCGACCGAGAGCCGCACCCGCCCGTCGGAGCCCAGCCTCGCGCCGGCCACGACGACCGATCGGCCGGCTCGGGAAGCCAGCAGCTGGACGCGGTCGCCCGGCTGCGCCCCCACCACACTCGCGAGGACGGTCGCCGTACCGGAGCTGACGCTGCCGCTCGCCGTCACCGCCGGGCGCAGGGCGAGCCGCCACGCGGCGCTGTGGACGCCCGGGGCATGGAACCGGTACCGGGCGCTCTGCCCGGCGGCCGGAGCGCTCACCGAGACCGAGCCGTCGCTCGTCGAGCGGGCCACAGCGACGAGTCGCCAACCGCCGGAGAGCCGGCGCTGGAGCGTGACCCGCACCCGCGGCAGCCCGTCGCCGTCGGCATCGCGCACCACTCCGGTGAACGAGGCGGCGTCGCCGGGGTCGACCCGGTGGGTGCTCGCGAGGATGCTCATCGCGGCCGGCTTCGGCGCCGACCCGACGGGTGCGCTCGTGCCCGTCGGCACCGCCGAGGAGGGCGCGTCCGACGGGACGGTGCCGGCGGTCGCGCTGGCGGAGCCGACCGCGCTCGCGCTCGTCTCCGTGCTGGGCGTCGTGCTCGGCTCGAGGGACGGTGACGTCGAGGTCTGCGGCGTCGGGGACGGGCTGGCCGACTCCGACGGCGTCGCCGAGACCGGATGCGTCGGCGGATGCGCCGTCGCCGAGCCGTGTGCGGGAGCCGGCCGCGTCGACCCGTCCCGTGCTCCGGGCCGGTGGTGGGCGCCGCCGCCATGCGCGGGTCCGGCCGCCGGAACGCCGATCGGCGCCAGTAGCCGGTGGGCGACCGTCTGCACGGGGTGGGGCAGGTGGTTGGAGTACGCCGCGGCAGCCACCCCCGCACTCGCGGCGGCGAAGGTGACGGCCAGCGCGGAGCCGATGCCGATCCGCCGGACCGCTGTCATGCCGGGTCGCCGCTGCGACCCGGCGCCGAGGCCGTCGGAGTGCGCGGCGTGGGTCCGGAACAGCGTCCGGTAGGTCGCCTCGTCGGCCAGCTCGCCCGGCGTACCGGGTGCGCGCAGGGCGCGGGTGAGCTCCTCCTCGCGATCGGCTGTCGCCCGCTCGACGCCGTCGTCACCGCTCATGCCCGTCATCGCGCCTCCCCTCATCGTCGTGTCGCCGGAGCATGTCCGCCGACGAGGCCAGCCGCTTCAGGGCCCGGTGGACGCTGACCCGTACCGTCCCCGAGCGCTTGCCGACCAGGCGTGCCACGTCGCCGACGTCGAGTCCGGCGACGACGCGGAGCATCACCATCTCGGCCTGCTCCGGCGGCAGCGTGGCCACCAGCCGGAGCGCCCGGTCGGTCGACTCGTTGTCGGTGGCCACCTGCTCCGCGCTCGGCACCTCCGGGACCGGCCCCACCGACTGTGGGTCGGCCACTGTCACGACCGGTCGGCGGGCCCGGAGGCGGCCCTGGTCGATGGCCCGGTGGCGGGCGATGGTGAACAGCCACGCCCGGAACTCGGCGATCCCGCCCTCGAAGGCGTCCAGGCCGCGCACGACCCGCAGCCAGGTCTCCGCGGCCAGATCCTCGGGGCCCTCGTCGCCGCAGACCTGCAGGTAGCGCAGCAGCGAGGGGTGCAGCGCCCGCCACACCGTCGCGAAGCCGTCCTCATCGCCTCGGCGCGCGGCCGCGAGCGCCAGGACCAGGTCGTCTGCCGGGTCGTCCGCCGGGTCCTGCGCGGATTCCCGCGGCGCGCCCACCACGAGCTGCTCGGCCGCGACGGGAGGCCGCCTCCGGCCCCGGGGCCACCCGGGGTCGGAGGCGGTGCGCGGTGCGTTCGCCGCGTCCAGCGTGCGTCCTCCCTGCGGTCGGTCGGCGGCCCTACCCGGCCAGCGTGGCGCTGGTGCTGGGAGCGAAGTGTCCACCACCGGTGAACTCCAGACGGTAGCTGGTGCCGGTCACGGTGGGCTCGACGAACCGCACCTGGCCGTGCCGAGCGGTGCGATCGCTGCCGGCCTGGGTCCAGGCCGTGGCCCCGGGGGCCTGGGACTCCAGCACGACGGTGCGGCCGCGCAGGGCGTGATGGTCACCGAGGAGCCGGCCGCTGATCACCGTGGTGCTGCCGGTGTGGCGACCACTGATCGACAGCGAGGTCGGGTCGCTCACCACGACGCTCAGGACGGGGCTCAGCGCAGCCGCCACCCCCGTCGCGTGGTGGGCCCGGAGCCGGTACGACGTGTCGACCGCCGGCGTGGCCTCGAGGGAGACGGTGCCGTCGGCGGCGGTGACAGCGGTGCCGGCGATCTTCCAGGCCGCGTGGGTGTGAGCCTTGCGGGCGAGCAGGTCGACCGTGAGCCCGGCGAGCGGCGTACCGGCCTTGCTGACGGTGCCCGACACGGTCGTGGTCTGCCCGGGATCGATGCGCTGCGGCGTCGCAGCGATCGTCACCGTCGGACGGACCGCGACCCGCACCACCGCGCTGTGCGCCGGGCGGAAGACCTGACTGCCGAGGAAGAACAGCCGGTAGGCGGTCCGCTGCTGCGGGTGCACCGAGAAGCTCACCTTGCCGTGCCGGTTGCTGGACCGCGTCGAGCGGAACTGCCAGCCGGTGGTCCCGGGCACGTGGGCCTGGAGCACGACCGAGCGGTGCGGGAGGGCGACGCCGCGCGACCGCAGCTGACCACGGATCGTGTCGCGGCCGCCGAAGCCGACGGTGTGGTGCACCGACCGGATCGAGAGCGTGGCCGGCAACCTGCGCGCCGGGTGGGAGGTCGTGCGGACCTTCACCAGGGCCACGCCGCTGAGCCGCGGGCGGGCATCAGCGGCGCCGGCGTAGTTCCAGCGGTAGCGCGTCGTTACCTCCGGGGTGACGCTCACCGACAGTGCACCGCCGCCGCCCGCGGTCGCCGTCCCGACCGGCGTGAAGCCGTCGACACCGGCGGTCTTGGCCTCGAGGGTGACCTGCCGGCCCGCCGCCGAGGCGCCGGGGACGGTGAGCTGGCCACGCACGGTGTCGCCGGCACCGGCGACGACGGAGGAACGGACGACGCTGATCGCGATCGACGTCGACGCCGGGGTGGACTGCGTCTGCGCGGCGTCGGCGGACACCGTCGTGGCGCCGGCGGTCGCCGTCGCGACGGCGAGCGTCGCGATGGTCGTCACGACCCCCGTGCGCCAGGTCCTGGCTGCGAACGATCTGGTCTCGCTCATGCGGCACTCCTCTGTGCGGTTCCGGGATGCGGTTGCACCTCCGGACCTGACAGCGCCGAGGGTCGCCCCAGCGTTACACGGCTCGAGGCGGAGCTGGAGCGGGCGCTCCTGCCCGCGCCGGTTTACCGCGCCCACCGATCGGGTAGCGCGTCACGACAAGCACGACCGAGGAGGCGACATGGGTGCGAGCGATGCCTTGAACCGGCAGGGAGCGGCCGACCGGGAGGACCGCAAACTACGCCGGGAGCTGGGATTCTGGTCCCTCGCCGCGGCCGGGATCGGCAGCGTGATCGGCTCCGGGTGGCTGTTCTCGGCGATGTACGCCTCCCAGGAGGCCGGCCCCGCCGCCCTGATCGCGTGGGTGATCGCCGGCGCGCTGATGCTGATGATCGCGCTGGTCTTCGCCGAGCTCGGCATGGTGCGACCTGAATCGGGTGGCCTGGTGCGCTACCCGCTCTACTCCAACGGCCGGCTGGCGGCGAGCATCATCGGGTGGGCGATGTGGCTCTCCTACGTCGCGAACCCGCCGAGCGAGGCCTCCGCCGTCGTGCAGTACGCCTCCTCGTGGTGGGACGGGGTGTACGACGCCTCGAGCGGCGACCTCACCACCCTCGGCACCGCTGTGGCGGTGGTGCTGATGGCGGCCTTCGTCGTCATCAACTACTTCGGCGTCAAGTGGTTCGCCACGTCGAACAACGTGGTGACGACGGTGAAGCTGGCCATCCCGACCATCACCATCGTGCTGCTGCTCGCCAGCGGGTTCGGAGCCAACGACAAGGCCGGCGGGATCTCGCACAACATCAGCGCCCACGGCTTCGCGCCGTACGGCATCTCGGCGGCGTTCTCGGCGATCGCGTCGGGCGGCCTCATCTTCGCCTACACCGGCTTCCGCAACGTGATCGAGCTGTCCGGCGAGGCCCGCAACCCGCACCGGGACATCCCCCGCGCGATGGTGGTGACGATCGGCTTCAGCATCGTGCTCTACCTCGGGCTGCAGGTCGGCTACCTCGGCGCGCTGCCCTCCTCCGAGCTCGCGAAGGCGGGGTGGCACGGCGTCAACCTGGACTCGCCCTTCGCCGACCTGGCCAAGATGCTCGGCTTCACCTGGCTGTCCTGGCTGCTCATCGCTGACTCCTCGATCTCGCCGTCCGGGTCGGGCATCGTCTTCACCGCGGCCAACGCCCGCAACGTCTTCGGCCTGGCCAAGAACGGCTTCTTCCCCCGTGTCGTGATGCGGGTGAGCGACCGGACCGGCGTACCGGTCGTCGCGCTCCTGGTGAACTTCGTCCTCGGAGCCGGCACGATCATCCTGCTCCCGAGCTGGCACAGCATCGTCGAGGTGCTCAGCGCCCTGGTCGCGCTCACCTTCTCGATCGGGTCGGTCTCGCTGCTGGTGTTCCGGCGCGTCGGACTCGGGGAAGCGTCGAGCCGGCTGCGCGGCATGACCTTCATCGCGCCGGCCGCCTTCGTGGTGGCCTCCCTGGTGATCCTGTGGCAGCCCTGGTCCACGCTGTGGAAGACGGTCATCGCCCTGGCGGTCGGACTGGTCTGGTTCGTCGTCAGCTTCGCCCGCGGCGAGCGGGACCCCGGTGACCTCGCCGGTGGCATCTGGCTGGTCGCCTACATCGCCTTCGTCTACGTCGTCGCGGCGATCGGCAGCTACGGCGGAGCCGGTTGGCTGCCCCAGCCCTGGGACTCGATCGCCGTCGCCGTCGGGGCGCTGGCGGCCTGCTGGTGGGGCGTCCGGGCCGGGGAGGGATATCTGCGCGGCCACCCCCGGCTGCTCGACCGGCTGCGCTCGGGTGTCAGCGAGGAGACGGTCGACGCCGCGCCGGCCGGCTGAGCCAGGGCGGCGGACGCGCAGCGGCGCTGCGGTCTGGCGTCAGACGTTGAAGCGGAACTCCACCACGTCACCGTCGGCCATCACGTAGTCCTTGCCCTCCATCCGGACCTTGCCGAGCTCGCGCGCCTTCACCATCGAGCCGGCAGCCACCAGGTCGGAGAAGGAGACGATCTCGGCCTTGATGAAGCCCTTCTGGAAGTCGGTGTGGATCACGCCGGCGGCCTCCGGGGCGGTGTCGCCCTTGCGGATGGTCCAGGCGCGGGCCTCCTTCGGGCCGGCGGTGAGGTAGGTCTGCAGGCCGAGGGTGTCGAAGCCGACCCGGGCGAGCTGGTTGAGGCCCGACTCGCCGATGCCGAGCTCGGCGAGCATCTCGGCGGCCTCATCGTCGGTCATCTCGATCAGCTCGGACTCGATCTTGGCGTCGAGGAAGATGGCCTCGGCCGGGGCGACGAGCTCGCGCATCGACTGCTTCAGGTCCTCGTCGGCGAGCTCGTCGGTGTCGCAGTTGAACACGTAGATGAACGGCTTCGCCGTCAGCAGCGAGAGCTCGCGCAGGAGGCCGCGGTCGATCGAGGTCGCGATGATCGGCGTACCGGCCTCGAGGGCCTCCTTGGCCGCGCGAGCCGCGTCGAGGTTCGCGACCAGCTCCTTGTTCTTGCGCGACTCCTTCTCCAGCCGCACGATCGCCTTCTCGACGGTCTCCAGGTCGGCCAGGACCAGCTCGGTGGAGATGGTGGAGATGTCGTTGCCGGGGTTCACCTCGCCGTCGACGTGGGTGACGTCGTCGTCGCGGAAGACGCGAGTGACCTGGCAGATCGCGGCCGACTCCCGGATGTGCGCCAGGAACTTGTTGCCCAGCCCCTCCCCCTGCGACGCGCCGCGGACGATGCCGGCGATGTCGACGAACTCCACCGTCGCGGGCAGCACCCGCTCGGAGCCGAACAGCTCGGCCAGCGTGCCCAGCCGCTCGTCCGGTACGCCGACGACGCCCACGTTCGGCTCGATCGTCGCGAACGGGTAGTTCGCCGCGAGGACGTTGTTCTTGGTCAGCGCGTTGAAGAGCGTCGACTTGCCCGCGTTCGGGAGACCGACGATGCCGATGGTGAGAGCCACGGGGGTTGAGTCTAGAGGCGCCGGCGCGGTCGGCTTCATTTCGCGTGACGCCGGTCCCGCCCTGGTGTTGGCTGGTGCCATGACCGTCGCGATCCGCACCATCACCTTCGACTGTGCCGACGCCCTCGCCCTCGCCGCCTTCTGGGCGAACCTGACCGACTGGCACGTCTTCCACGACGACGACCCGGAGGTGCTGGTCGCGCCGCACTTCCCCCACGCGGGCACCGACCTGCTGTTCATCCCGGTGCCGGAGGGCAAGTCCGCCAAGAATCGCCTCCACCTCGACCTCGCGCCCACCGACATGAGCCGCGACGAGCAGGTCGAGCGAGCCCTGGCGCTCGGAGCGACGCTCCTCGCGGACCACCGCGAGGCGGACGGCCGCGGCTGGGTCGTGCTCGCGGACCCGGAGGGCAACGAGTTCTGTATCGTGCGTTCCGATGCCGAGCGGGAGCCTGAGCCCCGGACGTTCCGGATCGGCTGAACGGGGTAGGTTGCGCGGGTGCGCATCGCCACCTGGAACGTGAACTCCATCCGCACCCGGATCGACCGCGTGCACGCCCTCCTCGACCGGCACGAGATCGACGTGCTCGCCGTACAGGAGACCAAGGCCAAGGTCGACCAGATCCCGACGATGGAGCTCGAGCTGCGCGGCTACGAGATGGCGGCGGTGGGTCACTCGCAGTGGAACGGCGTGGCGATCTTCTCCCGCGTCGGCCTGGAGGACGTCCAGGTGGGGTTCGAGGGCATGCCCCTGTACGGCGACCCCGAGCACGCCGAGGCCCGCGCCATCTCCGCGGTCTGCGGCGGGGTGCGGGTGATGTCGCTCTACGTCCCCAACGGGCGCAAGCCCGACGATCCGCACTACGTCTACAAGCTCGACTGGCTCGCCCGGCTCCGGGAGGCGTCGCAGGCCTGGCTGGACACGCCGACCGCCCTGGTCGGCGACTGGAACGTCTGCCCCTATGACGAGGACTGCTTCGACCCCTCGCAGTTCAAGAACTCCACCCACCTGACGCCGGCGGAGCGGGCCGCGTTCTTCGCGATCGAGGCCGACTACAGCGACGTGGTGCGGCCCTACGCGCCGGGCCCCGAGGTCTACACCTACTGGGACTACTACCGGCAGCGCTTCGAGCGCAACCGCGGCCTGCGGATCGACTTCGTCCTGGGCTCGCCGTCCTTCGCCTCCCGGGTGAGCGGCGCCTTCATCGACCGCGACGAACGCGACCCGGCGCAGGGCAGCGGGGCACCCTCGGACCACGCTCCGGTCGTCGTCGACCTGGGCGATTGACGGCGAAGAGACGGCGAAGTGACGGCGAGCGAGGTGGTGACGGTGTTACGCCGGGCGACGAGCGACGACGTACCGATGCTGCTGGCGCTGTGGGAGGTGGCGGCCGAGAATGACTCCCGGCCCACCGACACCGCGGAGAAGATCGAGGCGCTGCTGGGGCGCGACCCCGATGCGTGCACCGTCGCCGAGCGGGACGGCCGGCTGGTCGGCTCGCTGATCGCCGGCTGGGACGGCTGGCGCGCCCACCTCTACCGGCTGGCCGTGCACCCCGACGTACGGCGCCAGGGCGTCGGGCGACTGCTGCTCGCCGACGCCGAGGAGCGGTTCCGCGCCCTCGGCGCCGGTCGGATCGATGCGATGGTGCTGGAGGGCAACGACCTCGGGCAGAGCCTCTGGCGGTCGGCCGGCTACACGCCGCAGCCGCAGTGGCGGCGCTGGGTGAAGTCGCTGGGCTGAGGCGTGCGGTTTTGACCCCTGGGGGTCAAAACCGAACGTTGTCGGGCAAAGCATTGCCCCCCAAGCTGCGGTTTTGACCCCTGGGGGTCAAAACCGGCACCAAGCTCGATCACGCCCCAGCTCCCGACGAAAACTGTCGGAGGTCGCTGACACCCTCGGGCCATGGAGATCTTCGCGCTCTTCCTCGCCCTGGTCGTCGGCCTCGCGCTCGGCGCCGTGATCGGCGTGTTCTGGATCCGATCGCGGCCGGCACACCTGGAGGGCATGCTCGACCAGGCCGAGCTGATGCAGGGGCTGGACCGGCTCAGTGACCAGATGCACCACCTCGACCGCGCTCGCGCGCAGTGGCAGGGGCAGTTCCACGCGCAGGTCGACCAGTTGCAGCGCGAGACCCGCTCACTGTCCACCGCGCTGCGCCGCCCTCAGGTGCGCGGCCGCTGGGGTGAGCTGCACCTGCGACGCGCGGTGGAGCTGGCGGGACTGGTGGACCGCTGCGACTTCACCGAGCAGGTCCGCCTCGAGAGCGGCCAGCTGCGCCCCGACCTGGTCGTCCATCTGGCCGGCGGCCACCAGGTGGTGGTCGACGCGAAGGTGCCCCTCGAGGCACACCTCGACGCCACCAGCACCGACGATCCGGCCGAGCGTCACCACCACTTCGACAGGCACGCCCGGCAACTGCGCGGCCATATCGACCTGCTCTCCTCGAAGGCCTATTGGCGTGCGCTCCCGGAGAGCCCCGAGTTCGTCGTGCTCTTCATGCCGGCCGAGTCGTTCCTGGCGGCGGCGCTGGAGACCGACCCCTCCCTGATCGAGTACGCCGCGACGCGTCAGGTCGTGCTGGCCACCCCGACCACGCTGATCGCGCTGCTGCGCACCGTCGCCCACGGATGGGTGCACGAGACCCTGGCCGAGGAGGCTCGCGAGGTGCACCGCCTCGGCCGCGAGCTGCACCAGCGGCTCGCCACCTTCGACGGTCATCTGGACGCTCTGGGTCGCTCGCTCAACGCGAGCGTCACCCGCTACAACCAGGCCGTCGGGTCGCTGGAGAGCCGGGTGCTGGTCACGGCTCGCCGGTTCCGCGACCTCGGCGTCACCGACGACGAGCTGCCGACCCCGCAGCCGGTCGCGCTGCACGCCGTCCGGCGTGCCGCCGGGCACAGCGAGGCCGACGACCCTACCGTGGCGCTATAGGAGGATGGGCGTGAGCAGAACGATCTGGGACGAGGGCCACGAGCCGGGCGGGCGTGTCGTCGCGCTCGCGGTCGCCCTCGCCCTCACCGTCGCCGTGATCGACAGCCTGCTGGCCGGCCGGGTCGAGGTGCTGTTCGACGTCTGCTTCGTGCTGATCTGCACCGGCGTCGCCCTGTTGGTCCACCCCCGTGACTTCTTCTTCGTCGGCGTGCTGCCGCCGTTGCTGATGCTCGGGATCTTCGGGCTGTTCGCTCTCAGCAGCCGCAGCGGCATCGGCGCCGCCCACGGGGACGGCTTCCTCCAGGCGCTCATCTCCGCCCTCGGCCATCACAGCATCGCGCTCTTCATCGGCTACGCCCTGGCGCTTGCCTGCCTGGTGATCCGTCGCAACAGGCTCCTGCGCGGCACGATCACCCGAGGAAGCGCGACCAGTCGCCCGCACCCTCCCGCACGACCTCAGGCGTATCACCCGACCAGTCGATGACGGTCGTCGGCTCGGCCGGGGTGTCGCCGGCCTCGACGACGATGTCGACCTGGTGGTCGAGCTCCTCCTTCACGTCCCAGCCGTTGGTCCGGGGCTCGGACTCGCCGGGCAGGATCAGGGTGGAGGACAGGATCGGCTCCCCGAGCTCCTCGAGCAGTGCCCGGACCACCACGTGATCGGGGATGCGCACCCCGACCGTCCGCTTCTTGGGATGGAGCAGGCGCCGCGGCACCTCCGGGGTCGCCGGCAGGATGAAGGTGAACGGGCCGGGCGTCGCGGCCCGCACCGCGCGGAAGGCGTTGTTGTCCACGTGCACCAGCTGACCCAGCTGGGAGAAGTCGCGGCAGACCAGGGTGAAGTGGTGCCGATCGTCGAGGCCGCGGATCGCCAGGATCCGATCCCGGCCGTCCTTGTTGCCGATCCGTGACCCGAGCGCGTAGCCCGAGTCGGTCGGGTAGGCGATCAGCTGGTCGTCGCGCAGTGCCTGCACGATCTGGCCGATCAACCGCGGCTGGGGGTTGTCCGGGTGGACGTCGAGGTAGCGCGCCATCGTCGTGATGCCCGGGCTCAGCGGCCCGCGGCCTTGAGGTCGCGCCGCAGCTCCTTGGGCAGCGCGAAGATCAGCGACTCCTCCGCGCTGTGCACGACCTGGGGCGAGGGGAAGCCCTTCTCGGCGAGGACCGCCAGCACTCCCTGCACCAGCTTCTCGGGCACGCTCGCACCCGAGGTCACCGCCACCGAGCCGACGCCCTCGAACCAGGCGTCCTGCAGCTCGCTCGCGTCGTCGACCCGGCGAGCGTCGCGGGCGCCCGCCTCGAGCGCCACCTCGACGAGGCGGACAGAGTTCGAGGAGTTGCCCGAGCCGACCACGATCACCAGGTCGGTGCCCGCGGAGATGTCCTTGACCGCGAGCTGCCGGTTCTGGGTGGCGTAGCAGATGTCGTCGCTGGGCGGGTCGATCATCTCCGGGAAGCGCTCGCGCAGCGCCGCCACCGTCTCCATCGTCTCGTCCACGGACAGGGTCGTCTGGGAGAGCCAGACGACTCGGCCCGGGTCGCGCACCTCCAGACGCGCGACGTCCGTCGGTCCCTGGACCAGGTGGGTGCGCTCGGGCGCCTCGCCCATGGTGCCCTCGACCTCCTCGTGGCCGGCGTGCCCGATCAGCAGGATGTCGTAGTCCTGCGCCGCGAACCGCCTCGCCTCGAGGTGCACCTTGGTCACCAGCGGACAGGTGGCATCGATCGTCTTCAGCCCGCGCACCTCGGCGTCGGCGTGTACCGCCGGCGCCACCCCGTGGGCGGAGAACACCACGGTGGAACCCGAGGGGACCTCGTCCAGCTCGTCCACGAAGATGGCACCGCGCCCGCGCAGATCCCCGACGACGTGCTTGTTGTGCACGATCTCCTTGCGCACGTAGACAGGAGCGCCGTACAGCTCCAGGGCCTGCTCGACGGTGACCACCGCCCGATCCACCCCGGCGCAGTAGCCGCGCGGAGAGGCCAGCAGCACCGCCTTCTCCTCCTCGGAGATGATGCGCGGGGTGCCGAGGTCGATGCTCATGCGACGAGTCTACGGCCCCCGGCGGTCCTGAGGAGATTGTCAGTGCCGGCTCGTACGGTGGGCGGGTGCGGCGACTTATAGTCGCTTATAACTCCGCCCACCTATAAAGACCTGCGTCGACCCGAGGAGGTGCCGTGCTGCCGAACCCCTACACCCCCGGCGACCGCCCTCGCTTCTTCGTCGGCCGCGCCACCGAGCGACAGCTGCTCCGCGACAAGCTGGCCAGGGTCGCCGCGTACGGCGAGATGATGGGCCCGCTGACCATCGTCACCGGTCCGAGAGGCGTCGGCAAGACCTCGCTGTTGCGCGACGTCGCCGGCCAGGCCGAGGAGGACGGCTTCGTCATCGCCTGGGTCTCGTGCGTCAAGCAGCACCCGTTCCTGGCCGAGGTCGTCGACCGGGTCGAGCGCAGCCTCGAGCGGGCCGGGATCGGCTCCTCGGGCTCGAGGCGGATCAAGGACCTGACCGTCGAGGTGAGCGCTGGCTTCGCCAAGGTCCGCGCACGCCTGGAGGCCGGCCCGGTCGCCCAGCCGACGGCGCTGGTCGGCCCGCTGGAAGACCTGCTCGGCCGAGCCGGGCGGCTGGTGCGCGAGCGCGGGGGCAGCGGCCTGATCGTGATGATCGACGAGCTGCACGCGCCGCTGGAGTCGACCCGGGAGTGGGAGTACGCGCCCGAGCAGCAGGCGCTGCTGCACGGCGGCGTGCTGCTCAACGCCGTACAGAACCTCGCCGGGGAGCGCGCCGGGCTCCCCGTCGGCGTCATCGGCGCCGGCCTGCCGCAGACCAAGAGCCTGCTGACCCGCGCCGCCACCTTCGGCGAGCGCAGCCACGAGCTCGTCCTGGGAGAGTTCGACGACACCGATGCGGCACGCCTGCTCACCGAGCCGGCCGCGGCGCTCGACGTCACCTGGTCCGCCGAGGCCGTCACCGAGGTCGTGCGGACCGCGCGGGGCTACCCGCAGTCGCTCCAGATCCTGGGTGCCGCCACCTGGGACGCCGCCGCGCCGGAGCGGGGCTCGGAGCTGGACCTCGCTGCCGTGCAGGCAGGCTCGCACGCCGCCCGCAGCGCGCTCGCCTCGATCTTCGAGGCCCGGTGGGCGGTGGCGACCGCGGCGGAGCGGGCGTTCCTGTCGGCGATGGCTCGCGTCCAGCAGCCGGTCGTACGGCGCGGCGAGATCGCGGCGATGCTCGCCACCAGCACCGAGTCGCTGAGCATGGTGCGGCGCAACCTGATCGTCAAGGGGATCGTGGAGGAGGCGGGCTACGGCCGGCTCCGCTTCACGATCCCGGGATTCGAACGCTTCGTCCTCGCCCAGACCACCAGCACCAGGGAGCACTGATGGCACTGGAGACCTCGCTCGAGTCGCCGGCACCGGTGCGGCAGATCGCCACCGCGATCGCCGGCTGGGTGGACCGGCTCGGCGCGGTGTGGGTGGAGGGCCAGATCGCCCAGATCAACCGACGTCCGGGCATGCAGACCGTCTT
This sequence comes from Nocardioides sp. BP30, assembly GCF_029873215.1. Classification (NCBI taxonomy): domain Bacteria; kingdom Bacillati; phylum Actinomycetota; class Actinomycetes; order Propionibacteriales; family Nocardioidaceae; genus Nocardioides; species Nocardioides lacus. Next base: position 1,326,455 of record NZ_CP123620.1, on the reverse strand, counting down.
CATGACGCTGCGCGACACCGTCGCCGACATCTCGGTGCCGGCGACCTGCAGCCGCACCCTCTTCGACGGTCTCAACCCCCCTCTGGTCGAGGGGGCGAGCGTCGTCGTCCACGGCAAGCCCTCCTACTACGCCAACCGCGGCTCCCTCTCGCTCCAGGTCCGCGACATCCGGATGGTCGGCCTCGGTGAGCTGCTCGCCCGGCTCGAGCGGCGCCGCCAGCTGCTCGCCGCCGAAGGGCTCTTCGCGGCCGAGCTGAAGCGCCGGCTGCCGTTCCTGCCCGGAGCTGTCGGGCTGGTCACCGCGCCCAACTCGGCGGCCGAGCGCGACGTCCTGGAGAACGCCCGCCGGCGCTGGCCCGCGGTCCGTTTCGAGGTGGCCTACGCCGCGATGCAGGGCCCGCGCAGCGCCGAGGAGGTCATCGGCGCCCTCCAGCGGCTCGACAAGCACCCCGAGGTCGAGGTGATCGTGATCGCCCGCGGCGGCGGGTCGGTCGAGGATCTCCTGCCGTTCTCCGACGAGGCGCTGCTGCGGGCGGTGCACGCCGCCACCACCCCGGTCGTGTCCGCCATCGGTCACGAGCCGGACTCGCCCCTGCTGGACCTGGTGGCCGACGTCCGTGCCTCGACCCCGACCGACGCCGCCAAGCTGGTCGTGCCCGACGTCGCCGAGGAGCTCCGGCTGGTCGACGCCGCGCGCGATCGCCTGCGCGGCACGCTCGCGCAGTGGCTGCAGCGCGAGCAGAACCTCCTCGCCTCGCTGCGCTCCCGTCCCGCCCTGGCCGACCCGACCAGCCTGGTGACCAGCCGGATCGACGAGGTCGCCCAGCTGCGCGAGCGCGCCCGCCGCTCGCTGACCCACCAGCTCGACCGGGCCGGCGACGACATCGCCCACCAGCGTGCGCGTGCCCGTGCGCTCAGCCCGCTGGAGACGCTGCGCCGCGGCTATGCCGTCGTGCAGGACGCCGACGGCCACGTGCTCGCGGGCGTGGGCGCCGTCACCTCCGGAACCTCGCTCAGCATCCGCCTGACCGACGGCCGGATCCATGCCACCGTCGGCGACATCGAGACCGACCCGATCGACAGCACCGAGGAGGGCCACGATGGCCACGAGTGACGAGCAGCCCAAGCCCAGCTACGAGGAGGCTCGCGAGGAGCTGATCGACGTCGTACGGCGGCTCGAGGCCGGCGGCACGACGCTGGAGGAGTCCCTTGCCCTGTGGGAGCGTGGCGAGCTGCTCGCCGGCGTCTGCCAGGAGTGGCTCGAGGGGGCCCGGGAGCGGCTGCGGACCACCGCCGAGGCGCAGGGCTGACGCCGGCGGTCGATCAGCCCAGCGGGCTGACCGAACCAGCAGGGCTGGCAGGGCTGGAGACGCCGGGGAGCTCCGCCTGGGTCAGCGACTGCATGAAGGTGGTGAAGTCCGCCTTGTCCGCCGAGCCGTAGACCAGCAGCACGTCATCGCCGAGCTGCATCGCATAGCCGGTGTCCCCGCCCGCGTCGGAGAACGTCGACCAGGCATCGCCGAGCGCGGTGTGCAGGGTCTTCTGACCGTCGCTGGAGGCGTTCTTGTCGATGTAGGTGGCCACCAGCGCGGTCAGTGGGGTCGCCTCCAGCCGCAGCCCGACGAACGAGTCGTGGTCGGTCACCACGCCCAGACCCCAGGTCGGCCCGGTGCCAGGACCGCTCGGCGGAGCGTAGTCGGCACTGGTCGCCTTCCAGCCCTGCGGCAGCGACGTCGGGTAGACCACCTTCAACGGTGCGCCGGCGGCCTGCACGTCGTGCACCGCGGATCGGTAGTCGACCGCACTGCCGCCCTCGTTCGGGGTGTCGTGGGTGACGTTGTTCAGCGCCCAGTAGACGACCACGACGATGACCAGCACGACCATCGAGACGATCAGACCGTGGAAGGTCCGCGGATACCGACGGGCGCCCTGCTCACTCACGGCACCATCGTCTCAGGTGCTCCCAGGCGGCGCCGAACCGCGGGCCCCCGACCCCTAGGGTGTCACCCGTGATCGGGGTCGTCTGCCTGCTGGCGCTGCTGGTGACGGCCCACCGTCATCCACGGCCGCGCACGGAGGCGCTGGTAGCGGTGGCGGCGGTGGCGCTCACCCTCGTCACCGGCTATCTGGGCCTGCACGCGGCCGGGGACGCCATCCGGCCGCTCGCACCGGTGGTCGGCTTCCTGGTGGCGATCCTGGTGGTCTCCGAGGTGTGCGCGCGAGCGGGACTGTTCGCCGCGGCCGCCGAGCTGGTCCGCCGCCGGTCGCGGCACAGCCCGCAGCGGCTCTTCGGCGGCGTGTTCGTCCTGGCCGCGCTCGTCACCACGGTGCTCAGCCTGGACGCCACCGTCGTACTCCTGACCCCTGTCGTCATCGGGGCGGCCCGGGGTCTCGGCGCCTCAGGGCGCCCGGGGGCCTACGCGTGCCTGCGGCTGGCGAACTCCGGCTCGCTGCTGCTGCCGGTCGCCAACCTGACCAACCTGCTGGCGCTGCCCTACCTCTCGCTGACCTTCGGCGGCTTCGCCGTACGGATGGCGCTGCCGTTGGTGGCCACGCTGGTCGTGGAGTACGTCGGCCTGCGGCTGCTCTTCGCCGGCGAGCTGCGCGCTCCCGCCACTCCCGCCACTCCCGCCGCCACTCCCGTCGCGGCAGCCGACGGACGAGGCTGGCGGCTCCCCGCTGCCGTGGTGACAGTGATGCTGATCGCCTTCGGCGCGTTGAGCCCGTTCGGCGTCGACCCGTGGGTGCCGGCGGCGATCGCGGCGGCGATCCTGCTCGGCTGGGGCGTACGACGCGGCATCCTCTCCCCCGCCGACGCCGTCCGCGCCGCCAACCCGTCGTTCGCGCTGTGGGTGCTCGCGCTCGGGGTGGTGGTCGCGGGGCTGTCGGCCGACTTCCTCGGGGATCTGGTCGGCCGGCTGCTGCCCGACGGCACCGGCTTCGCCGACCTGCTGCTCATCGCCGTGATCGGAACCCTCGCCAGCGCACTGCTGGCCAACCTCTCGGCGACCCTGCTGATCGTCCCCGTACTGGCGCCCCTCGGCGACACGGCCGTCCTGGCGGCGCTGCTCGGGCTGACCATCGGGGCCGGCCTGACCTGGACCGGCAGCCTGGCCAACCTGCTGTGGCGGCGCACCCTGGCCCGCGACGGCATCACGCCTGGCAACGGCCGCTTCCACCTCGTCTCGCTGACGCTCACGCCGGTGGCCCTGGTGGCCGCCGTCGCGGCCCTGACCCTCACCTGAGCCGCTTCCCGCATCGCTCCCGCGTCGCTCCGGAGCTGCGCCGTCCGGCTGGATCGATCAAACTGAGCAGACCCCGGCAGCCCCGCTCAAGGCCGATACAGTCGCCTCATGAGCGACTCCTCCCACCTGCCCGAGCCCCTCGACGTCGCGCCGCAGGCACCCGACCGCAACCTGGCGCTCGAGCTGGTCCGGGTAACCGAGGCGGCGGCGATGAGCGCCGCCCGGTGGGTGGGCCGGGGCGATAAGAACGGCGCCGACGGGGTGGCTGTCAACGCGATGCGGGTGATGATCTCGACCGTCTCGATGAACGGCACCGTCGTGATCGGCGAGGGCGAGAAGGACAACGCCCCGATGCTCTACAACGGCGAGAGCGTCGGTGACGGCACCGGCCCCGAGGTCGACGTCGCCGTGGACCCGATCGACGGCACTACCCTGACCGCGAAGGGGATGAGCAACGCCGTCTCGGTGCTGGCCGCAGCGCCCCGGGGCGCCATGTACGACCCCTCGGCGGTGTTCTACATGGAGAAGCTCGTCACCGGCCCCGAGGCGGCCGACGTCGTCGACATCCGCCTCCCCGTCGCCGAGAACATCCACCAGGTCGCCAAGGCGAAGGGCACCAAGCCCTCCGACATCACCGTGATCGTGCTGGACCGTCCCCGGCACGCCGGCCTGGTCGAGCAGATCCGCACCGCCGGCGCCCGGATCAAGTTCATCACCGACGGCGACGTCGCCGGCGCCATCTCGGCTGCCCGCAGCGGCTCGGGCGCCGACCTCCTGCTGGGCATCGGCGGTACGCCGGAGGGCATCGTGGCGGCCTGCGCGATGAAGGCGATCGGCGGCACGATCCAGGGTCGGCTGTGGCCCAAGGACGACGAGGAGCGGCAGAGGGCGCTGGACGCCGGGCACAACCTCGACCCCGACAACGTGCTCCACACCGACGACCTGGTCACCGGCGACGACTGCTTCTTCGTGGCCACGGGCATCACCGACGGCGACCTCATGCAGGGCGTCCGGTTCCTGCCCGGCGGTGCGGTGGTCACGGACTCGCTGGTGATGCGCTCGCGCTCCGGCACGATCCGCAAGATCACCTCCGAGCACCAGCTCTCCAAGTTGCAGGCCTACTCGGCGATCAACTTCGCCGGCTGACCCCCCCGAGGCGTCACCGCGTGACAGTCGAGGCGTCACCGCGTGACAGTCGAGGCGTCACCACCGGCGGTTGTCGTACGTCGGCCGCAGCGCACGACGCAGCTCGTCCGTCCATGAGTCGACCCGGTCCGGGCTGAAGTCGCCGAGCCGCACCACGATCACGGTCCAGCCGTGCTCGCGCAGCCAGGCGCGACGTACCTCGTCGGCGCGTCTGTGCTCCGCGGTGCCGTGTGCCTCCTGCCCGTCGTACTCCACGCAGACCCGGCGCGAGGGCCAGGCGAAGTCGAGCCGGTAGGTCGGGACGCCGTCGACGTCGATCCACCACTGCGGCTCCGGCATCGGCAGTCCCGCGTCGATCAGGGTGAGCAGCACCCAGCTCTCCCGCGGGGATTCGACGCGCGGCTCGATCAGCTCGATCAGCTCGCGCAACTGCACGACGCCGCGCCGGCGCCGGAACCGGCGGACGAGCGTGCGCAGGTCCTGCTTGCCGACCCCGTGCAGCCGGCCGAACTCGTTGAGGGCGGCGTAGGCCTCGCGCCGGCGCAGCCTTGCTCCGAGATCCGCGGCCGTGCGCAGCGGCGTGGTGACCGCCACGCCCTCGACCCGCTCGACATCCTCCTCGGCCAGGTCCCTGATGCCACCCTCCAGCTCCCTGCGGCGGCTGCGGGTGCGACCCGGCCGGGCACACGTCTCCAGCATCGGTACGCCGCCGGGCTCGGCGTACTCGAAGACGTCGATGCCGTGCAGCCACGCCGCACTCCGATCGACCACCACCTGACCGGGCCCGACGACCCTGGCCAGCGCTGCGGCACGCACCTGCAGGTCGACCGGCTGGTCGCGCTCGACCCAGACGCCTGTGAGGACCTGGCGGTAGTCGCCGGCGCGAGCGCGACGGTAGAAGGTGTGCCGGGCGATGCCGAGCCGCTCCAGGTCCGCCACGGTGATCGTCTCGAGGGTCATGCCCGCCACGATGACGAAAGGCGCCGCTGCCCTCCAGGCTCATCGCTGAGGCTGTGGACAACGGCGCCGCTCGGCGTACCTGTGGACGGTTTCTGCCCCTTTCAGGGCCGATCCGTCGGTCACCCGCTGACTACTCGAACGCCATTCTCCGACGTCTCGCGTGTCACCAGGTGACGGGTCGACCTACTCGGAGAGGCGCAGCCCGCTCTCGGTGTCGAACACGTGCACGTCGCCGGGGTCGGTGGTGACGTGGATGGTGTCGCCCTTGCTCACCTTGTCCTTGGCACTGACCCGGACGATGACCGTCGAGGGCGTGCCCTCCACGTCGCAGGATCCGTAGACGAACGAGTCCGAGCCGAGCTCCTCGACGACCGTCACCGAGATCGGCAGGCCGCCGTCCTCGGCACCGACGAGACGCCATGCCTCCGGCCGGACGCCCACGGTGATGTTGCCGGTCATCTTGTTCGCGGCGGTCGGGTCGACCGGCACCAGGTAGCCGCCGATCTTGGCCGCACCGTTGTCGGCCTTGGCCTCGATGAGGTTCATCTGCGGGGAGCCGATGAAGCCGGCCACGAAGAGGTTGACCGGGCGCGAGTAGAGGTTCAGCGGGGTGTCGACCTGCTGGATCTCACCCTTGTTCATCACCGCGACCCGGTCGCCCATCGTCATCGCCTCCACCTGGTCGTGGGTGACGTAGACGGTGGTGGTGCCGAGGTCGGCCTGCAGCTTGGCGATGTCGGTACGGGTCTGCACGCGCATCTTGGCGTCGAGGTTCGACAGCGGCTCGTCCATGCAGAAGACCTGCGGCTGACGCACGATCGCGCGGCCCATCGCGACGCGCTGGCGCTGGCCGCCGGAGAGCGCCTTGGGCTTGCGCTCGAGGTACTCGGTCAGGCCCAGGATCCGGGCCGCCTCGTCGACGCGGCGCTTGCGCTCGGCCGGGTCGACCTTCGCCATCTTGAGCGAGAACGCCATGTTCTCGGCCACCGACATGTGCGGGTAGAGCGCGTAGTTCTGGAAGACCATCGCGATGTCGCGGTCCTTGGGCGGCATGGTGGTGACGTCGCGGTCGCCGATCAAGATGCTGCCGGAGGTCACCTCCTCGAGCCCCGCGAGCATGCGCAGGGTGGTCGACTTGCCGCATCCGGAGGGGCCGACGAGCACCATGAACTCGCCGTCGCGGATCTCGAGGTCGATGCCGGGCACCGCGGGGCTGTCCGCCCCCGGATACCAGCGCTGGGCCTTCTGGAAGGTCACCGATGCCATGTTGAGTTGCTCCTTCACCGGCAGGTACGTGCCGGACGATCCGTTGTGAAGTGATGCCACAGCTGTGGCGCGGATCACTGTACGGCATGCCCCCATAGGCATGCCGGCGTCTCAACCGGGAACAGTTTCAACACTGGACGTCAGCGGCCTCAGGGTTTACACCTGTGACATGGGTCACTGTCGCCGACGGCGCGACATCGGGGAAGGAGCGGGGCGATGAGGGGACCGCGACGAACACGAGGGCTCGCTGTCGGCCTGGCCGCCGCGCTGGCGTCGACCACGCTGGCGGCCTGCAGCGCAGCGAGCGGCAGCAAGCCGGAGATCATCTGGTACACCAACCCGGACAACGGGGGGCAGGCGGCGCTGGCCAAGGCCTGCAGCACCTCGCGCTACACGATCACCACGCAGACGCTTCCCCAGGACGCCACCCAGCAGCGGGTCCAGCTCGCCCGACGGCTCAACGCCCACGACAGCTCCATCGACCTGATGAGCCTCGACCCGGCCTACACCGCCGAGCTGGCCAACGCCGGCTACCTGGCGACCATCCCCGCCGCCCTGCAGGCCAGCCTGAAGGCCCAGTCGTTCAAGGGCGCGGTCGACGCCTCGAGCTGGAACGGCAAGCTGGCGGTGGCGCCGTTCTGGTCCAACACCCAGGTGCTCTGGTACCACAAGTCGGTCGCCCAGAAGGCCGGGCTGGACATGAGCCAGCCCGTCACCTGGGCGCAGATCATCGACGCCGCCGCGAAGACGGGCACGAAGGTGGCCGTCCAGGCGAACAAGTACGAGGGCTACGTCGTCCTGATCAACGCGCTCGTGATGGGGGCCGGCGGTGAGATCGTCAGCGACCTCACCAAGGGCGTGGACGCGAAGATCGACATCGACTCCGCCGCCGGCCGCGCCGCCGCGGCCGTGGTCCAGAAGCTCGCCCACAGCGCCGCGACGCCACCGGACCTCTCGATCGCCCAGGAGGGCCAGTCGGAGTCGACCTTCGCCTCGGCCAGCGGCGGCTTCCTGACGAACTGGACCTACATCTACAGCGCGCACAGCAAGGCGATGGGCGACGACCTCGGCTACGCCCGCTACCCCGAGACGGTCGCGGGCAAGACGTCGCGCCCGCCGTACGGCGGCATCGGCATCGGCGTCAGCAAGTACTCCCACCACGTCGCCCTCGACATGGCGGCGGTGAAGTGCCTCACCTCCCCGACCAGTCAGGGCAAGTACGCCGTGGCCGAGGGCAACATGCCCGCCAGCGCCGCCGGCTACGCCTACCCCGCGCTGCAGAAGGCCTACCCCGCCGACCTGCTCAAGCTGTTCCAGCAGAGCGTCACCGACGCCGGCCCGCGGCCCGCCACGCCGTACTGGAGCGACATCTCCGGCGCCCTGCAGTCCACCTGGCACCCGCCGGCATCGGTGAACCAGGGCACGCCGGCCGCCTCCGCGGCGTTCATCAGTGACGTTCTGCACGGAAGGAGCCTGCTGTGACCACCACCGTCGCCACCGCCGCGACCCGCCGCGAGCGGCCGGCCGCCACCGACCGGGCGGTCGCCGAGAACCGGCTCGGGCTCAAGCTGGTCGCGCCGGCCGTCATCGTGATGCTCGTGGTGACCGCCTGGCCGATGATCCAGGCGCTCTACCTCTCGCTCTACCGCTACCGGCTCACCACCCCCGACGACCGGGCGTTCGTGGGGCTGCGCAACTACGGCACGATCCTGACCGACTCGCTGTTCTGGCGCGACACGTTCAACACCGTGGTGATCATGCTGGTCAGCGTCGCCGTCGAGCTCGTCGTCGGCTTCGTCTTCGCGATGGTGATGCACCGGGTGATCTTCGCGAGGGGCATCATCAGGACCTCGATCCTGATCCCCTACGGCATCATCACGGTGGTCTCGGCCTTCGCCTGGCAGTTCGCCTTCAGCCTCAACAACGGCTTCGTCAACAGCTGGTTCGCCTGGCTGCCCGGCATCCAGACCGGCGCGGACGCGACGAACTGGTTCGGCCACCACTGGCCGGCGATGTTCGCCATCATCGTCTCGGAGATCTGGAAGACGACGCCGTTCATGTCGCTGCTGCTGCTCGCCGGCCTCTCCCAGGTCTCCGAGGACATGATCGAGGCCGCCCAGGTCGACGGCGCGACCTGGTGGCAGCGACTGTGGAAGGTGATCCTGCCGAACATGCGGGCGGCGATCATGGTCGCGGTGCTCTTCCGCGCGCTGGACGCGTTCCGGATCTTCGACAACATCTACGTGATGACCCGCGGTGCGCAGAACACCGAGTCGTCCTCGTTCCTCACCTACAGACAGGTGATCGAGCAGTTCCAGCTCGGACTGGGATCGGCGCTCTCGGTGCTGCTGTTCCTGACAGTGCTGCTGCTCGCCTTCGGCATCGTCAAGCTGTTCCGGGTCGACCTGGCCCGGGCCCGAGGGGAGGGCTGATGGCCCGCACGACGCGCAAGACGCTCTTCGGCACCGGCGTCGGATTCGTGGTGATCATGGTGTGGTGCCTGCTGCCGGTCGCCTGGATCCTGTCGCTGTCGTTCAAGTCGCAGGACGAGACCAACTCCGGCAGCCCGCAGTTCCTGCCCAAGCACTGGACCATCCAGAACTACCGCGACATCCTCAACAACAGCGACTTCCTCTACGCGCTGCGCAACTCCTTCGGCATCGCGATCATCGCCACCGTGCTGTCGGTGATCTTCGCGACGCTGGCGGCGTACGCGATCGCCCGGCTGGACTTCAGGGGCAAGCGGCTGGTGCTCTCGCTGGCGCTGGCCATCGCGATGTTCCCGGTGGTCTCGCTGATCAGCCCGCTGTTCGACATGTGGCGCACGTTCCACCTGTTCAACACCTGGCCCGGCCTGATCATCCCCTACATGACCTTCACCCTCCCGCTGGCGATCTGGACGCTGTCGGCGTTCTTCCGCGAGATCCCGTGGGAGATGGAGCAGGCCGCCCAGGTGGACGGCGCCACGCCCTGGCAGGCGTTCCGCAAGGTGATCGTCCCGCTGGCCGCGCCGGGGGTCTTCACCGCCGCGATCCTCACCTTCTTCTTCGCGTGGAACGAGTTCGCCCTGGCGATCTCGCTGACCTCCACCACCTCGGCCCGCACCGTCCCGGCGCAGATGTCCTTCTTCGTCGGCGGCGACCCGTTCAACCCGCCGTACGGCCAACTCGCCACGGCGTCGGTGATCGTCACGATCCCGATCGTGATCATCGTCCTGCTCTTCCAGCGCAAGATCGTCGCCGGCCTGACCTCCGGCGCAGTGAAGGGGTGACCCCATGGCGTCCATCACCATGAACCACATCGTCAAGAAGTACGGCGACGGCTTCCCGGCGGTCAACGACGTCAGCATCGACGTCGCCGACGGGGAGTTCATGATCCTGGTCGGGCCCTCCGGCTGCGGGAAGTCGACCCTGCTGCGGATGATCGTCGGGCTGGAGGACATCACCTCCGGCGACATGCTCATCGGCGACCGGCGGGTCAACGACCTCGCCCCGCGCGATCGCAACCTGGCGATGGTGTTCCAGAACTACGCGCTCTACCCGCACCTGACGGTCTTCGAGAACATCGCCTTCCCACTGCGGCTGGCCGGTGCCTCGGACAAGGAGGTCGACGAGAAGGTCCGGGCTGCTGCCGAGACGCTCGAGCTCAACGAGCACCTGGAGCGCAAGCCGGCCAACCTCTCCGGCGGCCAGCGCCAGCGGGTGGCGATGGGCCGCGCGATCGTCCGCAACGCCGACGCCTTCCTCTTCGACGAGCCGCTGTCGAACCTCGACGCCAAGCTGCGCGGCCAGATGCGCACCGAGATCTCCCGGCTGCAGAAGCGGCTCGGCATCACCACCGTCTACGTCACCCACGATCAGATCGAGGCGATGACGCTGGGCGATCGGGTGGCGGTGCTCAAGCGCGGCATCCTGCAGCAGCTGGCCACCCCGCGCGAGCTCTACGACAACCCGGCCAACCTGTTCGTGGCCGGCTTCATCGGCTCCCCGCCGATGAACTTCATGCCCGCCACCGTCGAGGGCACCACCCTCAAGCTGCCCTTCGGCGAGGTCGAGATCCCGGCCGAGAAGGCCGAGCGGGTGGCCGGTTCGGGGCTGCTGATCGCGGGCATCCGGCCGGAGAGCTTCGCCGAGGCCTCGGCGCCGCACGCGCGCGACGTCTCCGACGCGAACACCTTCGAGGCGACCGTCGACGTGGTGGAGTGGCTGGGCAACGAGACCTACGCCTACATCCCGTTCGAGGCGCCGCCGGAGGTGCAGAGCCAGCTCACCCAGCTCGAGCAGGAGCTGGACGGCGAGGTAGTCAGGACCCAGCTGGTGATCACCCTCGACGGCTCCAGCCAGGTGCGCGAGGGCGACAAGGTCACGATCTGGATGGACTCGGCGAAGGTGCACCTCTTCGACCCGAAGACGACCGAGAACCTGACCGTCGACCTCGATCGCGCCGGCCGGATCCCGGAGCGGGAGGACGCGCTGGCCGGGGCACCGGGTCCGGCCGCTGGCACCACGCCGGACGCCTGAGCCGCCTGAGGCCGCCTCGGCCGTCCGATCGCGTCCCGTCGCGGCGGGACGGCGGGGCGGCGGTCGTCAGCCGGCGGCTTCGGCGCGGACCGGCGCCGGCTCGGCGAGGAGGCGCCGTACGGCGAGCGCGGCAGCCCGGCCCGCACGGCTGGCGCCGATCGTGCTGGCCGAGGGTCCGTAGCCGACCAGTTGCACGCGCGGATCGGCGGCAGCGGTGACGGCTGTCTGCACGTCCGAGGTGCCGGCCAGCAGCGCGATCCCGCCGTACGGCGTGCGCAGGTGCAGCGGCGCCAGGTGGTCGACCGCGGGCCGGAAGCCCGTGGCCCACACGATCACGTCCACGCGTTCGAACGACGCTCCCCAGGCCGGCGCGGGGTCGGCCCAGCGCACCCCGTGCGGCTCGATCCGGGTGAACATCGGCCGCCGCCGGTAGGCGCCCAGGCTCTCGGCGAGCCGCTCCTGGGGCCGCAGCGCCAGTCCCGTCACGCTCACCACGCTCGCCGGCGGCCTGCCCTCCCGGACCCGGTCGAGCACCCGGCCGACGGCCGCGCGACCGTCGAAGCCACCGGTGTTCCAGACCGGCTCGCGCCGCGTCACCCACAGCGTCTCGGTGATCGGCGCCAGCTCGCCGAGGAACTGCACGGCCGAGGCGCCGCCGCCCACCACCAGCACCCGCTTGCCGCGGAAGTGGTCGGGACCCGGGTAGTCGACGGTGTGCAGCTGCTCCCCGCGGAACGTGTCGGCGCCCGGATAGTAGGGCACGAACGGGCGCGTCCAGGTGCCGGTCGCGTTCACGATCGAGGGAGCGCGCCAGCTGCGCGTCCCCGCGTGCACCACCAGAAGCTCCCCTTCGCTGGTCACCCGGTCGACCCGGACCGGGCGCTCGACGGGCAGCGCGTGCGACGCCTCGTAGTCGCCGAACCAGGCCGGCACCACCACGTTGGCACGCTCCCCGGACCCGCCCGGTGCCGGGGCGTCGGGAAGGTCGGCGACACCGTGCACGTCGGCCATGGTGAGCGAGTCCCAGCGGTGCCGCCAGGCACCGCCCGGACGCTCGTCCGCGTCGAGCACGACGTGGTCGATCCCCCGCCGCGCGAGGTGGTACGACGCCGACAGCCCGGCCTGGCCGGCCCCGATCACCACCGTGTCGTAGATGTGCACGCTGCCAGAACGGCGCCGCGCGGCGGACTATGCCCGCTCCGGCGCCGGTCGGCGGGTGAGATCCGTCGCCTCGGCGATCCGGCCCAGCTTGTGCGGGTTGCGCACCGCGTAGAGCCGGGTGATCCGGCCGTCCTCGACGACCATGCTGATCGTCGAGGTGCCGACCGGGTCGGGACCGTCCATCCGCAGCGCCGGGGCGGCGTTGATCCAGATCGTCCGCAGCTGGGTGTCAGCGGCGTAGCGGGGGAAGTGGCGCAGGAAGGTCGCGATCCTCATCGCTCCGCGGATCGGCACGCGCGCGGCCTGGGCGAACCCGCCGCCGTCGGCGATCAGCACCACGTCCGGCGCGAGCACGTCCATCAGCGCCTGCACGTCGCCGCCCTGGAGTGCGACGAGGAACCGCTCCAGCACCGCCCGCTGCTCGCGCCGGTCGACAGCCACCCTCGGCCGGCGCGCCGCCACGTGCGAGCGCGCCCGATGACCGATCTGGCGCACCGCGGCGGGACTCTTGTCGACGGCCGCGGCGATCTCCTCGTAGGGAACGTCGAAGACCTCGCGCAGCACGAAGACCGCGCGCTCGGTGGGGGTGAGCGTCTCGAGCACGGTGAGCATCGCCAGCGAGACGCTCTCGGCCAGCTCGACGTCGGCCGCCACGTCGGGCGTGGTGAGCAGCGGTTCGGGGAGCCACTCGCCGACGTACTCCTCCCTGCGCCGGGCCAGCGTGCGCAGCCGGTTGAGCGCTTGCCGGGTCACCGTGCGCACCAGGTAGGCGCGGGGATCGTGCACCTCATCCTGGTCGCGCTGCTCGGTCCTGGCGGCCCACCGCAGCCAGGTCTCCTGCACCACGTCCTCGGCGTCGGCAGCCGACCCGAGCATCTCGTAGGCGACGGTGAACAACAGGCCGCGGTGGGCGACGAAGGGGTCGTCGCTCATGCCTCGGACGCTACTCCGGCCGGTCGCTGCGCCAGCGGCTTCAGGCCGCAGGCGGCGGCGAATCCCTCCGACTCGATGCCGAGGGCGACGTTGCCGCGGGTGGTCAGGTTGGCGAAGCCGATCACGGCGGTCAGCTCCAGCAGTGCCGGCGGCCCCAGCCGGTCGAGCAGGCCGGCGACCATCTCGTCCGTCACGGCCGGCGGCGTCTGGCTCATCGCCTCGGCGTACGCCATCACCTCACGCTCGAGCGGGCTGAACGCCGTGGACGTGCGCCAGCGAGGGACCTCCCGAGCCTTGTCCATGTCGAGACCGCGGTTGCTCGCCTGGAAGTAGTTGAAGTCCAGGCACCAGGTGCAGCCGATGGAGGAGGCGACCGCCATGTGCGCGAACGACTTCAGCTGCTCCTCGCACGCGTGCCACTTCTGCAGCTTCTGCCCGTAGGCCATGCTCGCCTTCAGGGCCGGCACGTGGTGCCACATCACACCCAGTGACTCCGGCACCCGGCCGAACATCCGGCCGGCGAACACCTTCACCAACGCTCCGTACGGTCCGGTGATCCGGGTGGCGGGGACTCGCGTGGTCATGTCGTCTTCTCCTTCGGTCGAGGGACTGATGACATCCAGACACCGACCGGCTGCGATCTGTGACAGGGGTGAGGGTTATCGTTCTGAGCCGTGGCCGAGGCTCCCTTCCTGTACAGCGACCTGCTCCCGACCGGCGAGGACACGACTCCTTACCGGCTGATCACGACCGAGGGGGTCAGCACGGTCGACGTCGACGGCCAGACGTTCCTGAGAGTGGACCCCGAGGCGATCCGGCGGCTCACCTACGAGGCCATCCACGACATCCAGCACTACCTGCGCCCGGCACACCTGCGCCAGCTCCGCAGGATCATCGACGACCCGGAGGCATCCGGGAACGACCGCTTCGTCGCGCTGGACCTGCTGAAGAACGTCAACATCTCCGCCGGCGGCGTGCTGCCGATGTGCCAGGACACCGGTACCGCGATCGTGATGGGCAAGAAGGCCGAGGGAGTGCTGACCGGTGTCGACGACGCCGAGGTCATCTCCCGCGGCGTCTACGACGCCTACACCAAGCTCAACCTGCGCTACTCCCAGCTCGCGCCGATCACGATGTACGACGAGCGGCCGACCGGCAACAACCTGCCCGCGCAGATCGAGCTCTACGCCACCGAGAACCACGGCAAGCCCGAGTACAAGTTCCTCTTCATGGCCAAGGGCGGCGGCTCGGCGAACAAGTCCTTCCTCTACCAGGAGACGAAGGCGATCCTGAACCCGAAGCGGATCCTGGAGTTCCTCGACGAGAAGCTCAAGTCGCTGGGCACGGCCGCCTGCCCGCCGTACCACCTCGCTGTCGTGATCGGCGGAACCTCGGCGGAGTTCGCGCTCAAGACCGCGAAGTACGCCAGCGCCCACTACCTCGACAACATGCCCACCTCCGGCGACGTGTCGGGCCACGGCTTCCGCGACGTCGAGCTGGAGGAGGAGGTCTTCAAGCTCACCCAGTCCTTCGGCATCGGCGCGCAGTTCGGCGGCAAGTACTTCTGCCACGACGTGCGCGTGATCCGGCTCCCCCGCCACGGCGCGTCCTGCCCGGTCGCGATCGCCGTCTCCTGCTCGGCGGACCGGCAGGCACTGGGCAAGATCACCGCCGAGGGGGTGTTCCTGGAGCAGCTGGAGACCGACCCCGCGCAGTACATGCCCTCGACCGGCGTCGCCGAGGACATCTCCGCCGGCGAGGTGGTCACGATCGACCTCAACCAGCCGATGTCCTCGATTTTGTCGACCCTGTCGCAGCTGCCGGTCAAGACCCGGCTCTCGCTGACCGGGCCGCTGGTCGTGGCGCGCGACATCGCGCACGCCAAGATCAAGGAGCGGCTCGACGCCGGCGAGGAGATGCCGGCGTACCTGAAGGACCACCCGGTCTACTACGCCGGCCCGGCCAAGACGCCCGAAGGGATGGCGTCGGGCTCCTTCGGCCCGACCACCGCAGGCCGGATGGACTCCTACGTCGAGCAGTTCCAGGCGGCCGGCGGCTCGATGGTGATGCTGGCCAAGGGCAACCGGTCCAAGCAGGTGACCGACGCGTGCCACGCGCACGGCGGCTTCTACCTCGGCTCCATCGGCGGCCCGGCCGCCCGGCTCGCCCAGGACTGCATCAAGTCCGTCTCGGTGCTGGAGTACGAGGAGCTCGGGATGGAGGCGATCTGGAAGATCGAGGTCGAGGACTTCCCGGCCTTCATCGTGGTCGACGACAAGGGCAACGACTTCTTCACCGACCCGGCGGGGACCACGACGGTGCCGCTGAGCGGCCTCCGGGTGCGCTCGCGCGAGCGCTGACCACGGTCGGGCGTGCGCCGCGAGGAGCACCATGGACGAGGTAGCCCGCAGCACGTCCGAGCGCGGCGAGCTGGTCCTGCGGCGCCGCGACGACGGATCGCTGGAGCTGCGGGCCAACGGGGTGTTCGTGATGGACACCCTCGAGACCTCGACCGAGCGCGAGCTGGCCACCCGGGCCCTCGGCCTGCACGGCAACGCCGGTAGCGTCCTGATCGGGGGCCTCGGCCTCGGCTTCACCCTGGCGGCGACGCTCGCCGATCCGCGGGTGAGCGAGGTGACGGTCGTCGAGATCGAGCCGGCGCTGGTGGACTGGCTCCGCGACGGCACGGTGCCGCACGGTCCGGCGCTGCTGGCGGACCCGCGGGTCACCGTGACGGTGGCCGACGTGGCGCTCGCCCTCGCCGAAGCGGCGCCGTCGGCGTACGACCTGGTGCTGTTGGACGTCGACAACGGTCCCGGCTACCTGGTGCACGACACCAACGCGGGCCTCTATCGCGCGCCGGCGCTGGAGGAGGCCCGGCGAGCGACCCGGCCCGGTGGGATGGTGGTGGTCTGGAGCGCTGCGGAGTCGGCCGAGCTCGAGGCGACGATGGCCGACGTCTTCGGGCGCTGGCGGACCGAGGCCGTTCCCTACGACGTCGACCTCCAGGGCCGCGCGGAGACCTACTGGCTCTACGCAGGCCACGTGGCCGGCGTCTGAGGCCTCCTGCGCGCGCTACTCGTCCTCGATCCCCTCACCCGGGCGCGACCCCTTCGGCTTGAGCTCCTGGTCGCGTCGGTTCTCCGGCGGTACGCCGTCGGGGCCGCTGCCGCGGGTGTCCGGGTTGCCCGACTCGCTGTCGGGGTAGCCGGCGGTGGAGTCCTCCGGGCTGATCGGGGTGTCCTTCTCGTCCTCGTCGAGGCGCCCGACCTCGGAGACCTGTCCTTCGGACTGCTGCTCACTCATGCGGTCCGGTGCCCAGCCAGCCCGCGCCCACACCGTTCGGGACGGGCATAAGCCGGGTACGTTCGATGCTATGCCTGACGTGACGGTCCCCGAGGTGAGTGAGCAAGAGTTCCGCATCGAGCACGACAGCATGGGCGAGGTACGCGTACCGCGCGACGCCCTGTGGCGCGCGCAGACCCAGCGGGCGGTGGAGAACTTCCCGATCTCCGGCACGCCGATCGAGCCGGCCCTGATCCACGCGATCGCGCACGTCAAGGCCGCGGCGGCCGCCGTCAACGCCGAGCTCGGCGTGATCACCGACGAGCAGGCGCACGCGATCGTCGCCGCCGCCGACGAGGTGGTCGCCGGTGGCCACGACGACGCGTTCCCGATCGACGTCTTCCAGACCGGCTCGGGCACCTCCTCGAACATGAACGCCAACGAGGTGATCGCGACCCTGGTCGAGCGGGCCGGCGGCGTCAGCGTGCACCCCAACGACCACGTCAACGCCTCCCAGTCCTCCAACGACACCTTCCCCACCGCCATCCACGTCGCCGCGGCCGTCGCGGTGACCGAGCAGCTGCTGCCGGCGCTCGACGTGCTCGCCGGCTCGCTGGAGCGCAAGGCCGAGGAGTTCGCCGGTCTGGTGAAGGCCGGACGCACCCACCTCATGGACGCCACCCCGGTCACGCTGGGGCAGGAGTTCGGCGGCTACGCCGCCACCATCCGGTACGCCGCCGAGCGCCTCGACGCGGTGCTCCCCCGCGTTCGCGAGCTGCCGCTCGGCGGGACGGCCGTCGGCACCGGCATCAACACCCCGGCCGGCTTCCCGCAGGCGGTGATCGCCGAGCTGTCGCGGCGTACGGGTCAGGACTTCACCGAGGCCCGCAACCACTTCGAGGCCCAGGGCACCCGGGACTCGCTGGTCGAGCTGTCGGGCGTGCTCAAGACGCTGGCCGTGGGGCTGATCAAGATCAACAACGACCTGCGCTGGATGTCGTCGGGCCCGACCACGGGCCTGGCCGAGATCCACCTGCCCGACCTCCAGCCCGGCTCCTCGATCATGCCCGGCAAGGTCAACCCGGTGCTGCCCGAGGCGACCCTGATGGTGGCCTTCCAGGTGATCGGCAACGACGCCGCCGTGACAGCCGCTGGCGCGTCGGGCGCCTTCGAGCTCAACGTCGCGATGCCGGTGATGGCACGCAACCTGCTGGAGTCGATCCGGCTGCTGTCGGCCTCGATGACGGTGCTCGCGCAGCGGACGGTCGACGGGGTCAGCGCCAACGCGGAGCGGCTGCGCGCCTACGCCGAGTCCTCACCCTCGATCGTGACGCCGCTCAACCGGTACATCGGCTACGAGGCGGCCGCCAAGATCGCCAAGCAGGCGCTCGCCGACGGGGCGACGATCCGGGAGACGGTGCTCGGACTGGGGTACGTCGATCGCGGTGAGCTGACCGTGGAGCAGCTCGATGCGGCGCTCGACGTGGAGTCGATGACCCACCCCTAGTGCCGACCCGTCACCTTTCGCGGGCCGAGAGGTCGCTTTGTGCCGGTCGAGTGGTCAGTCCTTGACGACGTACGGCGCTGCCGGGTCCTCGTGGCCGACCACGATGCTCGCGCGCTGCCGGGGCCGCTCCTCGGCCAGGTACAGGTCGAAGGCGGCCAGGTAGCGGCCGTCGTGGGCCGCGGTGGCGGCCTCGCGGCCGCCGAGCAGGTCGGCATCCCTGTCGACGGCCCGCGTGTGCGCCGTGGCCCGGCGGGCGTCGAGGTAGATCACCTCGTCCCACAGCTGGCGGAGCGCGCCGCGCTGGAGGAACGTGCAGTCGAAGACCACGATCGTCCGCGGGCCCGCCTCGGCGTACGCGTCGGTGACGGTCGCGTCGCTCGGCAGGTCGTGCACGGCCGTCGCGTAGCGGCCCGACCCGCCGGGCCCGAGCGGCCTCAGCACCCGCTCGGCGAGCGCGTCGAAGTCGTAGGCGTCCTCGTAGTAGCCGCGGGCCGAGTCGCGACCCTGCCGGTGGCGCACCGCGCGCGGGTGGTGGAAGCCGTCGGAGTCCAGGTGTACGCCGTCGGCACCGCGGGCGGTGATGCTGCGCACGAGCTCGGCAGCGAACCGGCTCTTGCCGACCCCGCACGGGCCGTCGATGCCGACCCTGAGCGGGTGACCGGGATCGAGGCCGACCAGCCGGTCGGCCAGCTCACCGAGGACTCGGGTGCGGGGCGTCACCGGGCCAGCATGCCCGGGCGCGGGGAGGATGTGACGTCTCGACCCGCAGAAGGTGACGACTCGGCCCGCAGAAGGTGACGTCTCGGCGGGTCAGTACCAGCCGTAGGACTGCGAGTGTCCCCAGGCGCCGCACGGGCTGCCGTAGCGGTCCTGGATGTAGCCCAGGCCCCACTTGATCTGAGTCTCGGCATTGTTCGGCCAGTCGGGGCCGGCCGAGGCCATCTTCGAGCCGGGGAGGGCCTGCGGGATGCCGTAGGCGCTGGAGGTCGGGTTGGCGGCGTGGACGTTCCATCCCGACTCGCGGTTCCACAGGCTCTCCAGGCAGCCGAACTGGTCGCCGCTCCAGCCGAAGTTGCCCAGCATCGCGCTGGCGAGGGTCTTCGGGTCGCCGGTGGTCATGTCCTCGGTCTGGACGACGGCGCGGGCGGCGGTGCCGGCGGAGGTGGCGAGCGCCGCCTCCTTGGCCGGGTCGACGGCGTCGCGGCGGTCGGAGCGGGAGACCACGGCGGTGCGCCGGGTGGTCGAGGCCGTGGAGCCGGACGAGCCGGAGCCGGCCGTCGAGCCGGCGGCGCTGGTGGCGGCAGGCGTCGCCGGCGTCGAGGCCGAGGACCCGCTGTGCGCGAGCGGGGAGGCGACGTCAGCGGCCGTGGCCAGGGTCGGCCCGGCGGAGAGTGCCAGCCCGCCGCCGACGGTCGTGCCGGTGCCGGCAACGGCGATCGCGGAGAGGACCAGGGTCTTCTTCAGGGCCTTCTTGGGAGCCTCGACGAGCGGTCGCTCGGGGGCTCCCCGGTGCTTCGGGGTGTACGCGGCGTGCTTCGACAAGGCGCTCGTCTCTGGGTATCGGGGCCAGGGGCGTCGGCAAAATGACTCGACCCACCATGCATGACCCATCAAGTGGTTGCAAACCGAACCACCCGAATGCCCCGAAAAATCGGGACCCCTGACGCCACTGTGGTCACAGCAGCATCAGGGGTCCCGTCAGCCCCGCCTGCGCGCGGCTGGGCGCCGGTGATTCAGAGCACGACGTTCTCGAGCATCTCGGTGACGAGTGCAGCGATCGGCGAGCGCTCCGAGCGGGTCAGCGTGACGTGCGCGAACAGCGGGTGGCCCTTGAGCTTCTCCACCACCGCCACCACCCCGTCGTGCCGGCCCACCCGCAGGTTGTCGCGCTGGGCGACGTCGTGAGTGAGCACGACCTTGGAGTTCGCCCCGATCCGGGAGAGCACCGTCAACAGCACGTTGCGCTCCAGCGACTGCGCCTCGTCGACGATCACGTAGGAGTCGTGCAGCGAGCGGCCGCGGATGTGGGTCAGCGGAAGCACCTCCAGCATGCCCCGGTCGAGGATCTCGTCGATGACGTCCTGGGAGGTGACGGCGCCGAGCGTGTCGAAGACCGCCTGGCCCCACGGCCCCATCTTCTCGGCCTCGGTCCCGGGCAGGTAGCCCAGCTCCTGGCCGCCGACGGCGAACAGCGGCCGGAAGATGACCACCTTCTTGTGCTGGCGACGCTCCATCACCGCCTCCAGACCCGCGCACAGCGCCAGGGCCGACTTGCCGGTGCCGGCGCGGCCGCCGAGCGAGACGATGCCGACCTCGGGATCGAGCAGCATCTCCAGGGCGATCCGCTGCTCGGCCGAGCGGCCGTGCAGGCCGAACGCCTCACGGTCGCCGCGGACGAGGTGGACCTGCTTGTCGGATCCGACCCGACCGAGCGCCGTCCCGCGATCCGAGAGCAGCACCAGCCCGGTGTGACAGGGCAGCTCCCGGGCGACGTCGAGGTCGACCACACCGTCGTCGTACAGCTCGTCGAGGTCGACCGAGGCCACCTCGAGCTCGGCCATGCCCGAGTAGCCCGGGTCGGAGTCGGAGATCGCCTCGCCGCGGTACTCCTCGGCGGTCAGACCGACGGCCGAGGCCTTGATCCGCATCGGCAGGTCCTTGGAGACCACGGTGACGTCGTAGCCCTCGGCGCTGAGATTGCACGCGACGGCGAGGATGCGGGTGTCGTTGTCGCCGAGCCGGAAGCCCGACGGCAGCGTCGAGGGGTCGGTGTGGTTGAGCTCGACCCGGATCGTGCCGCCCTCCTCACCGATCGGAACCGCCTCGTCGAGGCGCCCGTGCGTGATGCGCAGCTCGTCGAGCTGGCGCAGCGCCGTACGGGCGAAGTAGCCGAGCTCGGGGTGGTGGCGCTTGCCCTCCAACTCCGTGATGACGACGACGGGGAGGACCACCTCGTGCTCGGCGAACCGCTTCAGCGCTCCCGGATCGGAGAGCAGGACGCTGGTGTCGAGGACGAAGGTGCGGACCTGAGGACTCGCGGGCTTGCGGGTTGCCTTGGTCGTGGATGCCTGGGTGGGCACGGCGTTCACCCCTCACGGACCCAGGCGCGCACTCCTCGCCTCGGTCCTAGTTCTCGCACATGGACCGGGCCGCCCGAAGGCCGGAGTGCCGACCTCCCCCACCGCGGCACGAGCCGTGCCGGGTGATGCAGTCGTGAACGCTCACGAACGGGCCTCCTGGTACGGCGGGCTTCCCCACCCGCCGGTGATTCGAAGGTAAGACCGGTACCCCATCGAATGTGGCAACACGCCGAACCTGGAATGTGAACGTTAGGTTGCGGCGCTCGCGGGACCGAGGCCGTCGGGCGGCGTCGGGCGCCGTCAGCGGCCGAGGCGGCGCTCGCGCTGGGCGTAGGCGCGCAGCGCGCGCAGGAAGTCGACCCGGCGGAAGTCGGGCCAGTAGGCCTCGCAGAAGTAGAACTCGCTCTTGGCGCTCTGCCACAGCAGGAAGCCGCCGAGCCGCTGCTCGCCGCTCGTGCGGATCACCAGGTCGGGGTCGGGCTGGCCGGCGGTGTAGAGCCGGCCCTCGATCTCCTCGGCGATGTGCTCGGGGGTGAGCGCGTCCACGGCGATCTCCTGGGCGACCACCTCGTGCAGCAGGCTCCGGACGGCGTCGGCGATCTCACGGCGGCCGCCGTAGCCCACCGCGACGTTGACCAGCATGCCGTCCACGTCGCGGGTCGCCTCCTCGGCGGCCTTGAGCCGCTCGGCGACCTCGGTCGGCAGCAGGTCCAGCGCGCCGACGGGGTGCAGCCGCCAGCGGCGCTGGTCGGCGAGGGAGTCGACCGCCTCGGTGATGATCTGCAGCAGCGGCTCGAGCTCGGCCGCCGGGCGGTTGAGGTTGTCGGTGGAGAGCAGCCACAGCGTGACCACCTCGGTGCCGACCTCGTCGCACCAGGTCAGCAGCGGCTCGATGTTCGCCGCCCCGGCACGGTGCCCGTGCGCCGTGTCGCGGCCGACGGCCTTGGCCCAGCGTCGGTTGCCGTCGAGCATGACGCCGATGTGCTGCGGCAGCCGGGCGGAGTCGAGCCTGGCCTGGAGGCGTGCCTCGTACGCCGGGTAGAGGACCCGCCGTACTCCGTCCTTCCAGTCAGCCACGTTCTTAGGTTAACCATGTCGGAGCCTGACCGGGCCGAGTGAAGTCTGTGACGATGTTGGCCGCGACGGGTACCGTCTCCGCATGAGCGAGACGACCGACAGCGCACGCAGTGGCCTCAGGCCTGCCGCCGGCTCGATCACCGAGAAGGTCGCAGAGTCCATCTCCGAGAAGGTCGCCGAGATCAAGCCGCGGCTGCGCGGCTGGCTCCACCTGGGCACGGCCCCGCTGGTGCTGGCCGCCGGCATCGTGCTGATCTCGCTCTCCCCCAACGGCCGAGCCGCGCTCGGCGCCTCGATCTACACCGGCGCCGCGCTGCTGCTGTTCACCGTCTCGGCGGTCTACCACCGCGGCAACGGCCACTGGTCGCCGCGGATGCACAACCTGCTCAAGCGCTGGGACCACGCCAACATCATGGTGATGATCGCGGGCTCCTACACGCCGTTCGCGCTGCTGCTGCTGCACGGGACCTCGCGCTGGGTGCTGCTCACGCTGGTCTGGACCGGTGCGGTCGGCGGCGTGTTCTTCCGCATCTTCTGGAACAGCGCGCCGCGCTGGCTCTACGTCCCGATCTACCTCGCCCTCGGCTGGGCGGCGATCTTCTTCATCCCCGCGCTCTTCGACGGGGCTCGCTCGCTCGGCATCGGCATCGGCATCGCCGTCTTCACACTGATCTGCGTGGGCGGCGCGCTCTACACCTTCGGCGGTGTGGTCTACGGCTTCAAGCGGCCCAACCCCTGGCCCCGCGTGTTCGGGTTCCACGAGGTGTTCCACGCGTTCACGATCCTGGCCTTCGCGGCGCACTACACCGGCGTCTCGCTGGCGACGTACTCGCTGCGCTGAGTCGCGAGTGTCAGCGCGGCGCCCGCGCCTCGCTCACACTCACAACAGCGCCGGATCGACGACCGGCCGCTCGCAGACGAACCCCCGGCAGACGTACGCCGCGGGCTCGCCCCCGACCGCCGTACGGCCCTCGAGCAGCGGAATGCCCGCGACCGGTCCCTCGGCGACGACGACGACCGCCCCGGGCCGGCGGCGTGCCTTGGCCGCCAGCGCATCGCGCTCCGGCCCCGCCGGGCCGACGACCGCTATCTCGTCGGGGCCGTGGGCCATCACGGTCGCCGCGACCAGCGACCAGCCCGCGAACCGCGGCGCCTGCGCGATCAACGGGGCCACGGTGGCGAGCGCTTCCTCGGCTGCCTGCCGGTAGCGGCCCTCGCCGGTCAGGGCGTGGGCCGTGACCAGGGCGTGGATCATCGCGCTGATGCCTGAGGGCGACGCGTTGTCGCCCGCGTCGCGTGGCCGGGTGACGAGGGTCTCGGCGTCGGCGGCGGTGTCGAAGAAGCCGCCGTCGTCGGCGCGGAACCGTGCCAGTGCGTCGTCGAGCAGCTCGGTGGCGGCGGCCAGCCAGCGCGGATCCGCCGTCGCCTGGACGAGGCTGAGGAAGCCCATCGCCACGCAGCCGTAGTCCTCCAGCACCCCGGCGTGCCGGCCGGCGACGCCATCGCGGCTGACCCGCAGCAACCGTCCGTCGGCATCCCGGTGCACCCGCAGCAGCAGCTCGCCGGCCGCGGCCGCGGCGTCGACGTACCGCTGCTCGTCCAGCAGCAGCCCGGCGTCGCACAGGCCGCTGATGGCCAGTCCGTTCCACGCCGCCACCACCTTGTCGTCGCGCGCGGGGCGCGGGCGCTGCTCGCGTACGTCGAACAGCCGCGCCCTGACCTCGGCGAGGCGCCGCTGCTCCTCGGCGGGCGGCTGGTGGCGCAGTTGCAGCGTCGACGTACCGTGCTCGAAGGTGCCCTGCTCGGTCACGTCGAAGACCTGCGCCGCCCAGGCGCCGCGCTCGACGCCGAGCGCCTCGGTCAGCTGCCCGGGTGTCCAGGCGTAGAACGCGCCCTCGACGTGCCGGCCGCTGCCGTCGTCGGAGTCGGCGTCCAGCGCGGAGGCGAACCCGCCGTCGGCGGTTCCCGGTGTGCCCAGCCCGAGCTCGCGGATCATCCAGTCGGCGCTCTCGCGCGCGACCCGATCGCCGAGCGCTGTGCCGAGCCGGGCGTAGAGCCCGACGAGCTGGGCGTTGTCGTAGAGCATCTTCTCGAAGTGCGGGACCACCCAGCCGCGGTCGACGCTGTAGCGCGCGAAGCCGCCGCCGAGCTGGTCGTACATGCCGCCGCCGGCCATCGCCGTCGCGGTGCGGTGCAGCATGTGCCGCGCCCGGTCCGCGCCGTCGGCCGAACCTGTCGAGGCCAGTCCTGTCGAGGCGAGCCCTGTCGAGGCGAGCCGAAGGAACTCCAGCACCATCGACGGCGGGAACTTCGGCGCCCCGCCGAACCCGCCGGCCATCGGATCGAACTGACCCGCCAGCGTCTCGATCGCAGCGGCCAGGTCGACCTCCGCCGTACCCTCGAACGCCGAGCCGCCCGAGGCGAGATGCGCCCTGATGTTCTCGGCGACCCCCGCCACCTCGTCCCGCCGCTCGCGCCACGCCTCGCTGAGCGCCTGGAGGACCTGGGTGAAGGCCGGCTGCCCGTGCCGCGGCTGGTCGGGGAAGTAGGTGCCGGCGAAGAACGGGTTTCCCTCGTGGTCGAGCACGCACGTCATCGGCCACCCACCCTGCCCCGTCATCGCGGTGGTGGCGGCCATGTAGACCGCGTCCACGTCCGGCCGCTCCTCGCGATCGACCTTGATGCTCACGAAGTGCTCGTTCATGTACGCCGCCGTCGCGGCATCCTCGAACGACTCGTGCGCCATCACGTGGCACCAGTGACAGGCGGCGTACCCGACGCTCAACAGCACGGGCACATCCCGCCGCCTCGCCTCCTCGAACGCCGCCGGCTCCCACTCCCACCACTCGACGGGGTTGTCGGCGTGCTGGAGCAGGTACGGCGAGGTCGCTGACGCGAGTCGGTTGGGCACCGGTCCAGCCTGTCACGCGCGCCAACAGGCGTTCCCGCTCCTCCGCGACAAACGGTCGGACCGGGCCGCACCACGAGGCCTGCGGACCACCTTCCTGAGCGATTGACCACGGAGCCGGGCCTCACGGCACGGCGTCGACCGTACTGAATCGTCGGGCGACGGGCACGCTCACCACTCCCCCGACGATGATCACCGACCACATCACCACAGCGGGGTGCCGGTCCGGGTAGAGGACGACGTGCAGCACCACGCCCACGGCGACGCAGCTGTAGAACACCGCGCCGCCCGCCCGAGCCGCGCGGTCGCGCGGTTCGCCGTCGCGGATGTGCTGGCTCAGCAAGGCGGTGACCACCAGGAGCGGCATGGTGAAGCGTGACGGAGCCGAGAAGGCGAGGACGATGCCGGCAAGGAGGAAACCGAGTGCGAACCAGCTTCGTGGCGGGCTCCCGCCACGGCTCCGACGCACCTGCCCCGGCGTCGGAGCAGGTACGTCGCGCCGCCGACGGCTCAGCCCGACGATGACGAGCACGATGCCGGCGATCCCCACCGCGACGCCGGCCACGCCGAGCAGCACCAGCGCGTTCGCGGGGACGGGGCGCGTGGTGACGATCTCGCCCGGGACCGAGCAGGTGAGGACGAGATCGCCCGAGCCGGTGTCGTAGACGAGGTCCAGCATCTCGGTGTCCGAGGAGGAGATCGACCAGGAGCTGTCGCGCATCCGGATCGAGCCGCCACGGTCGTCGGTGGCGCTGCACGTCTCGCTGTACCCGCTGTTGTCCGCGTCGTCGACGTAGATGCCGTAGGTCCTGTGGGCGGGCAGCGAGAGGTGGTGCGCGCCGTCCGAGAGGCGCACGGACGGTCCGTCGGTCGTGCGGTGGGCCGCCACGACGGCGAAGACCACCACCAGCACGGCGACCGCGGTCAGGCAGACGCCGGTCCAGCCCAGCGGCCCGAGGCGTCGGCGTACGTCGCGCATGGGGCACAGCCTCGCACGCGGACGGCTCCGTGCGGGACGTCTTCGGTCAGTCGGAGAGGACACACCCGGACAGCAAGATCACGACGGTGGTCCCCGGACGGCGCCGGCGACGACACCTCACCGAGGCTGCAACAGTCCCCAAGCCTGGTCCAGCATCGCGACAGCACGCTCGAAGTCCCGCAGCTCGTCGCGCAGCAACTCCACGGCCGGCACCAGCGAGCGGGCGGGGACGGCGCGGGCCTCGAGGACCTCGGCCGTCCAGGCGAGGAAGTCGCAGAACAGCGCCGCGTCGCCGACGTAGAGCGCGGCGGCGAGGAAGTCGACGATCTGGGCGACGTCCTCGGCGGTGTGCTGGCGCTGGAGGTCGGAGTAGTCGCGCATCATCGGCAGCCGCTCCTCCAGCCCGGTCATCACCGCGCGGACGAGCCGCGGGGCGCTGCGCGCGACCATGGTGTACTCCTGGTCGGCCAGGTGCGGGAGGTCGTCGATCGGCTGGTGCGGGGCCTGCGGGCGGGGCAGCGGCCGGCTGAGCCGCTCCACCGCCGCGGCCGCGTCCGGAGCCCACGCATCGGCGCCCAGCAGGGTGGCCCATCGGCCACCGACGCCGAAGGCAGAGCCGCCGACGATGACGGGTACGCCGGCGCTCTGGCAGGCGGTGATCGTCGCATGCGCGACCGGCAGCCGGGTCGGGATCGACCCGGACAGCGCCACCACGTCCGGGCTGGTCCGGTGCAGGTGGGTGATCAGATGCGGGGTCGGGACCTGCGCGCCCAGGTAGTCCACCCGGAACCCGCGCAGGGTCAGCACCTCGGCCAGCAGTCGGGCCGGCAGCGCGTGCCACTCGCCGTCCACGCATGCGACGGCGACGCGGGCCCGGGTCGGCTGTTGCCGGGGCAACCGGCCGGACAGGTGCACGATCACCCGCTCGTTGATGGCGGTGGCGGCGTGCTCCTGCGCGACGCTGATCCGGTTCGCTGCCCACTCCATCCCGACCCGCCGCTGGGTCGCACCCACGATGTCGAGCAGGATCGCCTCGGGGTCGACGCCCGCGTCCAGCGCGGCCATCACCACGTCTGTCGCCTCGTGCTCGTCCGCCTCGATGACGGCCTGCCACAGGCTCTCGGCGTAGGTCTCCACCGGCTGGGCGCGCGCGTCGGTGCGCTCCTCGATCGTCTCGGCCACAGCTGCCCTCCTCCCGTCGGTGCGCGGGCTCAGCCGCGGGCCCGCGGCGCGGTGATGGCGAGCACCGCCATGTCGTCGTGCTCGGGCAGCTCCAGCCACTGCGTCGCGAGCATCAGCACGTGCTCGACGACCGCCTCGGCCGGCATCCCCTGGCACTGGGACAGCACGCGCCGCAGCCGTGCCTCGCCGAACATCTCGCCGCCCATCGGACCGCCGCGGGCCTCGACGATCCCGTCGGTGTAGAGCAGGCAGGTCTCGCCGGGAGCCAGCTCCACCGTCAGCGTCTCGAACGACGCGTCGGGCAGGATGCCCACCAGCGGCCCGGACCCGAACACCTCCTCGACGCTGCCGTCGGTCCGCACGATCAGCGGCGGCAGGTGGCCGGCCCTGGTCAGGCTCAGGTGCACCCGCTCGCCCACCTGGGTCGCGGTGGCGAGCACGAGGCTGGCGAACCGGGTCTGCCGCGAGGTGAGCAGCACCGAGTTGAGCATCTTCAGCATCTCGACGTGGTCGTCCACCATCGGGAGCAGTGCCTGCAGGGTGTTGCGGATCCGGCCGGTGAGGACCGCCGCCTCCAGCCCCTGTCCGCAGACGTCGCCGAGCAGCGCCAGCGCGCCGCCGGCGATCGGGTGCACGTCGTAGAAGTCGCCGCCGAGACGGGCGGTCTCCTGGGCGGGCCGGTAGACGCCGGCGAAGTCGATGCCGTCGAGCCGGCGCAACACCGGCGGCAGCAGCTCGGAGGTCAGCACGTCGGTGATGGCGCTCTGCTCCTCGAAGAGCCGGGCGGCCGAGAGCGCCGCGCCCACCCGCGAGGCGAACAGCCGGGCGACGCCCTCCTCCTCCTCGCTGAAGGCAGGCTCCTCGGCGCTGCGCAGCAGCACCAGCGCACCAGCAGGTACGCCGTGTCCGGGCAGCGATGTCACCACGACGGGCCCTGCGGCCCCGAAGCCGGCGGGGACCAGCCAGGGCTCCACGGCTCCGGGGTCGATCCACCGCGACGGCACCGGCGGGAAGCCCTGCAGGGCCTCGGCCAGGCCGGGGACGTCGTCGGGCCGGATGTCGAGGTTCATCATCCGCGGCTGCTGGCCCCGCACGCAGAGCACCGCCTCGTGACGGCCGCGGACCGCCGGTGCGATCACCCAGGCGGCGTCGGCCAGACGGTTGGCCGCGAGCTCTGCGGCGACCTCCATGGTGCGGTTCGCGTTGAGGGAGCTCAGCAGTGCGTCGGAGGCGGTGCGCAGGAACTCCGTCCTCTCCCGCTCCCGGCGCAGCTCCTCCTGGGCCGCGTGCAGCGCCGTGGTCTCCTCCAGCCACCACATCCGCGCGCCCTCGTCGGTGAGCACCGGCCGGGCGAGGAAGCGCCGGGCCCCGATCGAGCCGCCGGAGCCCTCGACGTACCGGCCCGCACGCCAGTCCCGGTCGAGCGCGGCGAGCCACCCCGCGACGCCGTCGGCGAGCTCGCCGCCGGAGGCGAGCCGCGGCAGCAGGTCGCGGGCAGCACGGTTCGCGGCCTGGACGGACCCACCGTCGGCGAGGATCACCGACGGGTGCGGAGCGTTCTCCCACCCGTGATCGAGGGAGGCCAGGCCGGCGGACCGGATCGGCTCAGACACCATGCAGAAGCTTCCTTAACCCCCGCAGAACGGGATGAGAGATGCGGCGGTCGACACCACTTTCTCTTCACCCTACGACGGCCATGGTGCTCCAGAAAGTCAGCGTGAGGCATGGGCAGCCAGGAAGCGATACCCGGCGGGGTATGGAATTATTCGGCCGCCCGCTCGTCGGCGAAAATAATGTCGCGCTCGGTCATGGGATGCCCCTCCATGTCGATCGGGGCGTCGTGTGCGATCACGGCGCGGACGCGGGCCCGCTCCCGGTCGGCGCCCGCCGGGCACAGGATCATGAGGTCCTGGGTGTGGGTGGCGGCGTCATCGCGCACCACCTCGAACCCCTCGTTCATCAGGGCGGCCGTCACCGCGGCCGGGTCCTGCCCGACCGGGACCTGATAGCGCAGGAACTCGACGCTGCCGCTGGCGAGATCGCGCTGTCGCCTCAGCTGCCGGCCACGCAGGCCGCCCGGGTCTTCGGCGCTCAGGCCACCGAGGACCAGGACCGCCACGATGGCGGCCGGAATGGTGATCACCGACTTCATCGGACACCGGTACCCGCCCCACGCGGCGACTCACGCGCCGCACCCCGCGAGGACGCGCGCGATCGCATCGTGCTCGGCCGGCGTCACCCACAGCCCGTAGGCCCGCTTCACCGCTACCTGCCGAGCCACGTAGGCGCACCGGAACCCCTTGTACGGCGGCAGCCACGTGGCAGCGTCGCCGTCGCCCTTGGACTCGTTGATCGGGCCGCTGACGGCCAGCAGCTCGCCGGGATCGTTGGCGAACGACCGCCGTCGCTGTGCGGTCCACCGCTGGGCACCGGTCTGCCAGGCGTCGCCGAGCGCGACGACGTGGTCGATCTGGACGGCGGTGCTGGTGCCGACGCCGCGGACGAAGTCGATGGTGGCGGCGCCGTACGGATCGTGCAGCGTGCCGGCGAGGACCACGCAGCCGTGCGTGCCGGGTTTGAGCACGACGTCGGCGAGATCGCGTCGCAGCACGTCGTTGCGGGTGTCGCAGCCGTTGTGACCCCACCGATCGTCCGTGTCGTCGCTCCAGGCCGGCCCGAACGCGTCGCGGTCGTAGCCGGTCATCGGAGCACGACCCTTCACCGCCAGCCGGGCCAGGTCGGCGCGCGCGGCGTCGAGGTCAACCGAGGCTGCGCCACTCGCCGGGCCACTCGCCGGGCCGCTCGCCGGGCCGGCGGCAGGCGGGTGCGCCGGCTGCACCGTGCTCGTCACCGTGACCCCACAGCCCGCCACCAGCCCGACCGGCAGCAGGAACACGACGCCCAGCAGACACCGGAGGAGCAGGACGGGTCGGGACATGGCGCGAAGGATGCCAGCGACGACCGACAATCCGTCGCCGTCAGCCGCAGGAACGCTCAGTCGGTGCTCGACGAGGCGGGGGCGTTCCCCAGCGCCGCGGAGCTGCCCGACGCGCTCGGCGTCGGGGAGGTGGCGGGCGGCGCCGAGGTCGCCGGCTGGGTGGGCGTCGGCGAGGTCGCCGGCGCCGACGTCTCGGGGCTCGCGGAGGACGGCCGCGGCGAGGAGGTGCGGGTCGGCGTCGAGGACGTCGCGGACGCGGACGGCCGACGCGTCGGCTCCGCCGTACGCGTGGGCGACGGCGAGGAGCTCGGCTTCGGCGTGGGTGAGGGCGTGATCGTCTGCTGCGGCACGACCACGACCGGGGCGGCGGTGTTCTGGTCGGGCCGCACGAACAGGTAGAGCACCAGCACCGCCAGGAAGGCGCCGATCAGGGCCCAGGTCGAACGCCGCGGCAGGTGGGAGCGCACGAAGTCGAGGAAGCTCATGCGGTACCCGTCGGCTCGCCGGTGCTGATCTCGGCCTGCAGGACGATGCCCTCCGAGCGCAGCGTGCGGGTGATCAGCACGCGCAGCGCCCGGCCCACCTCGAACTGCTTGCCCGGCAGCGTGCGTGCCACCACCCGCACCTGGAACTGGTCGACCTCGATCGACTCCACCCCCATCACCGAGGGTGTGTCGAGCAGCAGCGCGTGCAGATCCGGGTCGGCGAACGCCGCCTCGCCGGCCTTGCGCAGCACGGCGAGCACGCGGTTGACGTCCATCGTCACCGAGACGGGTACGTCGATGACAGCCCGCGCCCAGTCCCGCGACAGGTTGGTGACCTGCGCGATCTGTCCGTTGGGGGTGATCACGACCTCGCCGGTGGTGGTGCGCACGGTGGTGGTCCGCAGGCTGACGTTCTCCACGGTGCCGAGCACCGGCACGCCCAGGCCCACCACCGAGATCCGGACCAGGTCACCGAAGCCGTACTGCCGCTCGGCCACCACGAAGAAGCCGGCGAGCAGGTCAGCCACCACCTTCTGGGCACCGAAGCCGAGCGCGACGCCTGCCACGCTGGCCACCGGGATGAACGCCGCCAGCGCGATGCCCAGCTTCTGCACCGCGAGCAACCCCGCGATGATGTAGACGAGCACCACCAGCACCCAGGTGATGACCTGGTTGAGCGCGCGACGGTGCTTGTCGTCCTCGGAGCGGACCAGCGAGTCCTGGGAGGCGCGGCGGGCCTCCTCACGCGCGGTGGCGGCATCGCTGAACCAGCGCACGAACCGCGCGATGAGCACGGCTCCGATCGCGAGCAGCACGATCTCCAGACCGTTGCCACGCGACCACGTGCCGAAGTCACGGATCGGCGACAGCGTCGCCATCACCTCGATCACACCCTCACCCCCGGACTGTGGAGGGCTCAGACGTGCTTGTGCGGGGCGTCCGACTCGTCGTAGACGCCCGCGTCGCTCGCCTTCTTGACCTTCTTCAGCTGACGGCTGAAGCTCCAGCCCAGAACACCGACGGCCACGAGCAGCAGCAGGAAGACGGCGAACGCCGTCCACCCGGCCTTCACGTTGTTGTCGGTCGGGACCGGGTCGGTCGCCAGGGTGAGGAGCAGGGGAAGCATGGCTCCAGTGTCTCACTCCTGCTCGCGGTCGCGAAAAGGTCTCCCCCGGGCCGGCATCGGGCCGGCATCGGGCCCGCGTCAGACCGGGGTCGGACCGGCGTCGGCGCACCCGCGCGGGCGCGTCGATCGCTCAGCTGCGTGCGAGCAGCTCCAGGCCGTCGTGCGTCGCGCTCCCGGGCTCGGCGGTGTAGACGACCATCCGCAGGCTGCTCTCGGGCAGCCGCATCACCTCGTAGGTCAGCTCCAGGCGTCCTACGAGAGGATGCCGGAACCGCTTGACGCCGAAGCCGCAGTCGGCCACCGGGTGCTCGGCCCATACCTGCGCGAACGCGTCGCTGCGCTGGGCCAGCTCGCCCACGAGCCGGCTCAGCCGCTGATCGTCGGGATACAGCCCCGAGGAGTAGCGGAGGAAGCCGATCATGGTGCGCATCGCCTCGTCGGGGTCGGCGTACAGGGCCGTGCCACCGGGCTCGAGGAAGAGCATCCGGGCGAGGTTGGGCCGCTCCTCGGTCGCCGGCAGCTCGTAGGGCACGGTGTGGCCCAGGAGCAGGTGGCCCAGCCGGTTCCAGGCGACGACGTCGTTGGTGTGGTCGAGGATCAGCGCCGGTGAGGGCATGGTGTGCATCACCATGAGGGCGCTCGGCCGGGGCCTGGCGCACCGCGGGGTCGACACGCGCCCGGCCGGCCGCGCCAGCCGGTGCAGGTGCTCGCGCTCGCCGTCGGAGAGCCGCAGTGCGCGGGCGAGCGCATCCAGCACCGCGTCCGATGCCTGGTGCTGGTCGGACTGCTCCAGCCGGGTGTAGTACGTCGGGCTCACGCCGGCCAGCTGCGCGAGCTCCTCGCGCCGCAGGCCGGGGACGCGCCGAGCGCCGTAGGAGACGAGCCCTGCCTGCTCAGGACTGATCGCCGCCCTCCGGCTGCGCAGGAACTCTCCCAGCTCAGTGACCACCCCGCCATCATGACCGACGCGGCGGCCCGCTGCCTGACCCTGCCGGTGCTAGGCACCCGCATGGACGGCACGGCAGGGGGCTCGCTGTGCCGGCCGAGCCCCGCGACCGTGGACGACATGACGACTCTCACCCACCACAGTGCGCCACCGACACCCGGCATGACCCGGCGTCAGGTGCTCGTGCTCGTGCTGCTGCTGGCCTCGCAGTTCATGCTCGCCGTCGACTTCTCCATCCTCAACGTCGCACTGCCGTCGGTCGGCTCGGGCCTGGGCATCGCGAAGGCCGACGTCCAGTGGATCGCCACCACCTTCGCGCTCGGTGCGGCCGGGTTCACCCTGCTGTTCGGCCGGGTCGCGGACTTCGTCGGCCGCCGCCGGCTGTTCCTGGTGGGCATGACGGCCCTCGGCGCAGCGTCCCTGCTCGGCGGCCTGGCTCCCTCACCCGGGATCCTGCTGCTCGCCCGCGCGGCGCAGGGGCTCGCGACGGCGGCGATCACACCGGCCGCGCTCTCGCTGCTCACCACCACCTTCGCCGAGGGCCGGCTGCGCGATCGGGCGCTCGGGCTCAACAGCGTGATGATGTCGTCCGGCTTCACCGTGGGTGCGGTCCTGGGAGGCGTGCTGACCGACCTGCTGAGCTGGCGCTGGGCGTTCCTGGTCAACGTCCCGATCGCCGTCGTCGTGGTGGCGGTGGCACCGGCGCTGCTGCGCGACTCCGCCGAGCGCGAGCGCGCCCGGCTCGACCTCGGCGGCGCCACCCTCGTCACGCTCGGGCTGGTCGCGCTGGTCATGGGCGCGACCAGGGCCGGCTCGGTCGGCGTCACCGACCCGCTCACCCTGGCGACCCTGGGCCTCGCCGCCATCCTGCTGGTGGCCTTCTGGCTGCTCGAGGAGCGGCATCCCCATCCGCTCGTCTCCACCCGGGTGCTGCGCCGGCGCAACGTCGCCTGGGGCAACGTCGCCGGCCTGGTCACCTTCGCGATGGAGTCGGCCCTGGTCTTCCTGCTCACCATGTACCTGCAGCAGGTGTTGGGCCTCGACCCGCTCCAGACCGGCCTCGTGCTGGTCGCCATGGGCGTCGGCTGCGTCCTCGGTGGCGTGCTGGCACCCCGGGTGATCGAGACCGTCGGCGTACGTCGCGCGGCCGTCGGGGGGCTCCTCACCCAGGCGCTGCTCACCGGCACCCTCGTGCTGGTCGGCGAGACCACCGCCTCGATCGTCCTGGTGGTGGCGGCGACCTTCGTCGGCGCGCTCGGACATGTCACGGCGATCGTCGCCTTCATGGTGAGCGCCACGTCCGGGCTGCCCGACCGCGAGCAGGGACTGGCCACGGGGCTGGCGACCATGACCCAGCAGGTCGCGATGGCGCTCGGCGTACCGCTGCTGAGCGCCGTGGCGATCGCGGCGGGCGGCGTGGACTCGCTGGCGGCGCTCCGGGTGGCGATCGGTCTCGACGCGGCTGTCGTGCTCGCCGGAGCGCTACTCGTGGCGGCCGGACTGCGCCCGGTGGTCCGGGAGGCGGCTCAGCCCACGCTGATGCCAGCGAACAGGTCGTCCTCGGGCACCGAGGTCGGCACGTGCGAGGTCACCAGCTCGTAGTCCTCCGTGGGCCACACCTGCTTCTCCAGCTCGCGCGGCGTGGCGAACCACCAGCTGTCCGGGTCGATCTGGGTGGCGTGCGCGAGCAGCGCCTGATCGCGCACGCCGAAGTAGTCGGCGCAGGGCACGTGGGTCGTCACCCGGGCGTCCCAGGCGTCGTCCTTGGTCCACTTCTCCAGGCGCTCGCCGTAGTGCGACTCCAGGCCGTGCGCGAGCATCGCCTCGTGCAGCGCGACGGCCTTCGGCCGGTTGAAGCCGTGGTGGTAGTAGAGCTTCAGCACCTGCCAGGCGGGCCCCAGCTCGGGCTCGTACGCCGGGTCGGCCGCCTTCTCGAAGGCGTAGACCGAGATGTTGTGGCACTGGATGTGGTCGGGGTGCGGGTAGCCGCCGTTCTCGTCGTACGTCGTCATCACGTGCGGCTTGAACGAGCGGATCAACCGGATCAGCGGGCGGGCGCCCTCCTCGACCGGGACGAGCCCGAAGCACCCCTCCGGCAGCGGCGGCTTGTTGCCCTCCTCGTCGGGCTCGGGCCAGCCGGAGTCGACGAAGCCCAGCCAGTCCTGCGAGACGCCGAGGATGTCGCGGGCCCGCTC
Source organism: Nocardioides sp. BP30 (assembly GCF_029873215.1). Taxonomy (NCBI): domain Bacteria; kingdom Bacillati; phylum Actinomycetota; class Actinomycetes; order Propionibacteriales; family Nocardioidaceae; genus Nocardioides; species Nocardioides lacus. Next base: position 1,291,516 of record NZ_CP123620.1, on the reverse strand, counting down.
CATCTCCTGGCGGCGGATCTCGTGGATGTTCTCCAAGATCCCGGGCCGGTCCATCTTCGGGTTCAGGATCGAGCCCCGCTCACCCCCGGTGCAGGTGGCGACGTGCACGTCGACGCCCTCGGCGACGTATCTCGCTGTCGACGCCGCGCCCTTGCTCGACTCGTCGTCGGGGTGGGCATGGACGTGCATGAGGCGAAGGCCGGCCTTGGTCGGGGCCTGGGGGCGCTGCGTCATGGGTGAATCCTAGGGTCAGGCCGATGACGGCCCTCGACCGCCGGGGTGTGAGGATGTGCCCGTGAACCAGCAGCCGACCTCCGCCCACATCGCCCAGCGGTACGGCGGCGGCAGCGCCCGGGGCCGGTCGGTCTTCCTGGGCATCGGAGCCGTCATCGTGGCGGCGCTGGTGGGCTGGTTCGTGTGGGCGGTGTGGCTGCACAGCCACCCCAAAGTCGGCTCCTCGATGGAGAGCTGGGAGCTGCAGGGGCCGAACGCGGTCAAGGTGACGGTCGACGTGCACATCTACGACGCGGCCGCGCATCCGACCTGCGTGCTCCTGGCCTACGCGGAGGACCATTCGACCGTCGGCGAGCACAGCTTCACCCCGATCTCCGGGCGGCAGACCATCACCGTGCGCACCGAGCGCGAGGCGACCTCGATCGACTGGCGCGGGTGCACCGCCAAGGGCCAGCAGGACCCGCAGTAGGCAGCCAGACGAGGTCCGAAATGACGTCCGAAATGACGTCCGCCGAGCGTGTCGAGAGCTCTCGACAGGCTCGGCGGAGGTAGCGGCGCTCAGTCCTCGAACGGCACGACCTTGAGCACCTCGACCTTGAGCACGCGACCGTTCGGTCCCTCGTAGGAGACGGTGTCGCCCGCGCTCGCGCCGAGCAGCGCGGCACCGATCGGCGACTGCGCCGAGGAGATCTCCAGGCCGCCGGCGAAGTCCTTCATCTCGATCGAGGCGATCAGCCGCTCCTCCGCCTCGTCGTCGTCGTCACCGTCGAACTTGAAGGTCACGATCTTGCCGAGGCCGACCACGCCGTCGTCGCCGGGCTCGGTGGTGTCGGCGTTGCGGAGCAGCGCCTCCAGCGCCTGGATCTCGCCCTCGAGCCGACCCTGGGCCTCGCGGGCGGCGTGGTAGCCGCCGTTCTCCTTCAGATCGCCCTCGTCGCGCGCAGCACTGATCTCGGCGACGATCTTGGCGCGCTGAGGACCCTTCTTGTCCTCGAGCTCGGCCGTGAGCTTGTCGAAGGCACCCTTGCTGAGCCAGATCGTGGCGGCGTGCTGTGCTTCGGTCGTCATCGAGTCACTCCTGGGAAAGACGTCGGGGTGTTGCAGGCAATCAGACGAGTTTACCAGCGGTTCAAGTCGCGCGCAGTCTTCAAGACCCGGTCATGAGGACGGGTCGACCCGGTACCCGCTCGCCGCCAGGCGATCCCTCAGTTGGGCGGCGTGCACCAGGCCTCGGGTCTCCAGCTGGAGCAGGACCTCCACCTGGTCCACGCTCAGCGCCGGATCGGTGCGTCCGTGGCTGACGTGCACCACGTTGGCACCCGCCTCCGCGATCAGGGCCAGCAGACCGGCGAGCGCTCCGGGCGCGTCGTCGAGCACCACCCGCAGCACCAGGTAGCGACCGTCGGCCGCCAGACCGTGCCGGATGACCTTGCTCAGCAGCAGCGGGTCGATGTTGCCGCCGGAGAGCACCACCGCGACCGGGCCCTCGAAGGCGCCCGGCTCGTCGAGGAGGGCAGCGATGCCGACGGCGCCGGCGGGCTCGACCACCAGCTTGGCCCGCTCCAGCAGGGAGAGCAGCGCCCGCGAGATCGACTCCTCGGTGACCGTGCGGATCTCGTCGACGTGATCGCGCACCGCCGCGAACGTCAGGTCGCCCGGACGGCCCACCGCGATGCCGTCGGCCATCGTCTTCATGGCTGCCAGCGGCACCGGGCCGCCGGCCGCCAGCGAGGTCGGGTACGACGCGGCGCCCTCGGCCTGCACGCCGACGACGCGCACGTCGGGTCGCTGCGCCTTGATCGCCACCGCGACACCGGCGATGAGTCCGCCGCCGCCGGCGGGGACGACGACCGTCCGTACGTCGGGCACCTGCTCGAGGATCTCGAGGCCGACGGTGCCCTGGCCGGCGATGATGTCCGGGTGGTCGAAGGGGTGGATGAGCACCGCCCCGGTGCGGGCGGCGTACTCGTGCGCGGCGGCGAGGCTCTCGTCCACCGTCCGGCCGGCGAAGAGCACGTCGGCGCCGTACCCGCGGGTGGCGCGCTCCTTGGGGATCGGCGCACCCTCCGGCATGAACACGGTTGCGCTGGCGCCGGTCAGGCGCGCTGCCAGCGCGACGCCCTGGGCGTGATTGCCGGCGCTGGCCGCCACCACGCCCTTGGCCCGTTCCTCGTCGGTGAGCCGGGCGATGCGCACGTAGGCGCCGCGGGACTTGAAGGAGCCGGTGCGCTGCAGGTTCTCGCACTTGAGCAGCACCGGCGCGCCGACCAGGTCGGAGAGCCAGCGCGAGGTCTCGACGGGGGTCTCGATGACGACGCCGCGGACGAGCTCGCGGGCGGCTCGGATGTCGTCGAGCTCGACCCCGCACGAACTCAGGTCACTCATGCGCGCTCTCCTCCGCCTCCTCCAGCTCCTCCTGCTCCCCCTCGGTGAGCAGCGCTCCCTCGTCCTCCTCCGGATCGGGAGGTGAGGAGTCGGCGGCCAGGTGCTGTCCGACGGCGTTGAGGGCCGCCGCGAGCGGTACGGCGACGAGCGCGCCGGCCACGCCGGCCACCAGCACACCGGTGGCGATGGAGATGATCACCGCGAGCGGGTGCACCGAGACCCAGCGGCCCATCAGGAACGGCTGCAGGCCGTGCGCCTCGAGCTGCTGCACCAGGATCACGCCGCCGAGCATGATGAGCGCCGTGACCACGCCGTGGTCGACCAGGGCGACCAGCACCGCGACGGTGCCGGCGATGGTGGCACCGATCAGCGGCACGAACGCGCCGAGGAACACGAGCACGCCGATCGCCGCCACGAACGGCACCCGCAGGATCGCCGCGACGATCATGATGCCGATCGCGTCCACGGCCGCGACGATCACCGTCGCGCGGACGAACTGGGTCAGCGAGATCCACGCCACCCGGCCGGAGCTGTCGACGCGCTCACGGGCCGCGCGCGGGGTCAGCTTGACCACCCAGGCCCAGATCTTGTCACCCTCGGCGAGGAAGAAGTACGTCGAGAACAGCACGATGAACAGCGATGCCAGGACGTCGGCCGCGACTCCGCCGACCTCCGTCACCTTGCCCAGCGGGTTGCCGCCGGAGCCGGCCTTGGTGACCTCGTGCTGGAGCCGGTCGATCCAGGTGTTGATCTGGTTGTCGCTGGCGTGCAGCGGCCCGGTCTTGAGCCAGTGCCGGATCTCCTCCAGGCCCTTGACGGTCTGGTCGGCCAGGTCGCTGGCGCCCGTCGCCACCTGGTGGCCGGCGAAGAAGAGCAGCGAGCCGACCACGCCGATCACCAGGATCAGGACCAGCAACGCCGCCAGGCCACGCGGGAGACCGATCCGCTGCAGCAGCGCCACCACCGGCACCACCAGCGCCGAGATGAGCATCGCGATGACGACCGGGACGACGACCACCTCGAGGAAGCCGAGCACCTTGAACAGGCACCAGCCGGCGGCGGCGATGACCAGCAGCCGCCAGCCCCAGGAGGCGGCCAGCTCGATGCCGTAGGGCACCTCCACCTTGCGACCGCCCGAGGTGGCGGCCACCGGGATCGGCGGCGGGGTCAGCTGGGCCTGCCGCTCCTCGCGCAGCTGGGCCCACTGGGCGTAGAGCCGGGCCGCGAGCCGCTCGTTGCGCTGCCGCTCCGACTCGGTCTCTCCCCGGCGGAACCTCTCCGTCCGCTGGCGGTCCTGACCGGGGACGGGGGGCTGCTCGGTCGGGCCCTCGCTCATCCGAGCGCCTGCTCGAGGTCGCCGATGAGGTCCTCGACGGTCTCGATGCCGACGCTGAGCCGGATGAGGTCGGCCGGCACCTCGAGCTCGGTTCCGGCGACGCTGGCATGGGTCATCCGGCCGGGGTGCTCGATCAGGCTCTCCACGCCGCCCAGCGACTCCCCCAGCGTGAAGACCCGCGCGTTGGCACAGACGTCGAGCGCCTTGGCCTCCCCGGCCCGGACGCGGAAGCTGATCATGCCGCCGAAGCGCTTCATCTGGCGCTGGGCGACCTCGTGGCCGGGGTGGGTCTCCAGCCCCGGGTAGATGACGTCGCCGACAGCGGGGTGGCTGGTCAGGAAGTCGACGATCCGCTCGGCGTTGTCGCAGTGCCGGTCCATCCGTACGCCGAGCGTCTTCAGCCCGCGGTGCGTCAGGAAGGCGTCGAACGGCCCGGCCACGGCACCCATCGCGTTCTGGTGGAAGCCGATCCGCTCGGCGACCTCGAGGTCCTTGACCACGAGGGCACCGCCGACCACGTCCGAGTGGCCGCCGACGTACTTGGTGGTCGAGTGGACGACGACGTCGGCACCGAGGACGAGCGGCTGCTGCAGGTAGGGCGAGGCGAAGGTGTTGTCGACGACGAGCAGTGCCCCGGCGTCGTGGGCGATGCCGGCGATCGCCGCGATGTCGCCGATGTTGAGCAGCGGGTTGGTCGGGGTCTCGACCCACACCAGCTTGGTGCGGCCGGGCTCGATCGCCGCGGCGACGCGGTCCAGATCGCTCACCGGGGCCGGCGTGTGCTCCACACCCCACGGACCGGCGACCTTGTCGACGAGGCGGAACGTGCCGCCGTACGCGTCGTCGGGGATGACGAGGTGGTCACCGGGCCGGGTGAGCGCGCGGATCAGCGTGTCCTCGGCGGCCAGACCGCTCGCGAAGGCGAAGCCGCGCTCGCCCTCCTCGACCGCAGCCAGCGCGCCCTCCAGCGCGGTGCGCGTCGGGTTGGCGCTGCGGCTGTACTCGTAGCCGCCGCGCAGCCCCCCGACGCCGTCCTGCTTGTAGGTCGAGGAGGCGTAGATGGGAGGGTTGACGGCGCCGGTGGTGGGGTCCGGCTCGTAGCCCGCATGGATGGCGCGGGTCTCGAAGCCCTGGCCCTTGTCGAACGCTGCTGGTGCATGCTCGTGGGTCACGCGTCGAGCCTACTCAGAACTCGCGTCCGGATCGTCGCTGAGGCGCCCTCGCCGAGCCGATGGCGGTCCGGGCCCTCGGCGGACGAGCCCGGGAACGTACGGCGTCGGTGCGGTGTTGGAGACTGTGGAACCCGAAGGAGGAAACCATGTTCGGACGACCCACCTCTCTCTACCCCACTGACAAGACCCTCCCCGGCCGGGACACGCTCGAGTGGGACCTGCCCGCCAAGCACCGCGTGCTCGGCACGCCGCTGCTCGCCGACCCCGCGAACGGCAGCGCCCCCGAGGGCTACGAGGTCGCCTACTTCGGACTCGGCTGCTTCTGGGGCGCCGAGGAGATGTACTGGCAGATCCCCGGCGTCTACGCCACCGCCGTCGGCTACCAGGGCGGCACCACGCTGAACCCGACGTACGAGGAGGTCTGCAGCGGCCTGACCAACCACACCGAAGCCGTGCGGGTCGTCTTCGATCCCGCCGTGGTGAGCTACGCCGACCTGGTGAAGCGGTTCTTCGAGGTGCACGACCCGACCCAGGGCATGCGCCAGGGCAACGACGTCGGCACGCAGTACCGCTCCGCGCTCTACTTCCTCTCCCCCGAGCAGGAGCAGACCGCCCGCGAGCTGACCAAGGTGTACGGCGAGGAGCTCGCCCGCCGCGGCCTCGGCACGATCACCACCGAGATCCGCGAGGCGCCGATCTTCTACCCGGCCGAGCCCTACCACCAGCAGTACCTGGACCGGGTGCCCAACGGCTACCGCTGCCACGCCAACACCGGGGTGGCCTTCCCGGCCTGATCACGCGTCGACCCGGGCCTGCGTCCGCGTTCAGTCGGGCCTGCGTCCGGGTTGAGTCGGGCCTGCGTCCGGGTTGAGTCGGGCCTGCGTCCGCGTTGAGTCGGGCCTGCGTCCGCGTTGAGTCGGGCCTGCGTCCGGGTTGAGTCGGGCCTGCGACACCGCTCTGTACGCGGGGTTGGTGCAAAGACAAACGAAAAGCGTGAGCCAGTCCCAGCGTGGCCCGGTGTCTTGGCTGGGTCGGGAGCCTTCCCTACGGTTGCGTCGGGCCACCATGGCTGTGATCCAGTACGACGAGATCTCCGCGCTGGTCCGGTTGTGAGAAGAGGGTTGACCACACACATCCGACCACCTAGGCTTCGAACATGCGTTCGAATTGATCTCGTCTCGGTGGTGGTCCTCATGCATCAGATCCAGGCGGCACTCGCCACGATCGCTGCTGCCCTCAATGACGCCACAGACGCGAACCCGATCTTCCTGGGAACGAATGAGAAGAAGGACGTGCTTGCCGCGCTGATGCGGTCCCGGACGCGGCTCGAGGAGCTGTACCTACGCGTCATCGCCTCCGCCGACGATGTCGCCGCCGAGGTCGGTGCCCGCGACGTCGCGGCCTGGCTGGTGGCGCAGCACCGGGTCGAGAGTCCCGCCGCGCACGCCACGCTACGTCTCGCCCAGGAGTTGGAGGGTCGGCCGGTGGTCCGGGCAAGGCTCGCACGCGGTGCGTTCAGTCTCGAGCACGCCCGCGTCATCCTCCGTGGGCTGGACGACCTGCCCGACGACCTCGATCCCGAGGACCTCACCCACGCAGAGGTCACCCTGTGCGACCTCGCGAGTGAGCACGGGCCCAAGGACCTGCGCCGCCTCGCCACGCATCTGTTGGAGGTCGTCGCACCTGAGGTCGCGGAAGCCGCCGAAGCCGCAGCGATCCAACGGCTTGAAGAACAAGCCCAGGCGAAAGCGACGCTGTCGATCACCGACCTCGGTGACGGGATGACCCGGATCCACGGCATCGTGCCCGAAACGGTCGGTCACCGGTTGCGGACCTACCTGCAGGCCTACACCCAACCCCGGGTAGCCGCCCTGGAAGCCGACGGACGGGTCCAGCCCCGCAGCCGGCTCCTCGCCCACGCGTTCGCCCAACTCCTGGAGAACACCGACCCCACCCGCCTGCCCGCCCACGGGGGTGATGCGACCACCGTGGTCGTGACCATGACGCTGGACCAGCTACAGGCCGACCTCGGTGTCGCGTGGCTCGACGACGGCACCCCCATCAGCACCGGGGAGACCCGACGGCTGGCCTGCACCGCCGGGATCATCCCTGCCGTCCTCGGCGGCAACTCCGAACCCCTCGACCTGGGCCGCACCCGACGACTCTTCACCCCAACCCAGCGCAAGGCCCTCGCCCTACGAGACAAGCATTGCCGAGCCGAAGGCTGCACCGTCCCCACTACGTGGTGCGACGCCCACCACGACCAACCCTGGAGTCACGGCGGCCACACCGACCTCGCCCACGGCTCCCTCCTCTGCGGCCACCACCACAGACGCACCCACGACCCCACCTACGAGACGATCAGGCTCCCCGACGGCCGCTACCGCTTCCGACACCGAGCCCGAGAGGTCCTGCGCCGGTGAGAGGGCTGCTAGTCGGCGATGGTCACCGTCAGCACGTTGCCCTCGTGCACGAGCCTGGTGACCAGTCGGAGCGGCCGCGGCAGCAGGTCCTGCCCCGCCGGCGCCGGGACCAGCCTGACGTCCCGCACCCGGTAGCGCCGGCCGCGGTGCACGACCGAGCCGCCGTCCGCCGCGAGCAGGTTGCGCACCCAGTCCGACTCCAAGCCGTAGCCGACCAGGAAGGCGAAGCCGCCGCTGCGGCGTACGCACAGGACCGGCGTGCGGTAGGCCCGACCCGACTTGCGTCCGACGTGCTCGATGATGGCGTGGCCGGGGATGCGGCCCGCCCAGCGTCGCTGGAGCGGGTTGGTCACCTTGCGGTTGAAGGCAGCGAGCGCACGAGGCAGGTGCATGCCACCGTTCTACCGTGCCGGCCGAGGCGATCCAACGCGACCCCCGTCGCGGAGTTCGCGGTGACGCCGTCCCCCACGTCCGGGCTGCTCCGGCTCAGCGCTCGGGTACTGCCCGACGGACCAGGCTGTGCACCTGGTCGTCGAGCAGGAGCAACAGCATGGGGAAGTAGCTCAGCCCCGGCCACAGCAGGGTCAGCCCCAGCCCGACGGCGATCAGCGCCACGTTGACCCACCCGTGGACGGGGTCACCGATCCGCATGCCCGGGTCGGCCGTCTCCGGATGGCGCCTGGTGACTCCCTCGACGCCGGCGAGCGTCGCCGCGGCGAGGATCGTGCACCCGAAGTAGATGATCTTCGTGGCCCGGTCGTCGCCTGCCTGGGCGACGAGCTCGGTGGCGAACGGGAGCACCACGATGCTGAACGACCACAGCAGCAACAGGCGTGTGACGTGGCGGTCGAGCGTCAGGACCGGGCGCATCACGCTGTGTTGGATCAGCCAGAGCCTGGCGATCACCGCGAAGCTCAGGCAGAAGCCCCAGAGCTGAGGGCGGTGAGCGTTCAGGAGCGCCCGGACGGACTCGCCGTGTCGGATCTCCGCCCCGAGATCCGTCAGGGGAAGCACCAGCAGGGTGAGCGCGATGGCGACGATGGCGTCGAGGAAGGTGAGGAATCGATCGAGGTCGCGGTGTCGGGCGGGTGAGGCCTCCGCGGGGCTCGCCGGCAGCTCGGGCATAGGCACATCCTGGCGCATCCGCGCCGATCGCCTGACTCAGCCGATCCCGCCCGTCACCGGATCGCGGCCCGTGACACACACCGGCGGCCCGGCGGGGGCCCGCATCGCCGTCCAGACCGGCCCCTCGTGGAGCGGCTCGGCGCCCAGCGCGACCAGGCGGCGTACCTCCGCTTCCCGGTCGTCCGTCGCGATGTCCAGATGCCCGCGCACCTCGCCCTCGTCATGCTCGAGGCGCTGGATCAGGACACGCGCCCCGAGCGCCATCGGTACGGCGAGGCGGGCGAACTCCGCTCGCGGCGTCTGCCGCACCGGCCACCCGGTCAGCGCAGCCCAGAACGCGCACTCCTCCGCATGTGCGGAGGGCCCGACGTCGAGGCAGAGCTGATCCACCCGGGACCGGTGTCCGGCGGGCCAGACGGTCGGCGCCGAGGATGCGCTCGCCGCCGCGTCGACGAGACAGAACCGATAACCACCCGGCGAGCGGAGTACGGCGTGGTCATCTCGCGCGACCAGGACGGCGCCACAGCCGACCGCGTGCTCCACTGCCGCGGACAGGTCCGACACGTGCAGGTCGAGATGGGTCCCGGAGGCGCCGTCGCCGACCCGCTGCACGCGGAGGTGGTCGTCCCCCGCCGGCGGGAGGAGGGTCGCGAACTCGTCCGCGTCGCCCCGGGGCGCCGAGAGCTCGTAGCCCGTGACACCGCGCCAGAACTCCACGGCCCGCGGATTCTCGTCGCTGGTCAGGTCGAGGAAGAAGGTCAGTCGCTCGATCACGGCGCCACCGTACGCCGAGGGCCGACCGCGGGAGGTGTCCTTCCCACGGTCGGCCCTACGTGCTGCAGGCGCTACTTGGTGACCTTGACCGGAGTACCGCTCGCGGTGGACGCCGCGTAGTCGGCGTCGCCCGCGTAGGCGAGCTTCACCGTCCAGGTGCCCTTGGCCAGCTTGGGCAGCTTGACCGTGGCCACTCCCGACTTGAGGGTGGCGGTCGCGGTCTTCTTCGCCGAGCCCTTCTTCAGGGTGACGGTGACCTTGCCGGTAGCTGTCGCGTTTCCGGCGGCGGTCGCCACGGTGACCTTCTCGACGCCGGCCTTCTTCGAGGTCGGCTTCTTGCTGGCCGTGCCCTTGACCGAGGCGACCGAGCCCTTGGCGACGCTCAGCGTGCCGGTCTTGGAGAAGGCGAGGATCTGGTCGTCGCCGGGGTAGGACAGCGTGTAGGAGTAGCTGCCCGCGGCGAGCTTCGGCAGGGTGAACGACGCGGCGTTGGCCACGATGGTCTGCGCCGGGTAGCTCGTGCCGGCCACGGTCAGCGAGACCTTGCCGGTCGGCACGCGGCCGTACTCGTTGGCGATCGCGACCGTGATCTTCGGGGCAGTGCCGTACTTCACGCTCGGGGCCGTCACCGTCTGGGTGGACGTGACGCCGCCCGGCAGACCGTCGAAGAAGTAGCCGACCTTGTCGATCGCCTCACGGGCGAAGACGACGTTGTTCTGAAGGACGTTCGCAATGGTGGTCTTGCGTGTCGCCAGCAGCGTCGCGGCCCCAGCGCTCTTCTGCTCGCTGGCCGTCAGGAAGGCCGAGGCATCCGACGAGCTGGTCGGGTCGGGGTAGACCGGGTGCTTCCAGTCGAAGGTGGCCAGACCGGGTATCGGCAGCGACGTCGGGAAGTCGGCGTCCTTCAGGCCCAGGCGGGTGTCGCCGGCCTTCTCGTCGGTGTAGGCCCAGTTCGTCATGTATTCCTTGAAGCTGGCCAAGCCTGTCGAGGGGTCGATGTTCTGCTGGATCCACTGCCGCTTGATCGCCGTGCTGACCGGGCCCACGCCGGTGCCGTGCTGGTAGTCGATCAGGAACGGCACCTGGAGCTTGCGCACGGCCGCGAGCGGCTGGGTGGTGTCACCGCCCGGGTAGTAGGTGACGTAGCTGCCGTTGTTCAGGTCGTTCTGGGTGGCGATGTTCTTGAAGAACGTCGAAAGCAGGCTGCCGTAGAGATAGCTCGGGTTCGCGTTGCTCGTCGTGCCGTAGTTAGCGGTGTTGCGGATCTGCAGCGGGTTGACAGCGCTCGTGGTGGCGCCGCCGACCGTGCCACCGTCGAGGACGGTGTCGAAGTTGTAGACCGTGACGTTGTTCTTCTGCGCTTCGGCGTTGACCGACTTGATCACGGCGCGCGTGTTCGGGCACCAGGTGCCGCCGAAGAGGACGACGAAGTTCTGCGAGGTGCTGGCGTTCTGGCCGAGCAGGTGCACGAGCTCCGGGAAGGTGACCTGCTGGACCGCCCACGGGTCACTGTTGTCCGAGTCATCCAGGATCGCGCCACCGAACTGGTTCGGGTTGGTGGCCGAGTCCGTCACCGGCGACTGCGCAGCAGCCTTGGCGTTGATCTCCGACTTCCACCAGTCGAACTGACCAACGGCCTTCACCGCGGTCGCGACGTTGGGGATCGCCTGGAGGACCGCGGTAGCAGCCGCGCCGTAGTTGTTGTCGGCGGCGGTGTCCAGATCGGTGCTCGACTGCAGCTTGTCCGCCTGCGCCGGGCTCCCCGTGGTGTTGTCCTTGTCATAGACGAAGAACGTGTTGTCGAAGTAGTCCGTCGGCGTACCGGCGCTGTAGTCGTAGAGCGGCGCGTTCGCGTCGTTGACCACAGTCGCGTCGGTCGCGACGGTGACTTTGGCGCTCTCGGTGTTCACCGTCGAGACGCCCTTGGAGTCGACCGCAACCGTGGCCTTGATTCCGTTGCCGAGGTACTGCCCGATCAGGTTCTTCCAGGCGTTGTCGTAGACAGTCTGCGATGCAGCAGCGACCGTGGTCGCGCCCGGCTTGCGGATGTCGAGGTTCGGCTCCGTCAGCGTGGTCGTCGTGGTGACGCCGGTCGAGGTGTTGGTCTTGGTGCCGGTGTTGAACGTGACCCCGCCCGAGAGGTTCGGGTCGAACCAGTAGACCTTCTTCACCCCCGCAGCACGTGCGGACGCGTCGACAGCCTGCGCCTCGGCCTTGAAGTCGACACCGTTGGCCGTGGACTCGTTCGGGTCGCCGATCAGGAAGGCGAACTTGCCGCTCTGCTGCAGCAGCCACTGAAAGCGGTCGTAGGTGACCGTCTCGATGACCGTGTTGGCGGGCACACCGAGCGTGTCCTGCAGGTACGTCGTGTCGGTCGACGTGGTGGCAGTGCGCGCAGGAGCGGCGCCGGCGGGCGCGCTCAGCGCACCTCCGGCGAGCGCTGCGACGCTCAGGCCTGCGGCGGCGATGGCCGCTGCCGCGCGCTTTCGACGGGCGAAGGCGTTCATGGATGGGTTCCTTGATCTTCTCGGTCCGAGACGGTGGGTGTTGCGGGGAGTGGGATGCTCAGGGCGCGCTCGGCCCGGCGAGGGCCGCGACGGCCCTCGCCCGGGTGGGGCGCGAGGATGCTGCTAGGTCAGCTCAGAGAGCGACATCGGGTGGAGGTCATGCGACTCCGCCCTTGCGTCCGCGACGGCCGACGGCCGTGCGCACTCCGTTTCCGATCAGCAGCGCGATGCTGGCGGCGGCGAAGGCACCCAGGATCAGCACGCCGGCGAGGCGGGTGCTGCCGGCACCGTGGGTCGAGCTCGAGGCAGCGGTGAGCTGCTGGTCGGTTGCGACGGCGGTCTCGGCCGATGCCGAGGGTGAGGGGGCCACGGCGACCACGGCCGCGGCCTTCTTGTGGTGGTGCGGCTTGGCAGACGACGAGGCGGACGGGGACGCGGAGGCGGAGTCCGACGCGGAGGCGGTGGCCGTGTCCGTCGCCGAGTCCGTCGCCGAGGCGGTGGCATCGTCGCTCGGGCTGGCGCTGGCCGATGACGTCGAGCCGGCCGAGGCCGACTTCGTCTTCTTCGCGCTGGAGCTCTTGCCGCTCGAGCTCTTCGAGCTGCCGGTCGGGGTCGTGGTCGTCGTCTTGGTCGTGCTCGACGAGCCGCTCGAGCTGCTGGAGCCGCTCGGCTTGGTCGCGCTCTGCTGCTTGAGCCACACCTGGTAGCTGGTGATGCGATCCCACTCGGTCCAGTGGACGGTCTTGGTGCCGTTGTCCGTGTGGTAGATGACCTCGTTGTCGGCGAAGTCGTAGCTGACGCCCGGGATCGGCGTGCACGCGTAGTCGTCCTCGCCGGGCAGGGTGTCCTGGCCGTCGGTGTACTGCTGGCCGTCGACGGTGACAGTGATCGGCGCCGGGTTCTGCGCCGGGTTGGTGATGTCGGTGGCATGTGCCGCCGGGGCCAGCGTCAGGGAGGCGGCGCTCAGGCCGAGTCCGGTGGCCAGCAGGGCGATCTGTCGCTTCATCAGGCGTTCGTCAGCTCTCGTGCTCCGGCCGACGGGTCGTCGGCGATGTGGGGGGTGTCGATGACATCGGTGGGTGTCGGGTCCGAGGCGATGCGGCGGCCGGGAAGCGAGGAGTCGTCGGCCTCGCGGAACTGCGCTCGACCGGCGAAGATCTCGTCGTCGAGCAACCCCGTCTGCCGCGCCACGACGGTGGCACTGGCGGCCGCGGCCGTCACGTTGGTCATGGTCCGCGCCATGTCCGCGATCGTGCTGATCGGGATCGTCACGGCGACGAACTCCAGCGGCAGGCCTGCGGCAGAGAGGACCGTCGCGGCGGCAACCGTGGCAGCGGCGGGCAGGCCCGCCGTACCGACCGAGACCAGGACGCCGAGCACCGCCAGTCGCACGTAGTCCCCCGCGCCGTAGTGCATGTCGTAGGCGTTGAGGCCCCACACCGCGATCAGGACCGGCCAGATGCCTGCGCAGCCCGGCATGCCGATGGTGGTGCCGAGCGGTGCGGTGAAGTGCGCGATCTCAGGGTGGACGCCGACCTCGCGGGTCAGCCGCTCCGTGGTCACCGGCAGCGTGCCGACGCTGCTCTGGGTGGTGAAGGCTGTCAGCTGCGCGGGGAAGATCTTGCGGAAGAACGCCACCACCGGCACGTTGCCGAAGACGCGCAGGAGCACGCCGTTGATCGCGAAGGTGTGCACGAAGCAGGCTGCCCAGGTCAGGCCGAGCAGACCGACCAGCGACCAGAACTGCTTGCCGAGGTTCGTGCTGTTGCCGACGGTGGTCGCCGTCAGCGCCACGATCGCGTACGGCGTCAGCGCGATGACATAGCCGACGGCCTTGAAGATGATGAGCTTGAGCGCCTCGGCGCCGTCGCGGAACGGGCGCACCTGCTCGGCCTTGTGCTCGGCGAGCGAGAGGTAGGCGATCGAGAGCACCAGCGCGATCAGGATGATCGGGATGATGTCGTTGGCCCGGAAGTTCTCCGCGACGTTGGTCGGGAAGAAGCCGATCACGACATGGGTGAAGTCCTGCACCTGGCCTTGGACAGCATCGGTCTGGGCGCTGCCGAGCTTGTCGTGCACACCAGATCCGGGCTGGAACGCCAACCCCAGGCCCATCGCCAGCGCGACCGCGAGCGCAGTGCTGAGCATGAGCCAGAAGACCGAGCGCAGGCCGATGCTGCGCAGCTTGGCCAGGCTGCCGAGCGAGGTCACCGAGGAGATGATCGCGACCAGGATCAGCGGCGCCACGCAGGCCAGCAGAAGGTTGAGATAGATCTTGCCGATCGGGTCGACGTACTCGACGTGGTCACCGGCGATCAGGCCGATCGGGATCCCGAGGGCGAGCGCGATCAAGGTGATCACGCTGAAGTTGACGTTGCGGCGGCGGAGCCGGTGGATGAGCACGGCGACCACAGCCACCGCGGCGAGCGTGCCCCAAGCGGGCCAGTTCATGCGAGTTCCCTTCGAACCTGTCGCCGCGATGGCAGCGCAGGATGAAGTTAGACCCTAAATCGACTGACTTGCTCGACTTTCTCAAGATACAAGACAGCCGTCCACATGGCGAGACAACGACGCTTGCGGTGCCGCGTCTACGCCCAGAGGCCTACCACCTCGCCACCGATCCGCACGATGAAGCCGACCACCACCAGCAGGAAGAACACGCGGACGAAGCCCGTCCCGCGGGCCACCGCCAGGCGGGCGCCGAGGTAGCCGCCGGCGACGTTGCACGCCCCCATGATCAGCGCGAGCCGCCACAGCACCGCGCCCTGGGGGATGAAGACCACGAGCGCCGCCAGGTTGGTGGCGACGTTGGCGAGCTTCGCCTTCGCGGAGGACTCCAGGAAGGAGTAGCCCAGCAGGCCCACCAGGGCGATCACGAAGAACGATCCGGTCCCGGGCCCCAGCGCGCCGTCGTAGAAGCCGATCGCCGCACCGATCAGCATGGCGAGGGCGAGGTGTCGCCGTGGTCCGTGCCGCAGCAGCGTCTCCCCGCCCAGGGTCGGCCGGAACCACACCCAGGCGCCGATCAGCACGAGCGCGACCAGGACGATCGGCTTGAACACCCCGCTGGACAGGTGCGAGGCGACGGCGGCTCCCCCGGCCGAGCCCAGGAACGCCAGCACCATCAGCGGGACGAAGGTCCGCGGGTCGGGGCGCACGCGTCGGTAGTACGTCGCGGCGCTCGTCGTCGTACCGCAGATGGAGGCGAGCTTGTTGGTCGCGAGCACGTGCACGGGTGCGTACCCGGGCAGCCCCAGCAGCAGCGCCGGGAGTTGGATCAGGCCGCCACCGCCGACGACCGCGTCGACGAATCCCGCCGAGGCGGCCGCGAGTGCCAACAGGAGGACGACGCTGAGATCAGGCACGAGCGCGAGGCTACGGCGCCCGCGTCGAGGGGTCACTTCCGGCGGGTCGAGTGGCCGGCGGAGCGACCATTCGACCCGCGGAAAGTGACGTCTCGGCGGTCAGCCAGCCCACCAGCCGCGACCGCCGCCGCCCCACAGGTCGCCGTAGCCGCCGCCGGCCGGGCCGCTGCTGCGCGACCCGAGGTAGCTGCCGACCACCGCCGCACCCAGGTCGTCGAGCTCGGGGGCGATCACCTTGCCGTCCACCCGCCTCGCCATCGAGTCGATGAAGCGCGCCAGGCCGGGGTCCTCGCCGAGCCGGAAGAACGTCGTCTGGGCACCGAGGCGGCCGGCGTTGTCCAGCTCGCGGACGGCGTAGGCGATCGTCAGCGGGTGCGGCGGATAGGAGAACCAGACCTCGCCGTTCGGCTCGAGGTGGGACGTCGGCTCACCGTCGGTGACGATGAGCAGCACCGGCTGGGCGTTGGGATGCTTGCGGAAGTGGCGGTTGGCCAGGAGCAGCGCATGGTGCAGGTTCGTGCCCTTGTCCCAGCGAGCGTCCAGGCCGGTCAGCTCCTCGATCTCCATCACGCGGGCCGCCCGGCCGAAGCCGATCAGCTGGAGGTGATCGCCGCGGAAGCGCGACCGGATGAGGGTGTGCAGCGCCAGCGCCGTGCGCTTCATCGGGACCCAGCGCCCGTCCATCGCCATCGAGAAGGACGTGTCGACCAGGAGCGCGACGGCGGCCTGCGTGCGGGCCTCGGTCTCCTGCACCTCGATGTCGTCGAGCGCGAGCCTGTCACCGCGACGCAGCGCCTTGTTGAGCAGCGTGCGGGGGATGTCCCACGGCTCGGTGTCGCCGAACGCCCACGGCCGCGAGGCACCCGACAGGTCACCTGCCGCCCCGGCCGTGCGCAGGTCGCGCTGGCCCTGCCGACCCGACATCCGCTGCGCGACGTCGCGCAGCAGCGCCTTGCCGAGCTGGCGCATCGCCTTCGGGGTCAGCCGGAGGTTGCCGTCCGAGCCGCGCTCGAGCTGGCCGGAGTCGCGCAGCGCCTGCTCGAGCTGCTGCAGGGTGCGGGCGTCGACGGCGGCGGAGTCGCCGAGCTGGCGGGCCAGCGCGTCGAGGTCGACGTCGTCGAGCCGGGCGCCGCCGTACGACTGCGAGAGCTGCTCGGAGAGCTGGTCGAGCTCGGCGAGGTCCTGCAGCACGCCGGTGCCGTCACCCAGACCCAGCCCCTGCTCCCCGCCGAACTGCTCCGAGCCGGACCAGTCCTCTCCGGGCCGCAGCGACTGCAGGTTGGCGTCGAGGCGGTCCAGCGCCTCCATCAGCGCCGGCGAGCCGAACGCCTGGGCCGAGAGCTCCATCAGCTCGGCCCGCTGTTCGGGCGTCATCGAGTTGAGCATCCGCTGCGCCGCGGCGGCACGCTGCGCGAGCGAGTCGAGCAGCTCGTCGATGTCCTGCGGGTTCTCGGGGAAGAAGTCGCCGTGCCTGGCCATGAAGTCGGCGAAGTCCTCGGGGGTGTCCTCGCCGAGGCGATGCTTCTCCAGCAGCTCGTTGAGGTCGCCGAGCATCTCGTTGACCGCGGCCCGGTCCTGGTCGTTCGCGTTCTTCAGGGCCTGCTTCATGCCCGCGAAGCGCTGGTCGAGCAGCTCGCGGCCGAGCAGGTCCTTGATCTGCTCGTAGTCCTCCCGCGCCTCGCGGGAGCGCCAGTCGTACGACGAGAGCTCGGAGACGGCCGCGGCGGTGTTGGGCGGCAGGTTGTTCAACTGCATGTCGCGGAACATCGCGTCGTCGGAGTCCAGCGTGGTGTCGCGGGCGATCTGGCCGCGCTCGGCCAGCACCGCCTTGTCGAGCAGCTCGCGGACCTGCTGCATGGTCCCGTCCAGGTTGTGCCGCTGCAGCAGCTCCCGGCGCTTCTCAGCGACCCGGCGGGCGAGGTCGTCCAGCCCCGCCTGGTCGCGCCCGCCGCGACGCAGGAACTCCTGCAGTGCTCGCTCGGGCGAGTACCCGGCCATCACGTCCTCGCCGATCGCGTCCAGCGCCTCGGCGATGTCGACCGGCGGGGCGAGCGGGTCGCCGCCGGCGTACCTCTTGTACCTCATCTGCGCTGCACCTTCGCTCCCGCGCCGAGGGCGCGGGGAATCTCGGCGACGTGCTCGACCTGCGTCAGCAGGCGCACGAGGGTCGCCTCGTCGGCCGCCGTGTCGACCTCGACCCGGTAGTGGATCCCGGTGGAGGCCCAGGCGTCGTCGAACGCGCCGTCGGCCTCGACCGCGACGCCGCCGATCTCGATACCGGAGGCGGCCGCCTCGCGGTAGACGTCGTTGAGGACGCACAGCGCCACCGCGAGGTGGAGTGCCTGGGCGCCGTTGGTGACGGGTGCCGCCAGCACGCCCTGCGGCGTCCAGCTGTGCGGCAGCACGACGGCTCCCGCGTCGGCGTCGGCCCGCAGCGAGCCGGCACCGGCGCGTACGCCGAAGGCGGAGAGCTCAGCCATAGACGACTTCGGACCCGTCGCTGTCCTTGCCGATCCGCCGGGCCAGATAGAGGCCCTCCAGCGCGAGCTCGATGGCGCTCGCTCGCTCACCGTCGTTGTGCGCGTCGAGCCGTTCGCAGACGTCGTCGTACAGCTCCGACTCGCCGAGCGCTGGCAGGCCGGTCAGGAAGTCGATCGCCGCGACCTGCTCGCCGGTGGTGATCATCTGGCCGGTCTCGATGGCGGCGACCAGCAGGCCGAAGTCCAGCCCGCGCAGCCGGGTCCGGCAGGTCTCGGCGGTGGCCGTGCGCAGCAGGTGGGTCAGGATCTCGCCCTCGCGGCCCTCCTCACCGGTCTCGAACTCGATCTTGCCCCCCAGCACGTCGACGGCCGTCTGCAGGTCGACCACCCGCGCCACCGGCTGCTCCTCGCCCTGCAGCGTGGCGCGGTGGAGGGCGGCCGCGGCGATCGTCTCCGCGCCGGCGATGGAGAACCGCGCCGAGACGCCGGAGCGCTGGTCGACCGCGCTGGACTCGCGCAGGTTGCGGGTGAAGCGGGCCAGGATCTCCAGCAGGTACTCCGGCACCTGGGCGACCAGCTCCGACTCCTGCCGGATGACCGCCATCTCGGCCTCGAGCTCGAGCGGGTAGTGGGTGCGGATCTCGGCTCCGAAGCGGTCCTTGAGCGGGGTGATGATCCGCCCTCGGTTCGTGTAGTCCTCCGGGTTGGCGCTGGCCAGGACGAGCACGTCCAGCGGGAGACGCAGCACGTAGCCACGGATCTGGATGTCGCGCTCCTCCATCACGTTCAGCATCGCGACCTGGATGCGCTCGGCGAGGTCGGGCAGCTCGTTGATCGCGACGATGCCGCGGTGGGAGCGCGGGATGAGGCCGAAGTGGATCGTCTCCGGGTCACCCAGCGACCGGCCCTCGGCGACCTTCATCGGATCGACGTCGCCGATCAGGTCCGCCACCGACGTGTCGGGCGTGGCCAGCTTCTCGGAGTAGCGCTCGGAGCGGTGGCGCCACGTCACCGGCAGCGCGTCGCCCAGCTCGGCGGCCCGGCGCTGGGAGGCGACGGTGATCGGCTCGAGCGGGTGCTCGCCCAGCTCGGAGCCCTCGATCACCGGCGTCCACTCGTCCAACAGTCCGACCATGGTGCGCAGCAGCCGGGTCTTGCCCTGGCCGCGCTCACCGAGGAGGACGATGTCGTGCCCGGCGATCAGGGCACGCTCGAGCTGCGGGATGACCGTGTCCTCCAGGCCGTGCAGGCCCGGCCAGGGGTCCTCGCCGGCGCGGAGCTTGGCCAGCAGGTTGTCGCGGATCTCGGTACGCAGCGGCTTGAGCACGTGCCCGGCAGCCTTGAGCTCGCCGAGGGTGCCGATGGTGGGCTGAGTCGCGGGGGCTTGTGTCACGTCATTCACGCTACTGCGCGGGGCAATCCCCTCGGGGAGAATGGCCCGGTGATCGGCTCCCCCTGCCCGTGCGGCTCCGGACTCCCCTACGACGCCTGCTGCGGTCCGCTGCACCGCGGCGTCCGCCGGGCCGGCACCGCCCTGGAGCTGATGCGCTCGCGATACGCGGCCTACGCCGTCGGCGATGCGGGCTACGTCTTCCGGACCTGGCACCCCCGCACCCGGCCTGCGGAGCCGGCCCTCGAGGGCGGACCGACCTGGGTGGGCCTCACCGTCGAGGGGTACGGCGAGGACTGGGTGGAGTTCACCGCGCACTGGCGCCAGGACGGGCGGAGCGGTCGGCTGCACGAGCGCAGCCGGTTCGCCCGACGGGCCGGCCGCTGGCTCTACCTCGACGGCGAGATCTCCTAGCGCCTCGCGCTCGGGGCGGCGTCCCCGGCATCGCCTCCGGTATCGCCTCGGGCATCGAGCCGGACGATGCGGTCGACCAGGTCCAGCCCGTACGGCGCGTGCGTGATCCACACGATGGAGCGATCCGCGGTCGCCAGCACCTCGGTCGCGAGCTGGCCGGCGGTGTCGGCGTCCAGGTGTGCGGTCGGCTCGTCGAGGACCAGCACGGCCTGGTCGGCCAGCAGGCTGCGGGCCACGGCCAGACGCGCCCGCTCGCCGCCCGAGACGGCGGCGTACCCGTCGCCGAGCCGGGTCGCCAGCCCCTCGGGGAGTGCGTCGAGCCAGCCGCCGAGGTGGGCACGGCGCAGCGCCTGCTCGACGTCCCCGTCGCTGCTGCCGGGGCGCGCGAGCCGGACGTTCTCGGCGACGGTGGAGGCGAAGACGTGGGGGTCGTCGTCCACCAGCCCGATCCGCTCACGGACCGTGTCGGTGGCCAGCCGACGGTAGTCAGCTCCGCCGAGGCTGACCTCACCGCTGTCGGGATCCAGGAACCGCAGCGCGAGGGCCGCGGCCGTGCTCTTGCCCGATCCCGACGGTCCCACGATCGCGACCCGGTCCCCCGGCGCCACCGCGAGGTCGGGCAGCTGCCGGTCACGGGCCACCACGTCCGCGAATCCCACGGCCGAGGTCCCGGGCGCCGGTGCGGGGAGCTCCGGCTCGTGCACCGCCGGCGGGCGGCCGGCCAGCTCGGCGAGCCGCTGTTCGGCGGCCGCCGCGCGGGCCGCCGCGGCTCCGGCATCGGCCAGCTGCGCGGCCGGCTCGGCCAGCGCGAGGGGCAGCAGCAGGAGGAACGCGAACACCGGGCCGCTCAGCTCGTGCGCCGCGACCTGATCGCGCACCGCCAGCGCCGTGGCGGCCACGGCGAGCCCGGCGACGCCGAGCACGAGCGCTCGCGCGCCTCCGAGCCAGGCCGCGGCGGTACGGCCGGCGGCAGCCATCGCGGCGCCGTCGGCGTCCACCCGGGCCAGCGCCACGCGCTCCGCCTGCCACATCCTCAGCTCGTCGGCGGCCTGGACGGCCTCGACGACGTCGTCGGAGAGCCGGGCGCGGGCAGCGATGGATGCGCGTTCGGCCCGGGCGGCACCGGCGCGGGCCAGCAGCGCCGCGACCGCTGCTGCGAGCACCGTGCCGGCCACGATCGCACCGGCCACGGGGCGGATCAGCGTCGCGGTCAGGGTCGTCAGCGCGGCGACGACGGCGTACGCCCTGATCGGCAGCCGCGCCCGCAGCTCGCGGTCGAGGACCGCGTCCACGTCGTCGACCACCGCCGCCAGTACGTCGCCGCGCCGCTTCCCCAACCGTCCCGGGACCAACGGCACCAGCGCGTCGTACACCTCCACCCGCCGCCGCGCCAGCAGCCGCAGCGCCCGGTCGTGCGACCACAGCCGCTCGACGTAGCGCAGCACCGGCCGCCCCAATCCGAACGTCCGCACCCCCACCATCGCCACCGTCAGCGTCAGGATCGCCGGTCGCGCATCCGCCCGCACGATCAGCCACCCCGCCGTCGCCGTGAGCGCCACCCCACACGCCCACGCCAGCCCACTGACCACTGCAGCCCCCCACCCACTGCGCCGACCACCGCTCCAGCCCCGGACACGGGCGGTGCCGGAAGGGGCGCTGCCGGACGACGCATCGCCTCGGCGTCGGGCACGGGCGGTGCCGGAAGGGGCGCTGCCGGACGACGCGCCGCCGAGGAACGAGGCGTCGCGCGGCGGTAGGCCTGCCCCGACGGTGCCGACCGGGACCGACGCCGAGCCCGAAGCAGAAGCAGAAGCAGAAGCCGACAGCTCGACGACCCGGTCAGCGATCGACACCAACGCCGGCCGATGCGCCACCACGACGACCCCACCAGACCGCCCCAGCTCACCCACCACATCGACGATCACCCGCTCGGTGACCGCATCCAGGTGCGCCGTCGGCTCATCCAGAAGCACCCACGGCCGCCTCGCGAGCACCACCCGCGCCAGCGCGAGGCGGGCCCGCTCGCCCGCCGACAGCGAGGCACCGTCCTCGGCGAGGTCCGCGTCCAGGGCTCCGGGCAGCGCGGCGACCCGATCGGCCAGCGCCACCCGCGCGAGCACCGCCCACAGCTCCTCGTCGTCCGCTTCGGGGCGCGCCACGCGCAGGTTGTGCGCGATCGTCCCCGCCAGGAACACCGGCCGCTGCGGCAGGAAGGCGATCTGCTCGCGCCAGCCCGGCTCGCCGACCGTCCGGGAACCGTGCCGGACGGTGCCGGCGGTCGGCGTCACCAGCCCCGCGAGGACGCCGAGCAGCGTCGACTTGCCGCACCCCGACGGCCCGGTGACGGCGGTGACGCCGTACTCCGGAAGGGTGAGGGCATCCAGCCGCAGGGCCGGGCGCGCGCGGCCCGGGTAGGTGACGACCAGACCCTCGACCTCGAGCGGGCCCGCCTCGACCGCCGGCCATGCGGCACCGACACCGGCGCCCGCGTCGGCACCGACAGCGGCAGCGACCGGCGCCGACAGCCCCGCCGCCGCCTCGAACGTCGCGACGCCCTCGGCCGCGGCATGGAACTCCGCGCCCACCCGGCGCAGCGGCCAGTACGCCTCCGGCGCGAGCAGGAGCACGACCAGGGCGGTGCGCAGCGGGAGATGCCCGGCGGCGAGCCGAACACCCACGGTGACCGCGACCAGCGCTACCGAGATGGTGGCGACCAGCTCCAGCACCGCGGAGGACGCGAACGCGATCCGCAGGGTGCGCAGCGAGCGCCGCCGGTAGCGGTCGGTGACCTCGGCGATCACCGCCGACTGTGCCCGTGCGCGCCGGAAGGCCACCAGGGTCGGCAGGCCGCGCATCACGTCGAGGAAGTGTCCCGAGAGATCGGCGAGCGCCCGCCACTGCGAGGTGGCGCGGTCCTGGGTGGCCAGGCCCACCAGGATCCCGAAGACCGGGATCAGGGGCAGCGTGACGAGCACGATCAGCGCGCTCGGCGGATCGACCACCGCGATCGCGACCAGCGTCATCACGGGCAGGACCCCTGCCAGGACGAGGGCTGGCACGTAGCGCGTCAGGTACGGCTCTGCGGCGCTCACCCCGCGCGTGGCCAGCAGCGACAGCGACCCCGAGGACCGCTCGCCCGGCGCTCCGCCCAGAAGCATCCCGAGCACCCGCCGGCGGAGGTCGCGGCCGACTCGTCCCGCCGCCCTGGCGGCGGCGAGGTCGCTTCCCCAGCCGACGAGCCCGCGCGCGGCGAACACGGCCGCCACGGTCACCGCCCAGCCCACCACCGTGCCGGCCGATCCGCTGTGCCCGAGCACCGCGAGGACCAGCATCGTGACCGCCCAGGCCTGGACGATGAGCAACAGGCTCCCGGCCACGCCGGCCACCCCCACGAGGACCAGCGGCCCGCGAGCGGGAGCGAGCTGGCGCCGCAGGCGCGGATCGGAGGGCCGCATGCTCAGTGCGCCAGTTCCTCGGTCGGGATGTGCTGGATCCCGACACGCTTGCGGAACACCCAGTAGGTCCAGCCCTGGTAGAGCAGCACGAGCGGGGTGAAGATCGCCGCCACTACCGTCATCACGGTGAGCGTGTAGTGCGTCGCCGAGGCGTTGTGCACCGTCAGCGAGTAGAGCGCCGAGGTCGAGGACGGCATCACGTCGGGGAACAGCGAGACGAACAGCCCCGCGACCGTGACGGCGATCGTGACGAACGTGCCGAGGAAGGCCCACCCCTCACGCCCTCCGTACGCCGCGGCCAGCGAGCCGACCAGCGACACCGCGGCGACGGCGAAGAGGACGCCCGAAGCCAGGTCACCGTGCGCGGCCTGGGTCCACCCCAGGAAGACCACTGCCAGCACCGCGGCCACCGCACCGACGCGCCACGACAGCGCACCCGCCCGGCGCCGGATCTCACCGTCGGTCTTCAGCGCCAGGAACATCGCGCCGTGGGTGACGAAGAGCGACAGCGTGACCAGCCCACCGAGCAGCCCGAAGGGGTTGAGCAGCGTCCACAGCGAGCCGGTGAAGTCCTTGCTCGCATCGATCGGCACGCCGCGCACGATGTTGGCGAACGCCACGCCCCACAGGAAGGCCGGCACCAGCGAGCCGACGATGATCGCCCGGTCCCACCAGCCCTTCCAGGTGGTCTCCGGCCGCTGGTGGCGGTACTCGAAGGCCAGGCCGCGCACGATCAGGGCCAGCAGGATGAGCAGCAGGGGCAGGTAGAAGCCGGAGAACAGCGTCGCGTACCACTCCGGGAAGGCCGCGAAGGTCGCGCCTCCGGCGGTGAGCAGCCAGACCTCGTTCCCGTCCCAGACGGGGCCGATGGTGTTGATGATCGCCCGGCGCTCGCGATCGTCGCGGGCGATGAGCGGCATCAGGAGGCCGACGCCGAAGTCGAAGCCCTCCAGGACGAAGTAGCCCATCCAGAGGAGGGCGATCAGGCAGAACCAGACAGTGGTGAGCTCCATCGGATCCTCCTCAGTACGCGAAGTTCAGGGGCTGGTCGTCGTCGGAGGGCGTCGAGCTCCCCCGCAGAGACGGCGTCGGCGGCTCGACGAACGGGGCCGCGCCGCGCTTGATGTAGCGGAGCATCAGCCCGATCTCGACCACCGCGAGCACGCCGTAGAGCGCTGTCAGGGAGACCAGCGAGATCCACGCCTCGGGGGTGGAGACGCCGGGCGAGGAGGCGTTCGAGGTCTTCATCAGTCCGAACACCACCCACGGCTGGCGACCCATCTCGGTGAAGATCCAGCCGACCGAGTTGCCCAGCAGCGCGAAGACCGGCACCGCTGCGGCGAGCATCCCGAACCATCGCACGCGCGGGGTCCGGCCCCGCCGCGTCAGCCACAGCAGCAGCACCGCTCCGCCGACACCGGTGACGCCGAGGCCCATCATCCAGCGGAAGGACCAGTAGGTGACGGGGATGATCGGGGTGTACTCACCGGGCCCGTAGGTCTCGGCGTACTCCTGCTGCAGGTTGTCGATGCCCTGCACGCGCTGGTCGAAGTGCCCGGTCGCGAGGAAGGAGAGCAGGCACGGCACCTTCAGCTCCCACTTCGCCTCCTTGCCGTTCGGCGTGCCGATGGTGAAGATCGAGAACGGCGCACAGGTGTCCGAGGTGTGGTAGAGCGCCTCCGCTGCCGCCATCTTCATGGGCTGTACGTCGGTCATGATCTTGCCCTGGGTGTCGCCGGAGATCGCGACGCCGGCGAAGGCGACCACAGCGATCACCGCGCCCAGGCGCAGGCCGCCTCGGTAGACCCGCCGGTCCTCGTCGGTGGCGCGACCGCGGCCGTAGAGCCAGGCGCAGACGCCGACCATGAACACGGCGGCCGTCATGTACGAGGCCAGGATGACGTGCGGGAACGTCACCACCTGGACCTTGTTGAACATCACGGCCCAGAAGTCGGTGAGCTCGGCGCGGTGCGTGTCCGGGTTGAGCCGGTAGCCCACCGGGTGCTGCATCCAGGAGTTGGCCGCCAGGATGAACCAGGCCGAGAGCAGCGTGCCGAGGTGCACGATCCAGATACAGGCGTTGTGGACCGCGCGCGGGAGCTTGTCCCAGCCGAAGATCCACAACCCGAGGAACGTCGACTCGAAGAAGAACGCGGCCAGGGCCTCGATCGCCAGCGGCGCGCCGAACACGTCGCCGACGAAGCGGGAGTAGTCGGACCAGTTCATCCCGAACTGGAACTCCTGGACGATCCCCGTGACGACCCCGATCGCGAAGTTGATCAGGAAGAGCTTGCCGAGGAACTTGGAGAGCCGCAGCCACCTCTGCTTCTCGGCGGTGTCCTTGCGGACCAGCCAGAGCGTCTCGGTCAGCGCGACGAGAGCGCTGAGTCCGATCGTGAGCGGCACGAACAGGAAGTGGTAGACGGTCGTGATGCCGAACTGCCAACGGGCGATGTCCACGATGCTGTGCACGGCATCAACATACGCCTTGTGAATGCGTTCACAAGCGCGCAAAGGGCCCGCAGGGAGGGACCTTCATCACTTTGTGAATCTTTTCACTACCTGCCGACAGGCCGGTGTCAGCTGTTCGCCAGGACGGTCAGCAGATCCTGCCGCGTGAGCACCCCGACGGGCTTGCCGTCCTCGTGCACGAGCACCGCGTCCGCCGACTCCAGCAACGCCACCGCCGCGGCTGCCTCCTCGGTGGAGCCGATCGTCGGGAGCGCCGGCGACATGTGCTGCTCGACCGGGTCCGTGAGCTTGGCGGTGCCGGTGAAGAGCGCATCCATCAGGCTGCGGTCGGAGACCGAACCGGCCACCTCCGCGGCCACGATCGGCGGCTCGGCACGCACGACCGGCATCTGGCTGACGCCGTACTCCTGGAGGATGTGGATCGCCTCCGCGACCGTCTCGCTCGGGTGGGTGTGCACCAGCGCCGGCAGCGGCCCGCTCTTGCCCCGCAGCACCTCCCCCACCGTCTGGCTCGAGGTCTCCTTGCCGGTCGGGAAGCCGTACTGTGCGAGCCAGTCGTCGTTGAAGACCTTGGTGAGGTAGCCGCGGCCGGAGTCGGGGAGCAGGACCACGATCACGGCGTCGTGCTCGCCCGCCTCGGCAAGCTCGTGCGCGAGCTGCCTGGCGGCGAAGGCGGCCATGCCACTCGACCCGCCCACCAGCAGGGCCTCCTCCCGGGCCAGCCGCCGGGTGAAGGCGAAGGAGTCGGCGTCGGAGACCTCGATGATGCGATCGGCCACCTCGCGGTCGTAGGTCTCGGGCCAGAAGTCCTCGCCGACGCCCTCGACGAGATAGGGACGGCCGGTGCCACCGCTGTAGACGCTGCCCGCAGGGTCGGCGCCGATGATCTGGACGGCGGGATTCTGCTCCTTCAGGTAGCGGCCGATGCCACTGATCGTCCCGCCCGTGCCGACGCCGGCGACGAAGTGGGTGATCCGGCCCTCGGTCTGCCGCCAGATCTCGGGGCCGGTGGTCTCGTAGTGGGAGCGCGGGTTGTGCGGGTTGGAGTACTGGTCGGGCTTCCACGCCCCCGGCTGAGAGGCGAGCCGGTCGCTGACGTTGTAGTAGGAGTCGGGGTGCTCCGGCGCGACGGCGGTCGGGCAGACGACCACCTCGGCGCCGTACGCCTTGAGCACGTTGCGCTTGTCCTCGCTGACCTTGTCGGGGCAGACGAAGACGCACCGGTAGCCCTTCTTCTGCGCCACCATCGCCAGGCCGACGCCGGTGTTGCCACTGGTCGGCTCGACGATCATCCCGCCCGGCTGCAGAGCGCCGGAGGCCTCCGCCGCCTCGATCATGCGGGTGGCGATCCGGTCCTTCACCGAACCACCCGGGTTGAGGTACTCGACCTTGGCCAGGACGATCGGTCCGGCGGTCGGCAGTCCGTCCAGTGAGCGGTCGAGCCTCAGCAGCGGGGTGTTGCCGATGAGGTCGAGCAGCGAGTCCACGTACTCCATGGCGCCACCGTATGCGATCGAGCCGGCAGGCCGCGCAACGAGCGGCCGGGTGGTTTTCGTAGGGTGGGCCCCGTGACGCGAGCCAGAGGACGATCCAGCGCCGCGCTGCGGGTCGGCGGCTGGCTGGCCGCGGCCGCCGGCGGGTTCGTCGCGGTGATCGCCGCCGAGGTGAAGTTCGCGCACGCGACGATCAACGCCGTCACCCTCATCCCGCCACCCGACCCCACCGGCACGTACGGCGCCGACGGGCCGCGGGCGGACGAGCCCCCGATCACCGTCGCCGTCCTCGGTGACTCCAGCGCCGCGGGCTACGGGCTCGAGGTCGCCGCGGAGACCCCCGGTGCGCTGGTCGGCCAGGGTGTCGCGGAGTGGTCCGGCCGCAAGATCCTGCTGCGCGACCTGGCCGTGGTGGGCGCCGTCTCCGCCGAGCTCGACGAGCAGGTCGACAGGGCGCTGGCCCTGCACGCCGACGTGGCGATCATCCTGATCGGCGCCAACGACGTGGTCCGGATGGTGCGGCCCACCGTCGCCGTCTCGCACCTGGTGCGGGCGGTGGAGCGGCTGCACGGCGACGGCGTGGCGGTGCTGGTCGGTACCGTGCCCGATCTCGGCTCGATCAAGCCCATCCTGCCCCCGTTGCGGCAGATCGCCCGCGCCTGGTCGCGACGCATCGCCGCCGAGCAGATGATCCGGGTGGTGCGCGCGGGCGGACGCGCGATCTCGCTGGCCGACATCCTGGGCCCGGAGTTCACCGCCGACCGGGACTTCTTCTTCGGGCCCGACAAGTTCCATCCCTCGGCGGCCGGCTACGCGGCGCTGGCCGAGGTGCTGCTGCCCTCGACCCTCGCGGCCCTCGGGCTGCTCGGTGACGAGCAGGCCCAGCTGGCGACGTACCGCGGTCAGCCGGCCCTGCCGATCGCCGCCGCAGCCCTGCGGGCCGTCAACGTTCCCGGCACCGAGCTCGGTTCGGTGCCGAAGCCACGAGGCCGCCTGGGACGGCTGTGGGTGCGCGTCGCCAGGCGGCCTCGGGCTCGCTGAGCGGGAAGGTCAGCGGTTGTTCGTCACGATCGCCAGCAGGCGCAGCAGGTTGGTGTAGATCCAGACCAGGCTGACGGTCATCGCGAAGGCGGCCCGCCACGACTCCCGCTCGGGGAGCCCGTTGCGGACACCCTGCTCGACGAAGTCGAAGTCCATCACCAGCATGAAGACGCCCAGGGCCAGGCCGATCACCGAGGTGAGCAGGCCGAGCGCGCCGAAGCCGAACAGGCCCAGGCCGGAGCCGAACAGGCTCAGCACCAGCTCGAGCACCGAGAGCCCGACCATGCCCAGCACGGCACCCAGCACCATCGTGCGGAACTTGTTGCCGACCTGGATGTCGAAGTACTTGTACGCCGCCAGCGTGCCGGCGAACGCGGCGAAGGTGCCGAGCACGGCACCGGTGACGACACCGCTGCCGAACGCGGCGTCGAAGGTCTTGCTCAGCGCGCCGAGCGCGACGCCCTCGAACGCAGCGAAGGCGATCACCAGGGCCGGGCTGATGATCCGCTTGAACGAGTTGACCATCGAGAGCACGAAGGCACCCAGGCTGCCGACGACAGCAGCGCTGTAGACGGCGTTGAGGTTCTGCTCCGAGCTGATCGAAGGCGTCAGCACCCAGGTCGCCAGCGCGGCGACGAAGACGACCACGATGCTGATGGCGGTCCGCTGGACGACCGTGTCGATCGTCATCGGGCCGGTGGCGCGCGCCGGCGCGGTCGGGGCCCCCGGCGTGCCCACGCTCCACGTGGACGGGTCGCCATAGCCGGAGTAGCCGGCGCCGTTCCCGGCGTAGGAGGCGTTCCCGTAGGAGTTGTAGCCGGACTTGAACTCGTCGGAGTTCCGGAACACCGGGTTGTTGCTTGGCATGGTCTCCTCCTTGGAGGCCGGTGGCTGTCGTCACCCTGACGACAGCCTGACTGCCCCCATCCTAGGTGGCGTCATCTGGTCCAACGATCGGCCGAGGCGGCTCGTTCCCGCGGCCCGGATCCCGCCTCAGACGCAGCCGGCCTCCAGACCGAGGCGGTGCAGGCCGGTGAGGTCGCCCGCCTGGTAGCCGCCGGAGGTGGGGCGTCCCAGGACCGGGTACATCACCTGGCTGCGGTCGCGCACATGAGCCAGCCCCAGCACGTGCCCCATCTCGTGCAGGAGGACCAGCCCGATCGCCGATCGGCCGGCAGCGGCGCGGAAGCCGGGCTCGTAACGGAACGTCCTGTCGAGCACGACCACGCCGCTGGTCCAGCGGCCGTTCACCGCCGGTGCGTCGTCGCCGTAGCCGAGCACGTCGCCGGACAGCTTCGGAGCCTGCCGCGGGCTCGCCCAGGCGAACGTGATGCCAGTGGGGCGCCGCGTCGCCGAGCGTGGCGTGCGGTAGGGCCGGTAGGAGGTCCTGCCCCGGTAGACGAAGCGGAGTCCGGTCGCCGCACTCACCCGCACGAGCGCCCGCCGTACGGTCCTGGCCGCACCGGCCGGCGCGTGCGCACCGGTGATCGAGTACGGGATCGGCACGCACCCGTTCCAGCGGGCCGGCGAGCCGGCCCGCTTGGCGCCGACCAGGAAGCGGTAGTGGCCGGCACCACCGTGTGCGGGGCGGTTCAGCGGCACCCTGACCACCGCCGTCACCGAGGAGGCCTCCGCCCAGCCGAGCACCTGGCCGGCGTCGGTCCAGTGCCCCAGCACCGCCGGTGCCTCGATCCGGTAGGTGTGACGGCCGTAGTAGTACGTCGGCACGGCGAGGGCGAACCGGCCGTGTGCGTCGGTCAGCACCGCCGAACCCGGCACGGTCGCCCAGCCGCCGCGCTTCGCCGCGGTGGCGGCGACCTGGACCATCACCCGCTGACCCACCATCGGTACACCGTCGGCTCGAAGGGTGCCGCGCACGCGCCTCGAGGTCGCGAGCCGCGCCCGACGCGGGAGGCGTCCCGGCTCGAGTGCGACCGAGCGTGCGGTGCGGATGATGGCAGGGTCGTTCGTCTCGGCGTGGCGGGTGACGACGTAGGCGAACACAACGGTGCGGTCCCCGATCCGCAGCCGCATCGGATACCGCCCGCTCGCCTGGTCCGGCAGCGCGAAGGTGTGCGTCGCGGACTCACCCGGCGAGAGGCTGACCGTCCAGCGGGCCAGCTCTCGCCAGCCGCCGCCGGCATCGCCTGCGTCGATCGCCGCGGTGAAGAGCACGGCGGCGGTACCACCGGTCACGGAGACCTCGGCGCTCACGGCGGCACCCTGCTGGTAGCTGCCGCTCGGCAGGCTCATCCCCCAGAGCGGCCCGTCGTATCCGGCGGCCGTCGCCCGGACGTCGAGGCCGATGAGCGGGAGCAGGGTCGCGAGGACTACGACGAGAGCTCGTGGCAGGAGGCGCTGGTCTGGCAGGCGCACGAGGTGATCCGATCCCCC
The DNA here is from genome assembly GCF_029873215.1 of Nocardioides sp. BP30. Taxonomy (NCBI): domain Bacteria; kingdom Bacillati; phylum Actinomycetota; class Actinomycetes; order Propionibacteriales; family Nocardioidaceae; genus Nocardioides; species Nocardioides lacus. The sequence continues at coordinate 1,261,056 of NZ_CP123620.1, read as the reverse complement.
GGCGGAGGACGCCGGGTCGCCCTCCGTGACGTCCGGCCCCATCGGCCCGAACCGGTCCAGCATGAAGCTGTTGCCGCACCCGCGTCCACCGTCCGCGCCGGCTGCGGGTGCTGCGCACCTTGATGGAGAGGTCGGGAACTGCGCCCCGGGTTTGAAGACCCTTGCTTCCCGCCGGTCGGGGCGCGTTCGCATCCCAGCGACCTGCTCACCGCCGTCGAGCCGCTCGGCAAGGTCGCATCCCGGGTCCGTGCCGACCTCGGCATCATGTGACCTTCATCCAGGTTTCTCCAACACGTGTTGGAAAAATCCGGAAACCGACGTACCGTCGGACTCATGGCCACCGATGCCAGAGTCGATCCCCGGGCCGAGCGCACCCGCCGGCAGATCCGGGACGCGGTCGTTGCGCTCGCCGGCAGCGGCGCAGAGCCGATCACGGTCAGCGCGGTGGCGCGAGCGGCCGGAGTGAATCGATCCTCGTTCTACGCACACTTCGACTCCCTGGAGGACGTCGCCTGCAGCATGCTCGACGAGTCACTCGCCGAGATCGCCGATCTGGGCTGGCGTGAGCGCGCCACCCCAGGCGCCGACCGCGGCGCCCAAGGGCGGCGCGACCTGCTGGCCCTGGTGGGCCACGTGTCCCAGCATCGGGCGTTCTACGCCGCCGTCCTCGCCCGCGGCGCCGCCGCCGCGCCCGCGCAGAACCACGTGGCAAGCGTGCTGCGCTCCAGGTTCGAGGAATCGTTCCTGCGATACGGCGCTCTCGAGATCGCCGGCGAGCCGGCCGTCACCGCTGCCTCGATCGGCGTCGGGGCAGCGCTCGCGGCGCTGGTCACGGCGTGGCTGCGCGACGACCTGTCCTGCTCCGCGGAGGAGTTGGCCGCTCACTGTGCCGAGGTCTTCCCCGAGTGGACCCGCCGGCTTCAGGCCCCCGGTGCCACCACGGCGCCCCATGACACCCACCTCGAGGCAAGGAGAGCCCCATGACCGACCTGCAGGACAAAGTGATCATCGTGACAGGAGCCGGTCAAGGCATCGGCCTCGGCGTTGCGACCTATCTCGCCGAGCACGGTGCCTCCACCGTGATCGCGGAGTTCAACCCCGAGACGGCCCGGGCTGCCCAGTCCGACCTCACCGCGCGTGGGCTCGACGTGCTCGGACTGGTCTGCGACGTGACCAAGCGGGAGGACGTGGACGCGGTCGTCGCGGCGACGATCGAGCGCTACGGCCGCATCGACGGCGTCGTCAACAACGCCCAGTGGACCAGCCCCGGAGTGCCGTTCATCGAGCAGGACGAGGAGAGTCTGCGCCACTCGATGGAGTCGGGCGCCTTCGGCACGGTCCGGTTCATGCAGGCGGTCTATCCGCACATGGTGCGCCAGGGCGGCGGCAGCATCGTCAACGTCACCTCGGCCACCGCACTGCAGGGGATCTTCCCGCGAGCGGCGTACGTCGCCAGCAAGGGTGCGGTGATGGCGCTCACCCGCATCGCAGCGCGTGAGTGGGGGCCCGACAACATCCGCGTCAACGCCTACGGGCCCTACGCGATGACCGCGGCCTTGGAGATGTGGGCCGCCAACCAGCCGGACGCCTTCGAAGCGCTGAAGAAGCAGACGGCGCTCGGCTACATCGGCGATGCCGCCACCGACATCGCCCCCGCGGTCGCGTTCCTGCTCGGTGACGAGTCGCACTACGTCACCGGTCAGGTGTTCATGGTCGACGGCGGACAGTACGTCAGCCCGGTGTGACCGCCACCCGACTCAGCCACCGTCGAGCAGACCGTAGAGAAGGACGCCCATCATGAGAGCCTGGAACTTCACCCGGACCGGATCACTACCGGAGCTTGTCGACCTGCCCGACCCGCAGCCCGGTCCCGGACAGGTCGTGCTCGACGTCAGGGGCGCCGGGTTGTGCCATACCGACATCTCGTTCATCGACGGCGACGTTCCCGGGATGCCCCTCCACACCCCCATCGTCTTGGGCCACGAGGTGGCCGGCGTGATCTCGGCGCTCGGTGAGGGTGTGACCGGTTGGGCCGTGGGCGACGCCGTCGGGCTCGCTCCGGTGACGCACGACGGTCCGGGAGTCGGGCGAGACGGCGGATACGCCGAGAAGACGCTCGGCACCGTCGAGGAGCTGGTGCGGGTCCCCGAGCATGTCTCCTTCGCTCAGGCCGCCTCGGCGACCGACGCCGGCGCCACGGCGTACCACGCCGTTCGGGTGGTGGCCGCGGTGCAGCCCGGGGACAGGGTCGGGATCATCGGCCTGGGTGGCCTCGGCCAGATCGCTGCTCGGGTGGCGGTTCTCGCCGGCGCACAGGTGCACATCACCGACGTGCGGCCGGAGCTCGCCGGGCTGGCCGCGGAGATCGGCTCCGCCGGCTTCCATAACGACACCGGCGAGTTCGGCGCACTCGGCCTCGATGTGGCCATCGACTTCGCCGGCTTCGACACCACCCGACTCGCCCTTGCGTCCCTGCGACCGGGCGGCCGCGCCGTCCAGGTCGGCGCAGGCAGGCCCGAGGCGACGATCTCGGTGATGGACGTCATCCTCCGCGACGTCAGCCTGCAGGGCAGCTTCGGCTCCACCAAGGAGGACGTCGAAGCTGTCTACGGGCTGCTCGACAGCGGCGAGCTCGACCCGCTGACCACCACGATCGGGTTCGGCGAGATCGGAGCCGGTCTCGACCAGCTCCGCGCGGGTGAAGCCCGCGGGCGCCTGGTCGCGGTGCGCGACTGAGCGACGACCAAGCCGGTCACGTGGCTCTGCTCATCCCGACAGGGCCCACTTCCAGAATGCAGGAACAGAGGAGAAGAGCAATGTCCTTCCATGGCGCAGGTGTGGTCGTAACCGGTGCGGGCTCGGGGCTGGGGCGTGCGATCGCCCTGCGGCTCGCGGCCGACGGCGCACGCGTGGTGGTCTCCGACATCGGAGCCGAAGGCGGTGCCAGCACCGTCGAGCAGATCGCCGCGGCAGGCGGCCAGGCGAGGTTCGTGCAGGCCGACGTCTCCGACGTCGACAGCGTCGAGCAGCTGATCGGGGCGTCCGTCGACTACCTCGGCGGACTCGATCTGGCCGTCAACAACGCCGGCATCGGTCACCACCCGGGCGACCTGCACGAGATGTCCGTCGAGGAGTGGGACGCGGTGATCAGCGTCGACCTGCGCGGGACGTTCCTGTGCATGCGCAGCGAGCTGGCACACATGGTGCAAGCCGGCCACGGCAAGATCGTCAACATGGCCTCCAACGCCGGCACCAAGAACGCACCGGGCATGGCGGCCTACACCTCGGCCAAGCACGGCGTGGTCGGGCTGACGAAGAACGCCGCCCTGCAGTACGCCCGCCGCAACATCCAGATCAACGCCGTCGGTCCCGGCACCATCCTCACCGAGGGGCTCGCCGCCTTCGGCGCCGAGCAGCAGGCCGAGTGGGCCGACCTCATCCCGGTCGGACGGATGGGGCGCCCCGACGAGATCGCCGCCGCTGTCGCCTACCTGCTGTCCAGCGAGGCCGACTTCATCACCGGACACACCCTGCTCGTCGACGGCGGACTCATGTGGGACTGAGCCCGGCGACGGCCCTACGGGCGGCCGGGCTGGAGGAGCCGATCGGCCAGGCACGGGATGCGCGGCTCCTCTCCCTGGGCCAGGGGGCTCCTCCTGCCTCAGGCGGCCTGGCTGAGCCCGCCTGTCCGGTGAGGCCGCGCGTCAGGAGCGGGTCTCCGCGCGGTCGACCGGCGATCCGACTGCACCTCGGCGATGGGTGCCCCCGGTGGGGGTCGAACCCACACTGAACCGCTTTTAAGGCGGCTTCCTCTGCCGATTGGGATACAGGGGCTCGCGGCCACCGATCGGCGTTGCGCTGAGCGCCGAGTCGGGTCCGCGGGTCGTGGGGGCGCGGCGAAGGCCGCGCCCCCACGAGGGGTCACTCCGGCTGCTTCTTGGGCGCGGCCTTCTTCGGCGCCGAGCCGCCCGCGCCCTCCGCGCCGTCGACGTCGGACGGGCCGCCCGCGTCCTCGGTCCCCGTCAGGGTCTCGAGCGGGTCGGTGAGCGGGTCGGGCTTCTCGGCCGGCTCGATGTCGGCCGTCTCCACCTTCGGCGGCTCGCTGGGCCTGAACTCCGGGGCCGACACCGGGTCGGTCTCGGCGACCTCGACGGCCTCCTCCGGCACCTCGGGCGTCTCGAGCTCGTCCGATGCGTGCAGCTGGTCGGTGACCGCCGATGCCGCCGATGCGGCCGCCGAAGAGACCGTCGAGGAGACCGTCGACGCGACCGGGCCGGCCTTCTCCGAGGCCGTGGCCAGCGCCGACTGGACCCGCGGGTCATGGGTGACCTTGGTGGCGGCCGACTTCACCTGGCCGGACTTGAACTTGACCACGTAGGCCACGCCGGCGGCGAGTGCCGCCAGCAGGATGAGCTTCTTCACGCCTGGAACCTCCACGAGTCTGATCGATCCGCTGTCGCCCTCAAGTCTGTTATGGACCAGGCGATCCCGTCGAGGATGTCCGATTCCGAGACGATGAGATGTGCGACACCGGTTCGACGCAGTACCCGGCTGAGGATCAATCCACCCGCGGCGATCACGTCCGCCCGACCGGGATGCATCCAGCGCAGCGCGCGACGCTCGTCCACGCTCATCGCGACCAGCCGCCGGACCAGGTCGTCGAGCTGCTCCACCGGAACGACCAGCTGGTCGGTGGCCGCACGGTCGTAGGCCTCCAGGTCGAGGATGCCGGCCGCCAGCTGGGTCACGGTGCCGGCCACGCCGACCACCGTCTCGGCGAGGGAGAGGGTCACCGGACTCTCGTCGAGCGCCGCGTCGATGTCGTGCACGCACGCCGCCACCTCGCCCTGGGTGGGCGGGTCCGAGCGCAGGTGCCGCTCGTGCAGTCGCACGGACCCGATCTGCATCGAGTACGCCGCATCCGGGCCGGACTCCAGCGAGGCACCCTCGATCAGCTCGGTGGAGCCGCCTCCGATGTCGACCACGACGACCGGCTGCCGGGGCCGTCCGCGCAGGTTGCGGAGGCATCCTTCGAAGGCCAGCGCTGCCTCCTCGGTGCCGGGAACCACTTCCGGCGCGACGCCGAGCCGCTCGCGCACCCCGTCCACGAACACCTGAGCGTTGCTCGCATCGCGGGTCGCCGAGGTGGCCACGAACCGGACGCGCCCACCATGGTCGGGGGTGACCCCATGCTCACGGATCAGCGCGGCGTACTCGTCGATCGCCGCGAACGTGCGCTCCAGAGCCTCGGGGTGCAGCTCGCCGGTGGCGTCCACGCCCTGGCCCAGACGGACCATCCGCGCCTCACGGACCAGGTCCTCCATGCCGTGGGCGCCGACGCGGGCGATCAGGAGCTTGATGGTGTTCGTGCCGCAGTCGATCGCAGCGACCGGTGCTCCGCTCATCCCTCCAGGTTCCCAGATCCGACCCCCGCGACGTCAACGCAGGCGCCGCCGTCCCACCACGCCCCGATCCGCTCCAGGACCTCGTCGCCGAGCGGGTTCGCCCCCGGCCCCTGGGCGAGCGCCTGACCCGCGAGGACGTGCAGGCACTTGACCCGCTCGGGCATGCCGCCGGCGGAGATGCCGGCGATCTCCGGTACGTCGAGCCCGGCAGCGTCACCGATCGCCGTCCGCGCGGTGAGGTAGGCCTCGTGGGCGCGCTGGTAGGCGGCCTTGAGCTCGGGATCGGTGGCCAGCCGCCCCTCCATCTCCTTCATCACGCCGCCGCCCTCGAGCCGGCCGATGCGCGAGGCGGCGCGCGGGCAGGTGAGGTAGTACGTGGTCGGGAACGGTGTGCCGTCGGGCAGCCGCGGCTCGGTGGTGACGACGTCCGGCAGCGAGCAGGGGCAGCGGTGGCCGATCTCGTGGATGCCGCGCGGGACCCGGCCGAGCTGTGCGGCGATGGCCGCCTCGTCGGCGGGGTCGATGGCCACTAGTTGCTTCCGATCTTCGTCGCCGGCGGCGTGCCGGTGTTCTTGGGCGGGTTGCCGGCCAGCTGGTCGCTGCTCCACACGTCGCTCCACCAGGCGGTGGGCTTGTCGCTCTTGCCGACGCTGCCCGGAGAGGTGAGCGTGGCGGTGGGCTTGATCGGCTTGCCGTTCGCGTCGAGCGCGACGTACGCCGTCTCGCCGGGCATCACGTAGCCGGCCTGCTCCCGGGCCTGCTGCTCGAGGTACGCCGGGTCGTTCCAGCGGTCCTTCTGGTCCTGCAGGTCGCCGATGGCCTTCTCCCGCTCGACGATCTGCGACTTGAGCGAGTCGATGTCGTTGCGTTGCTGCAGGTAGGCCTTGAGCGAGGACGCGTAGGAGACGACGAGGACCGCCAGGACCAACACGAAGACGGCCATCCGACCCGTCACGCGCGGTCGGCGGCGTCCGGGAGCCGACCGTGCGGAGGCCGCCGGTTGCACGCGGGGCTGGCTGCCCGTGTCGCTGCCGGCTCCGCCGGGACCGAGCGGGCGGCCCGGCCGCGGGGCGGAGCCACGGCCGGGGCCGGTACGACCCCGGGGGCCCGCCCCGCGGGAGGGACGACGATCTGCTGGCACCCCGTCATTGTGCCCGGGGCGAGCGGCGGATCAGCGCGCGAAACGCGGGAAGGCGGCGGCACCGGCGTAGCGAGCCGCGTCACCCAGCTCGTCCTCGATGCGCAGCAGCTGGTTGTACTTCGCGACGCGGTCCGAACGAGCCGGCGCGCCGGTCTTGATCTGGCCGCAGTTGGTCGCCACCGCCAGGTCGGCGATGGTGGTGTCCTCGGTCTCGCCGGAGCGGTGGGACATCATGTTGGCGAAGCCGCTGCGGTGCGCCAGCTCGACGGCGTCGAGGGTCTCGGTGAGGGAGCCGATCTGGTTCACCTTCACCAGCATCGCGTTGGCCTGGCCGCCGGCGATCCCGCGCTGAAGGCGCTCGACGTTCGTCACGAAGAGGTCGTCGCCGACCAGCTGGACCTTGCCGCCGAGGTCGTCGGTGATGGTCTTCCAGCCCTCCCAGTCCTCCTCGTCGAGGGGGTCCTCGATGGAGACGATCGGGTACGCCGCGCAGAGCTCGGCGTAGTAGGCCGACATCTGGGCGCTGCTCTTCTTGGCGCCCTCGAAGACGTAGGCGCCGTCGGAGTAGAACTCCGAGGCCGCCACGTCCATCGCCAGCGCGATGTCGGTGCCGAGCTCGTAGCCGGCCTTGGCCACCGCCTCCGCGATGAGGTCGAGCGCGGCCCGGTTGGACTCGAGGTTGGGAGCGAAGCCACCCTCGTCACCCAGACCGGTCGAGAGACCCTTCTCCTTCAGCACCGCCTTGAGGGCGTGGTAGACCTCGGCGCCGTACCGCAGCGCCTCGCGGAAGGTGGGCGCACCGATCGGTGCGATCATGAACTCCTGGACGTCCACGTTGGAGTCGGCGTGGGCGCCGCCGTTGAGGATGTTCATCATCGGGACGGGCAGCACATGGGCGTTGTTGCCGCCCACGTACTTGTAGAGCGGGAGGCCGGCGCTGTCGGCCGCGGCCCGGGCCACCGCCAGGCTCACCCCGAGGATCGCGTTGGCCCCGAGGTTGGCCTTGTTGGGCGTGCCGTCGGCGGCGAGCAGGGCCTGGTCGATCTCGCGCTGGTCGGTGACGTCCATCCCGACGATGGCCTCCGAGAGGGTCTCGACGACAGCCGTCACCGCCTTCTCGACGCCCTTGCCCCCGTAACGGCTGTCGCCGTCACGCAGCTCGACGGCCTCGAAGGCGCCGGTGGAGGCGCCGGAGGGGACCGCTGCGCGGGCGAAGGTGCCGTCCTCGAGGAGAACCTCGACCTCGACCGTGGGGTTCCCACGGGAATCGAGGATCTCGCGTGCTCCGACTGCTTCGATGGCTGCCACTGTGTGCTCCTGGGTAGAGGACCGAACGTGCGGCAGCAGCCTAGGCGACCCAGCGTGCGGGCCGCGCTCATGGTCGCTCGTTACGCGGACGGCACGGGCTCGGTCACGCTTGAGCAGGCTGCCGGCAGGTTGTGCTCGGCCCACTGGGTCAGCGCCTGCAGCGCGGGCAGCAGCGCCGTACCGGCGTCGGTGAGCCGGTAGGAGACAGCGACGGGCGGGCCCGGATCCACCTCCCGCTCCAGCAGACCGGCATGACCGAGCTCGGTCAACCGCTCGGAGAGCATCGAGTCCGAGATCCCCGCCACGGCGCGCTTGAGCTCGGCGAAGCCGAGGGGGCCGCCGCCGAGGCTGGCCAGCAGCACGCCGTTCCAGCGCTTGCCCAGGAAGCCGAACGCACGGGTGAGCGCGGCGTTGCAGGCGCGTGGCTCGTGCTCCGTCATGTGACCCACTCTACCCCGTGGTCCCGCGAAACCGGTGTTACTCTTTTTTTCGTAGCAACGGGAATAGTCCTAGCAACCCAGGAGTTCAGAGCAATATGACCGACACGATCACCCTCGACAAGCTCGACGAGAAGGGCCGCCAGATCGTCTTCACCGGCGCCCGCACCTCCAACTCCTTCGCCGACACCCCGGTGTCGGACGACGAGCTGCGTGAGATCTGGGAGCTCACCCGGTTCACGCCGACCATGGCGAACACCCAGCCGCTGCGCGTGGTCTTCGTGCGCACGCCCGAGGGCAAGGAGCGCCTGCTCCCCCACATCGCCGAGGGCAACGCCGCCAAGACCGCGGCCGCCCCGGTCACCGCGATCCTCGCCTACGACAAGCACTGGCACGAGGAGATCCCGAACGTCTTCCCGATCCGCCCGGAGATGAAGGACTACTTCGCCGCGGACGAGGCGGCCCGCCACGGCGCCGGCTACCACTCGGCCGCGCTGCAGGAGGGTGCCTTCATCCTCGCCACCCGGGCCGTCGGCCTGGCTGCCGGCCCGATCGCCGGCTACGACAAGGACGGCATCGACGAGGAGTTCTTCCCCGAGGGCAACTGGACGACGGTCATGGTCGTCAACATCGGCCACCCGGGCGAGAACCCCTGGTTCGACCGGCTCCCCCGCGTCGCGACCGAGACCGCCGTCGTCTGGGCCTGACCTGCGGTGCTGGTTGTGACCCCCAGGGGTCACAACCGCACGTTGTCGGGCGAAGCATTGCCCATCAACCTTCGGGATTGACCCTCAGGGGTCAATCCCGAAGGTGCTTCTCGGCGGCCTTCGCGGCCTGCCACTGCTCCTCGATCTGCTCGATCGTGTACGGCCCACCGGCCGCCACCACCGGGTCGAACACGTGCGGGTTGCGGCGCACCATCTTGGCGTGCAGCCCGGCGATCACCTCGTCCATGCTGAACTCGCCGTTCTCCTCCGCGATCGCTGCATGGAAGTAGATCTGCAGCAGCAGGTCGCCCAGCTCCTCGCACAGGTGCTCGGGATCACCCTCGGCGATCGCCTCCAGCACCTCGTCGGCCTCCTCGCGCAGGTACGGCGCCAGCGAGTCGTGGGTCTGCTGCGCCTTCCACGCGCACCGCTCCCGCATCAGCCGCATCGTGCCGAGGAAGTCCACCAGACCCTCGCCGCCCGCACCCGCGGCCGCCGCGGCGCTCACGCCGCACCGCCGACCGGGCCGCAGGCTGCGATGGTCGGACGAAGACGCATCACAGCGCCCCGGCGTGATGCAGCAACTGCCGCAGCAGCGCGCCCCGCCCACCCTCGAGGTCGCCCGCGATCCCCTCGCGTGCCGCCTCCTCGGCCGTCAGCCAGCTGATCTCCAACGCGTCCTGCCGCGGCTGGCACTCGCCCGTCACCGGTACGACGTAGGCCAGCGCGACGGCGTGCTGCCGCGGGTCGCTCAACCGCTCGCCGGGCCAGGGGAAGTACTCCGCCACGGCCGCCGGCACGATGGCCGTCGGGAGCACCGGGAACGCCGTCGGTCCCAGGTCCTTCTCCAGGTGCCGCAGCAGCGCGTCGCGCACCCGCTCGCCGTGCAGCACCCGCCCCGAGACCAGCGACCGGGTGATGGCACCGGTCGGTGAGCCGCGCAGCAGCAGCCCCACCTCGGTCAGCCTGCCGGCGTGGTCGACCCGCACCGGCAGCGCCTCGACGTACAGGATGGGGAGCCGGCCCCGTGACTCTGCCAGCTCCTCCTCGGTGAGCCAGCCCTGCTGACGCTCCAGCGGCGGCTCCCACCCGGGCTCCTCGCCGAACGACTCCTCGCCGAACGCCTCCATCGTCATGGGTCGATCCTGCCAGGCCCGGCCAGTCAGGGCCGGCCGACCCTCCTCACTCGAGCGGGTCGCGGATGATCGGGCAGGTCATGCAGTGTCCGCCGCCGCGCCCACGCCCGAGCTCGGCGCCGACGATCGTGATCACCTCGATGCCGGCCTTGCGCAGCAGCGTGTTGGCGGTCGTGTTGCGGTCGTAGGTGATCACCACGCCCGGCTCCAGCGCCACGGCGTTGTTGCCGCTGTCCCACTGCTGCCGCTCGGAGGTGTAGACGTCGCCGCCGATCTCGATGGTGCGCAGCGAGTCCAGGCCGAGCGAGGCGGCCACGATGTCGATGAACCGGGCTCCCTCGTGGTCGATCACGCCCACGCCTGGGGCCCGGTCGTCCGGCACCAGGGTGAAGGCGTGGATGTGGTCCACGATCTGCGGATAGATCGTCACGACGTCGCGGTCGGCGAAGGTCATCACGGTGTCCAGGTGCATGGCCGCACGGAGCCTCGGCATCCCGGCGACGATCACCCGCTCGGCCGCGCCGTTCTCGAACAGCGCGGCGGCGACCTGGGTGATGGCCTGTCGCGACGTGCGCTCGCTCATCCCCATCAGCACCACACCCTCACCCACCGGCATGATGTCGCCGCCCTCGAAGCTGGCCATCCCCCAGTCCCTCTCCGGGTCGCCCCACCACACCCGCGACCCGACGTAGTCGGGATGGAAGGAGTAGATGGCCTGATAGATGAGGGTCTCGTCCTTGCGGGCCGGCCAGTAGAGCGGGTTCAGCGTCAGGCCGCCGTAGAGCCAACAGGTGGTGTCACGGGTGTAGAGCGTGTTCGGCAGCGGCGGCATGAGGTACTCCCGCGCGCCGGTCGCCTCGCGCACCAGCGCCACGTAGTCGGACCGGAAGTCCTCCGGCAGGTCGCCCACGGCCATTCCACCGATCAGCAGCTCGGCGAGTCGACGGCTCTCCAGCGACTCCAGGAAGGCGCGGGTGCCCTCCACCAGGCCGAGCCCGACGTGGTTGGGCTCGATCTTGCGGTCGAGCAGCCAGTCCCGAGCCCCCGGTACATCGAGGGTCTCGGCGAGCAGCGCGTGCAGCTCGACCACCTCGATGCCGCGCTGGACCATCTTGTTGACGAAGTCGGCGTGGTCGCGCTGGGCGTTCTCCACCCAGAGCACGTCGTCGAACAGCAGCTCGTCGCTGTTGCTGGGGGTGAGCCGGCGATGGGCCAGCCCGGGGGCGCACACCAGCACCTTGCGCAGCCGGCCCACCTCGGAGTGGACGCCGTACGACGCGGCGAGGGATGCCGGTGGCGAAGCGGTCATGTCGGTGCCTTTCGGTGGGAGGGGAGGTCAGACCTCGAAGCGGCCGGTGGCGAGCCCGAGCACGCCGACGGCCGCCCCCAGGACGATGAGCGCGCACAGGCAGATCTCGACGGGGCTGAAGATCCGGCGCGCCGTCTCGCTGCGTGCCTTGACGTAGAGCAGCGTCGCCGGCGCCAGGATGATGGTGGCGAAGAGGATGAACCGCAGCCCGGCGGCGTCGAAGAGGAACAGCGTGTAGGCGGTGGCGGCGCCGGCCACGATGGTCTCGCGGCGGCGTACCCCTGGCGGGACGCCCTGGTAGGCCTCACCGGTCAGTGCCAGCTTGAGCGCGTAGGCGGCCGAGAGCAGGTAGGGCACCAGCGCCAGCACGGTGGAGAAGTCGAGCATGAAGTCGAGCGCGTCGGTGACGAACAGGGTCAGCCCGAGCAGGGCCTGGATGCCGAGCGAGGTGACCACCAGGGCCGTGATCGGCACACCCTGCTCGTTCTCCTGGCCCAGGAAGCGCGGCATGTCCTCGGCGCGGGCCGGGTTGTACACCACCTCGGCGGCCATCAGCGTCCAGGCGAGGTAGGCGCCCAGCACCGAGACGATGGCGGCGACGCTGATGAAGATCTCGCCCCAGTGGCCGACCTCGCCGGAGAAGATGCCGACCATGGAGGGCTGCCGGGTGGCGGCGATCTCGGGCTGACTGGCGACGGCGTACGACGCGAGCGTGACCAGCGCGAACAGGCACAGCACGCTCAAGAACCCGAGCACTGTCGCCCGTCCGACGTCCTCGCGCCGCCGGGCATAGCGGGAGTAGACGCTGGCGCCCTCGACCCCGATGAAGACGAAGGTCGTGATGATCATGGTGTTGCGGACCTGGTCGTTGAGGCTGCCCAGGCCGTAGTCGGAGGCCAACCAGTTCTGCGAGAAGACGCCGGTGTCCACGGAGAACAGCAGCACCACGATGAACAGGACGATCGGCAGGATCTTGCAGACGGTGACGATCTGGTTGATCACCGCGGCGTCCCTGACCCCGCGTGCGACCAGGACGTGGAAGAGCCACACCCCGACCGAGGAGACGGCGACCGCCAGGAACGTGTCGCCGTCGCCGAAGCTGTCGGTGAACGTGCCGAGGGTCGCGCAGAGGAACACCCAGTAGAAGGTGTTGCCCGCCACCGTGCTCGCCCAGAAGCCGATCGCCGAGTTGAAGCCGACGTAGTCGCCGAACCCGGCCTTGGCGTAGATGTAGACGCCCGAGTCGAGCTCGGGCTTGCGGATCGCGAGGTTCTGGAAGACGAAGGCCAGCATCAGCATGCCGGTCCCGGCCACCGCCCAGGCGATGAGCGAGCCGAGGATGCCGGTCGCCACCCCGAACCGCGCCGGCAGCGAGAAGACCCCGGCGCCGACCATGCCGCCGACCACCATCGCGGTGAGCGTGCCCACCCCCATCCGCGCGTCGGGCTGCGCGGGGGCGGGCACGGCGACCTCGCCGATCGCGGCACTGCTCATCACGTCCCCCTCAGGACCGGGCGAGCGGTCCCGGCGGTGGTGGGACCGCTGCCAGACTCGTCCGCTCCCGAGGGAGGTGACTCACCCGATTAGGGTGGTCCTCAGGCCTCCTGGGGGTCGATCACCGCGTCGATCACGCCGCGCGCCCACTCCAGCAGCGCGATGCCGTCCAGGGGCTTGGCCGGGAACCCGGTCGAGATCGGCCGCGGCACCAGGATCGTGTCGACCTGGGCCTTGACCAGCGACTTCGGGTACATCCGGTTGAGCCGGACCACCCGCGACTCGGGCAGCGACACGGGGGCGAAGCGGACGTTCTTGCCGGCGATGGTGACCTCGGTGATGCCGGCCTGGCGCGCCCGCGCCCGGAAGCGAGCCACCAGGAGCAGCGAGATCACCTCGACGGGTGGCTCGCCGTACCGGTCCTTGAGCTCGGCCTCCACGGCGTCCACGTCCTCGTCGCAGCGCACCTCGGCAAGGCGCTTGTACATCTCCAGTCGCAGCCGCTCGGAGGGGATGTAGTCGTGCGCCAGGTGCGCGTCGACCGGCAGCTCGATGCGGACCTCCTCGAACTGCTGGTCGGCCTCCCCCTTGAAGTCGCTGACGGCCTCGCCGACCAGGCGGACGTAGAGGTCGAAGCCGACGTCGGCGATGTGACCCGACTGCTCGCCGCCGAGCAGGTTGCCGGCGCCGCGGATCTCCAGGTCCTTCATCGCGATCGCCATGCCGCCGCCGAGGTCGGAGTGCTGCGCGAGCGTCGCGAGCCGCTCGTGTGCGGTCTCGGTCATCGGCTTCTCGGCCGGATAGAGGAAGTAGGCGTAGGCACGCTCACGCGAGCGGCCGACACGGCCGCGCAGCTGGTGCAACTGGCTCAGGCCGAGGGTGTCGGCGCGCTCGACGATCATCGTGTTGGCGTTGGAGACGTCCAGGCCCGACTCGACCAGCGTCGTGCACACGAGGACGTCGAAGCGCTTCTCCCAGAAGTCGAGCATGACCTGCTCGAGCTGCTTCTCGTTCATCTGACCGTGCGCCACCGCGACCCGGGCCTCGGGCACGAGCTCGCGGATCCGCTGGGCGGCCTTGTCGATCGACTGGACCCGGTTGTGGATGTAGAAGACCTGGCCGTCGCGCAGCAGCTCGCGACGTACGGCCGCGACGACCTGCCGGTCCTCGTAGGCACCCACGTAGGTCAGCACCGGGTGCCGCTCCTCCGGCGGAGTGGTGATCGTCGACATCTCCCGGATGCCGGTGATCGACATCTCCAGGGTGCGCGGGATGGGGGTCGCCGACATCGCCAGGAAGTCGACGGAGGTCCGCAGCCGCTTCATCGCCTCCTTGTGCTCGACGCCGAAGCGCTGCTCCTCGTCGACGATGATGAGGCCGAGGTCCTTGAACCGGATGTCCTTGTTGAACAGCCGGTGGGTGCCGACCACGATGTCGATGCTGCCGTCCGCGAGGCCGGCGATCACCTCCCGGGCCTCCTTGTCGGTCTGGAACCGGCTGAGGCCCCTGAGGTTCAGCGGGAAGCCGGACATCCGCTCCTCGAACGTCGACAGGTGCTGGTTGACCAACAGCGTCGTGGGGACGAGGACCGCTACCTGCTTGCCGTCCTGGACCGCCTTGAAGGCCGCGCGCACGGCGATCTCAGTCTTGCCGTAGCCGACATCGCCGCAGACCAGCCGGTCCATCGGCACCGGCTTCATCATGTCGGCCTTGACCTCCTCCACGGTGGTCAGCTGGTCGTGGGTCTCCTGGAACGGGAACGCGTCCTCGAGCTCGCGCTGCCACGGGGTGTCCGGGCCGAAGGCGTAGCCCTGGGTGGCCTGACGGGCGGCGTAGAGCCGGATCAGCTCCGCCGCGATCTCCTTGACCGCCTTCTTGGCACGGGCCTTGCGCTTCTGCCAGTCGGCACCGCCGAGACGGTCGAGGCTGGGCGCCTCGCCGCCGACGTAGCGGGTGACCTGGTCGAGCGCGTCGGCCGGCACGTAGAGCCGGTCCGGCGGGGCGCCGCGCTTGCTGGCGCCGTACTCCAGCACGAGGTACTCGCGGGTGGCGCCGCCGACCTCGCGCTGCTTCATCTCCACGAACCGGCCGACGCCGTGCTGCTCGTGGACCACGTAGTCGCCCGGCTTGAGCTCGAGCGGGTCGATCTGCTTCTTGCGCCGCGTCGGCATCCGCTGCATGTCGCGGGTCGAGGACTTCTGCCCGGAGATGTCCTCGCCGGTGAGCACGGCCAGCCGCAGCTCCTCGTCGATGAAGCCGTGCTGCAAGGCGGCCTGCACCACCGTGACGACGTTGAGCCGTGGCTTCCACCCCTCGCCGTGCTCGGCGTCCGTCGAGCCCGAGGAGACGAGCCGGGCGGGGACGTCGTGCTCGGCGAGGGTCTCCACCGTGCGCTGGGCGGGGCCGTGACCGGCCTGGGCGACCACCACCCGGTAGCCCTCCTCGCGCCAGCGGGCCAGATCCTTGATCGCTGCCTCGACGTCGCCCCGGTAGGACTCGGCAGGCTTCAGCGGCACCGCCCGCGTCGGGACGCCGACGTCGTACGCCGAGGCGCTCGAGGCACCCGGCTGCCCCTCGGCGAGATCGGCGTCGGCCATGCCGAAGGGGCTGACCGACCACCACGGCAGCCCGCGCGCGATCGCGTGGGCGCGTACGTCGCCCAGATCCTGGTAGGAGGCCTGCGACAGGTCGATGGGGGCCACACCGCCACTCGCGGCGGCCGCCCAGCTCGCTCCGAGGAACTCCTCGGCCGTGGCGACCAGGTCGTGCGCCCGGCGCCGCACGCGCTCGGGGTCGCAGACCAGGATGGTGGCGTCGGCGGGCAGCAGGTCGACCAGCAGCTCCATGTCGTCGACCAGGACCGGAGCCAGCGACTCCATCCCCTCCACCGCGATGCCCTGGCTGATCTTGTCCGTCAGCTCGATCAGGGTCGGGTGCGCCTCGCCGAGAGCCTTGGCGCGAGCCCTGACCTCGTCGGTGAGGAGCAGCTCACGACACGGCGGCGCCCAGAGCCGCTCCTTCTTCTCCACGGTGCGCTGGTCGGCAACGGCGAAGCTGCGGATCTCCTCCACCTCGTCGCCCCAGAACTCCACGCGCAGCGGATGCTCCTCGGTCGGCGGGAACACGTCGACGATGCCGCCGCGGACGGCGAACTCGCCACGCTTCTCCACCAGGTCCACCCGGCTGTATGCCGCGTCGACCAGTCGCTTGACGACGTCGTCGAGGCGCGCGCTCTCACCGGTCGCGACCTCGACCGGCATCAGGTCGCCGAGTCCCTTGACCTGCGGTTGGAGCACCGAGCGCACGGGCGCCACCACCACCTGCAGCGGGACGGCGGCCGAGCCGGTCGCGCTCTCCGGGTGGACCAGGCGGCGCAGGACGGCGAGGCGGCGACCGACGGTGTCACTGCGCGGACTGAGGCGCTCGTGCGGCAGCGTCTCCCAGCTCGGGAAGTAGGCCACCGCCTCCGGGGACAGCAGGCAGCCGAGATCGGCGACCAGGTCCTCCGCCTCGCGGCTCGAGGCCGTCACCGCCAGCACCGTCCGCCCGGTCCGGACCAGGCCGGTGGTGAGGAAGGGCCGCAGCGCCTCCGGTCCGGTGACGTCGAGCGCGAGCACGCGCCCACCGCGGGCCTCCTCGAGCACCTCGGCGAGGTGGGGCGTGGCGAGGAGGTGATCGGCGAGGGGAGAGAGCGTCACGTGGCCCGAGTCTACGGGCGGGGGTGCGCGGCGGACGCCGCGAGGCCACCCCGGGTTCACCCGGTGCGGTCACCATGGGAGCACGGGCTCAGCCGAGCCCACCGAGGAGGAAGAAGGAAGATGCACCAGTCTCTCGGGCTTGCCGGTGCCGCCATCGTGGCATCCGCCGCCGCTCTGCTCCCCCAGTCCGCTCTCGCCCATCCTGTCGGCGCGCACTCCGCCGGGAGCCACGGCGTCGGGGCCTCCGCGCATCCGTCCCGCGGGCACCGCTCGACACCCGTGCCCGATCCGAACGCCTGCTCGCCCCGCGTCGCCGCGGTCGGCTACAGCGATGCGCTCGACAAGCTGCAGGTCGACGGCGCGGAGGTCAGCGGCCTGTCCTCGCTGGCCTGGGACGCACGCCAGCGCGCGTGGGTCTCCGCCCTGGACAACAACGGCCAGACCACCCCCGAGTACCTCTGGTCCTTCCGCGATCTCAGCGACCCGCGGGTCCTGCATGCGCCGCTGGTGCTGAAGAAGGCCGACGGCACGCCGTACGACGGCGGTCCGGCGGCGACCGATCCGAACGCTGCCGACGACGAGGGTCTGGCCGTGCTGCCGAACGGCGACTACCTGGTCAGCTCGGAGACCGAGCCCTCGATCCGGGTCTTCGGCCGCGACGGCGTGCAGCGGGCCGAGCTCCCGGTGCCGGCGCGCTTCGCCGTCACCGGCACCACCACCGCCGGCGAGGCGACCAGCAACGCCACCCTCGAGGGCCTGACGATCACGCCCGACGGTCGCACGATCGTGGCGTCCATGGAGGGAGCGCTCTCGGGCGACGTCTCGGCCAGCGGCGACGCGACAGCGCACCGGCTGCTGGTCTACCGGCTCGGCCGGCACGGGCACTGGACGCTGGCCAAGCAGGTGGAGTACCGGACCGGTGCCGGCATGCGCATCCCGGAGATCGCGGCGTACTCGAACAACGCGCTGGTGGTCGAGGAGGCGACGTGGTCGGCGACGACGGGCAACGTGGTCCGGCTGTTCGCCGTCGACGGTCTGCGCCGGGCTCGCGACGTGTCGGCCGTGACGAACCTCGGTGAGGCGCCGGGCCGGCTCGCGCTGCCCAAGACCGAGCTCGCCGACCTCGTCGACTGCCCCACGCTGGGCGCCAGCGCCCTGGAGTTCCAGCAGAATCCCCTGCTGGACAACTACGAGGGGATGGCGATCACCGGTCGCGAGCGGGGCGGACGCTACGGCCTGACGCTGGTCAGCGACGACAACAACAGCGCTCTGCAGCACACCCGGCTGCTGAACCTGTCGGTGCGGCTGCCGTAGCCGGATCTCCCGGCGGGCCGTGGCGACGACCCGCCGGGAGGGATCCTCACGACGGCTCGTCGGGGAAGACCCGGCGCGCGATCACGGAGATGTCGCGGTCGAGCAGGTCGATCTTGGCGCCGAGCCGCGCCTCCACGGTGTCGATCCGGGCCGTGAGGCGGTGGTCGAGCGCCTCGATCTGGCCGGTGAGGCGGTGGTCGAGCGCCTCGAGGCGGTAGCCGACCGCCTCGAAGCCGGATCTCATCGTCTTGGTGAAGCTGGTGCTCACGATGCCGAAGACGCCGAACATCGTCGTCGCGAAGACGCCGATGAGCGTCCAGGCCTGAGCATTGGTCATGGTCTGACTCCTCTCGTCGGTGTGCTTCGCCGTCCCACACCAGTGTGACACGGGGCGAGCGGGCCGGCAGGGGGTCTCGGGCGGTCTGTGGATAAGTCGCGGGACGCGAGGCCGCCGAGGTCGGCCGCGACCGATGCGGGTCGGGCGGGGCGGTCCGCCTACCGTTGCCCCATGCGCTTCCTCGTGCCGCTCGCCGTGGTCCTCGCGCTCAGCGGGTGCGGCTCCTCCTCCGGCGAGACGTCGGGAGCGAGCGCCCCGACGGCCATGGCGCCGACGGTGTCGCAGCGGACAGCGACGTCGGCACGCGGCACCGTGCCGCCGGCGTGGCTGGGCAGCCGGGTGCTGCCGACGACCGCCGACGGGTTCGGCGTCGTACGCCCGACCCCGAAGGCGCTGCGGCACCGCCGCTGGACGCTGCCCGACACCCTGCCGATGCTGCCCGGGAAGGGCTTCCGCTCGGTGGTGGAGCGGGCGCCCGCGAAGGTGATCGCTCGCTCCACGTGGGTCGCCGCCTGCCCGGTGGCGGCACGGGACCTGGACTGGGTGCGGCTGACCTTCTGGGGTTTCGACGGCAGGCGCCACACCGGCGAGCTGCTGGTCGACCACAGCGCCTCGGCCGCCATGGTGAAGGTGTTCAAGCGCCTGTACGCCGCCCGCTGGCCGCTGGAGCAGATGCACATCACCACCCGGGCCGAGGCGGCAGCCGCGCCCACCGGTGACGGCAACAACACCTCGGCCTTCAACTGCCGGCCGGTGCGCGGCCGGAGCACCGGCTTCAGCCAGCATGCCTACGGCCTCGCGGTCGATGTCGACCCGTTCCAGAACCCCTACGTCAAGGGGAGGCTCGTGTTGCCCGAGCGCGCGTCCTGGTACCTCGACCGCGGCCGCCACGCCCCCGGCATCATCACCGCCTCCGGCCCGGTGGTCCGCGCCTTCCGGGCCGTCGGCTGGGGCTGGGGCGGCTCCTGGCACAGCCTGAAGGATTACGAGCACTTCAGCGCCAACGGCCGCTGAGCACGCGGCCCCTCACAACCGCGGGTCGACCGGCTCCGACTCCAGCGCCAGCACCGCGAACGCCGCCTGGTGCACCCGCCACAGCGGCTCGCGACCCACGAACGCACTCAGCGACTCCAGCCCCAGGCCGTGCTCGCGGCGTGCGAGGTTCCGCTTGCGGCCGAGGTTGCGGTCGCGCAACACCTCGAGCGAGTCGAGGTAGTCAGGGCCGTAGATGATGCGCAGGTACTCCCGGCCGCGGACCTTGAGCCCGGGCAGGACGTTGCCCTCCGTGAGGTGCGCCGGCTTCACGACCATGCCCTCTCCCCCGCCGGCGGTCAGGTCGAGCCACCACTGCGTGGCCGCCTCGCGCTCCTGGGCGGAGGAGAGGTCGACGAACCGGTGCCGGGTAGGCGTGATCAGGTCGTCCTCCAGCCGCGCCAGCTCGGCGAGGTGCCAGGCGTGCGACTGCGTCAGGGCGAGGGCGCGGCCCTCCGCGGCCAGGATCTGGAACGGCGCGAGGGTCACGCCGTCGAGTCCGTCGGTCGGCGAGACGTAGTGGGCGTAGGCGTCCCGGAACGCCGCCGCGTTCTCCCGACGCCGCTCCGTCCGCGCGGCCAGCGCCGAGACGTCCAGGCCTCGTGCTGCCGCTGCGGTCAGCACGTCCACGGCGGCCGGCAACGCCTCCCGCGCGGCGGCACCCACCGAGGCGTACTGCGCGGTGATCAGGTCCATCGCCTTGGCCGACCAGGGCAACAACTCGCAGTCGAGCGCCAGCCAATCGGTCTCGAGGGACTCGAAGAGCGGCGCGGCGGCGACCCGCAGCCGGTCGAGGAGCGCGCCGGTCTCGGCGAAGAACGCCCGCCCGGTGCGGGTGTAGAGCGCGCCGGTCGAGCCGTCACCGACCCCGAACCTGCGCTCCGCGGTCTCCCCGTCACGAGCGAGTACGGCGATCGCCCGCGACCCCATGTGCTTCTCCTCGCACACCACCCGGGTCACGCCCCAGCCGGCGTACTCCTCGAAGGCCTGCTCGGGATGCTCCAGGTACCCGTCGCGCCGCGAGGTCGCCACAGGTGACATCGTCGGCGGCAGGTAGATCAGCCACCGGGGGTCGACAGCGAACCGGCTCATCACCTCCAGGGCCGCGGCGGCGTTCTCCTCGGGGATCTTCACCCGACCGGCATGGGTGGTCTCCAGCCAGCGGGTGCCGACGACGTCCTCGATCCGCAGCACAGCGGGTTCGCGATCGGTCGTGCTCGTCGCGAGCGGACGCACCGGTGCGTACCACTCTCGCTCGGCCGGCACCGAGACCAGCTCGCGCTCCGGGTAGCGCAGCGCCGTCAGCTCGCCACCGAACACGGCACCGGTGTCGAGGCAGATCGTGTTGTTGACCCACTCGGCGCGTGGCACCGGCGTGTGGCCGTAGACCACGGTGGCCCTGCCGCGGTACTCCTGCGCCCACGGGTAGCGAACCGGGAGGCCGTACTCGTCGGTCTCGCCGGACGTGTCCCCGTAAAGCGCGAACGCCCGCACCCGCCCCGACGCCCGCCCGTGATAGCTCTCCTTGAGCCCTGCGTGCGCCACCACCAGCCGGCCCTCGTCGAGGACGTAGTGGCTGACCAGTCCACTCATGAAGGTCAGCGCCTCGGCGCGGAAGTCCTCCGGCTCGGCCTCCAACTGCTGCAGCGACTCGGCCAGACCGTGCGAGACGGTGACCCTCGCGCCCTGGAGGGCGCGCACCAGCTTGGCCTCGTGGTTCCCCGAGACGCACACGGCCGTGCCGGCCGCGACCATGCCCATCACCAGTCGCAGCACGCCCGGGGAGTCGGGTCCGCGGTCGACCAGGTCGCCCACGAAGGCGGCCAGGCGGCCCTCGGGGTGTCGGGCACCGACGGCGCGCTCCCCGTCGTACTCGATGGTCCAGCCGAGGCGGCTCAGGAGGCTGCGCAGCTCACTCGCGCAGCCGTGGACGTCGCCGATGATGTCGAACGGACCCGACAGGTCACGGCGGTCGGTCCAGGCAGGCTCGCGGACGATCTCGACGCCGAGGGACTCCTCCCCGCGCAGCACGTGCACGCGGCGGAAGCCCTCCTTCCCGAGCCGCCGCAGCGAGCGGTGGAGGTCGCGTAGCTGGCGTGCGACGACGTGAGGTCCGAAGTCGCGGTCCGGTCGCTGCCGGTTGCGCTCCTGAGCGACCTGCTCGGGCACGTCGAGGACGATCGCGTCGACCAGGACGTCATGGCTGCGAGCGAGCGCGATCAGGCTCTCCCGGGCGGACCGCTGCACGTTGGTCGCGTCTACGACGGTGAGCAGGCCGCGGCGCAACCGGGTGCCGACGATGTAGGACAGGACGTCGAAGGCGTCCGGGGTGGCGCTCTGGTCGTTCTCGTCGTCGGCCACCAGGCCGCGGCAGAAGTCGCTGGAGACCACCTCGGTCGGCTTGAAGTGGGTCCGGGCGAAGGTCGACTTACCGCTGCCGGACACCCCCACGAGCACGACCAGGCCCATCGCGGGCAGCCCGAGCCGGCGGGTCACGGCGCCGGTCTCGCCGCGCTCGACCAGGTCACTCATGGGTCGCCTCCTGGACGAAGATCGCGAACTGCGTGGGGCTGCCGAGCTCCGCGTCCTCCTCGCCGATGCCGCGGCGCTCGACCCGGTAGCCGTAGGTGTCGGCGACGCGATCGCTCCAGGCGGCGAACTCCGCTCGGGTCCACTCGAAGCGGTGGTCGCGATGACGCCGGCCGATGAGGGTGGGGTAGAGCACGTTGTACTCGACGTTCGGCGTGGTCACGAGCACCGCCCCCGGCCGGCCCGCGCCGAACACGACCCGCTCCAGCGCGTCCAGACGCGGCGGGTCGACGTGCTCGACCACCTCCATCAGGACGGCCGCATCGAAGCCCGCATAGCGCTCGTCCTCGTAGGTCAGCGCGCCCTGGAACAGCTCGATCCGCTCGGCCTGACGCTCGCTCATCCGGTCGAGGTGCAGTCGACGGGCGGCCCGCTGCAGCGAGCGGGTGTCGACGTCGCTGCCCGCCACCCGCGTGAAGGAGGCGTCCCCCACCAGCCGCTCGAGGAACGCGCCCGGGCCGCAGCCGAGATCGATCACCGAGGCGGCGCCGAGCTCGCGCAACGCGGCGTGCACAACCTCGTGCCGCTGCTGGTTGAGCGAGAGCCGGCGCTCCTCGGGCTGACCCGCCTCCTCCTCCGCGCTCGGCTCGACCGCCTCCTCGACCTCGTCACCGAGCTCGGCCAGTCGGGTCAGCGCCTCCCGGGTCAGCTGCCCGCGGTGGCCCAGGTAGCGGCGGGTGATGAGGGTGGCCTCGGGGTGGGCGGCCAGCCAGCCCTGCCCCGACCGCATCAGCTTGTCGACCTCGTCGGGCCCCTGCCAGTAGTGCTTCGACTCGTCCAGGACCGGCAGCAGCACGTGCAGCTGGTTGAGTGCGTCGGCCAGCCTGACGGTGCCGGACAGTCCGAGCCGGACGTAGCGGGACTCGCCCCAGTCGGGGAACGCCTCGTCGAGCATGATCGGCGCGGCCTCGACGGACCAGCCCAGCGGCTCGAAGAGGCGGTGCGCGATGACAGCGCCGCCGCGACACGGGAGCACCGGGATGGCGATCTCCAGCGGGATCGCCGCGTCGGCGACCTCCTGCCGCGAGACGCAGCGGCCGTGCCTGGCCGTACTGAAGACATCGGCCAACGCGACGCCGAGCAGCGAGGAGGCGGCGTAGGGCCGATCGTTGACGTATTGGCCGAGGCTGAAGTCGGCGGCGTTCCGGCCTCGGGACCGCGCCATCCGCACCGGGTCGATCTCGAGCATCAGGGCCGCCGTGCAGCGCTCCTCGGACGCCTCGGGGTAGAACACCGTCGCCGTACCGAAGGACTGCCGGAACTGCTGCACCCGGTCGGGGTGCTTGTGCAGCAGGTAGCCCAGGTCCGTGGCGGGACGGTGGGTGGTCGCGATGGTGAGGAGCACCCGCTCAGTGTGCCGGAGCGGCACCACCGATTTACGGGTCTTCGAGGAGGTAGCCGCCGATGAGCGCCGTCATCTCCGCGAGCACCACCTCCCGCGCGATCGGTGGCTGGTCGAGCACCCAGCGCAGGGCGAGGTTCTCCATGGCCAGCACGATGACCCACGCCGCGACCGTCGGGTCCGGACGCCTGCTGCGCTCCGGCCGGACCAGGAGGTACGCCGCCGCCAGCTCGCGCACCCGCTTCTCCAGCGCCGCCCGTCTGGTGCGGTTGCGGGCCAGGGGCAGCTCCTCGGCGACGACGCGCAGCAGCGCCGGGTCGGCCTCCAGCGCGCTGATCAGCGCGTCGGCGGTCTCACGCGCCATCGCCGCGCCGGCGATCCCCAGCCGATCGGCCAGCGCGGCCGCGACCGACTCGGCGACCTCGTCCCAATAGCGGTCCACGACCAGCTCGAGGATCGCTGCCTTGTCGGGGAAGTACTGGTAGAGCGACCCCGGGCTGATGCCGGCCGTGGTCGCGACCCGGTTGGTGGAGAAGGCGTCGTAGCCGTGCTCGACCAGCACCTTCCGGCCTGCTGCGAGGATCCGCTCGACCATCTGCCGCGAGCGCTCCTGCCTCGGTGTCTTGCGCACGATTGCGAATTGTATGCGAGTAATCGCTCGCGTCACGATGAGGGCATGACGACGGCACCCCTCGCTCCGCCGGAGCGACCCCGCTTCCCGACCAGGTTCAGGGCCGGCGAGCAGCGCAACATCAGGATCGGCCGCGGACTGCGGCTGCTGGCCCGGGTCGACCACCTCGACGCAGGCATGATGGACCGGATCGGCCGGGGCTTCCACGAGCGCGACGAGCTCGCCGCCGCGCTCGCGGAAGCGATCCGGATGCGAGTCGGTCACCGCGACAAGGTCACGATGCGACAGTTCCGGACGGCGCTGGCGCGCGGGATCGACGCCGTACCGGACGCGCCGCCGGCGCTGCGCGACTTCTTCGCCGAGGTCGAGGCCGTCCCGGACTGGGTCGACCGGGACCGGGTCGAGCGCGGCGCGGCCGTCTTCAGGCGGATGGGCCGCAATGCCGGCGACGTGCTGCTCCAGCTCTCGCTGATCGGTGGCTACCGGTTCGGCGGCCCCACCGACCTGCTGGTGCGGACCGACGGCCTCACTGGGCCGGCCACGCTGCGCCGCCTGGCCGAGACCCAGAAGTGGGGTACGTCGTTGCAGAGCCCCGGGGCGCTGCGACAGCACGAGGAGGCCTGGCGGCTGACGGTGCACGTGCGGCTGATGCACGCCCTGGTCAACGCCGAGCACGAGGCGACCTGGGACAGCGGGCGATGGGGCCTGCCGATCAACCAGACCGACCTGGCCTCGACGCTCGGCCTCTTCGACGGCGTGCCGCTCCTGGGCTGCCGCCTGCTCGGCGTCCGGATCACCCGCCGGGAGGCCGAGGACTACCTGCACCTGTGGCGCTACGTCGGCCACCTGATGGGCGTCCACCGGGACTTCCTGGTCGAAGATGAGCACGACCGGCACGTCCTCAACTACCACCTGCTGCGCGCCCAGGGAGAGCTGAGCGAGTCCGGTCCGCGGCTGGCTCGCGCCGTGGTCCGCGCTCAGCGGGAGCGGATGTGGCACGGGTGGCCCGCCGTCCTACAGCCGGTGAGGGGCGGCTACGAGCAGGAGCGACTGCTGAGCATGCTCACGGTCTTCCTCGGACCCACCTCGATGCGCGAGCTCGGCCTGCCGGCCAGGCCACCATGGGCGTTCGGATACCTGGTGCCGCTCAACCTGCTGCGCCACCAGGTGGTGGGACGGACGGCGGTGGGGCGGCGGATGCTGGAGGCTCGGGGGGCGCGCACCTCGCGGCGGGTGCTCGCGAGCTACTTCGGGCAGGGCGCCGAGGGCCTCGGTGACCTGCCGGTGGGGCGTCCGGCCTGACGCCGGATGCCGAGGGCGTTCGTCAACGCGTGCGCTGCGCGTAGGCGTCGGCCGCGGCGTAGACCTGGTCCACGTACTGCTGGGAGTGGTTGTAGGCGAAGACGGCCCGCGACCATCCGGCTCCGGTGGTCAGGTCCTGGCCGGTGCCACACAGGTAGCGCATCGCCGTCATGGCCGCGTCGTCGAGGTCGTCGACATCGGCGGTGCCGTCACCGTCGCCGTCGCTGGCCCACCGCTCCCAGGTCGAGGGGATGAACTGCATCGGACCGTAGGCGTGGTCCAGTCCCCCACCGAGGGCCGGCCCGACGATGGGCGACGAGGAGAGCCCGTCGTCTCCGAGGGTGCGGCCGCCGAGCGTGCCGTTCTGCGACTCCACCCAGCCGATGCCGGCCAGCGTCGTCCAACCCAGGTCGCAGCCCTGCGGCCGGGCCAGCTGCGCGCGGGCGTAGGCCCGCATCGCCGGCACCGGGATGCCGGCCTTCGCTGCTGTCCTCGCCACCCAGGAGGCGTCCGGTGTTGGTACGCCGGACGTCTGCTGCGTCTGCTGCGCCGGCTGTGCCGCCGGCCGGCTCTGCTGCTGCGACGCCGGTGCGGCCTGCTCCGGGGCCACCACCGCGAGCGCGGTCTGGTCGGCCACCGGCGTGGTGGCGGGCGTGGTCGCCAGCGACCAGACGATGTACCCGACGACCGTCAGGACCAGGGCCGAGGCCAGGAGCGGGGCCAGGGTCCGCAGACGCATCAGCGGCTCACCCGAAGCGACCGTTGACGTAGTCGGAGGTGCGCTCGTCCTGCGGGTTCTGGAACATGGCGACGGTGTCACCGTGCTCGACGATGCCACCGGGCACTCCCTGCGAGGCGAGGAAGAACGCGGTCTTGTCCGAGACGCGCGCCGCCTGCTGCATGTTGTGCGTGACGATGACGATGGTGACCTCCTGCGCCAACTCCCTCATCGTCTCCTCGATCACGCGGGTCGAGGTGGGGTCGAGCGCCGAGCACGGCTCGTCCATGAGGAGGACGCGCGGCTTGATCGCCATCGAGCGGGCGATGCACAGGCGCTGCTGCTGACCACCCGACAGGCCGCCACCGGGTGCGTCGAGGCGGTCCTTCACCTCTTTCCACAGGCCGCCGAGCCTCAGGCAACGCTCCACGAGGTCGTCCTTCTCGGACTTGGTGGCCTTCTTGCCCGTCAGCTTGAGCCCGGCCAGGACGTTGTCGCGGATCGACATCGCCGGGAACGGGTTGGGCTTCTGGAACACCATGCCGATGTCGCGACGAGCGCGCGTGATCCTCATGTTGGCATCGTAGATGTCCTCGCCGTCGAGCAGAACCTCACCCGCGAGGCTGGCGATCGGGACGAGCTCGTGCATGCGGTTCAAGATGCGCAGGAACGTCGACTTCCCACAGCCGGAGGGACCGATCAAGGCCGTGATCTCGCCGGGGTGCATGGTCAGGTTCACCCGCTCGAGCACCTTGTGCGTGCCGAACCACGCCGAGACGTCGACCGCCTTGATCTCGGCCAGCGTGCTGGACGTCGGGTGACTCTCGTGCGCGGCGTCCGCCGTGGCGCCGAGGGACGGCATCGCCAGGGTCGCGTCGGAGGGGACGGAGGCAGACATGGTTCTCCTCGATGCCTAGTAGAGGTTCGGCAGGACGACGACGACCTGCTTGGCGAGCTCAGCGCCGATCAACAGAAGGACGGGCACCCCGACGATCCAGGTGTGCCACTTACCCCAGCGGCGCAAGGCCAAGAGGATCAGCACGACCGCGATCACCGCAAGTTCCAGCAGCAGGGACATCGGCAGCCAACCGCTGTCGTCGGAGGCCAACGGATCCTCGGCCGAGGTGAGCGAGCCGAGCTTGAGCACCGGCTGGGGGGTGGGCTGCGCGGTTCCGAGAAGCTTCGCGTCGATGCGCGACACGCTTGCACCCATGAAGGGGGTTCCGGTCGCGAACACCAGCGTCAGCCGGCCCTCGGTCGCCGAGGTCGTCGCCGGCGCGCGGTCTCCGGCGCGTCGCAGGCCGATGACCTGGTACTGGGCCGTGCCCTGGCCCGTCACGGTCGTGATCCTGTCCCCGGCGTGCAGCTTCGACAGGTCAGCGAAGGGACCGCCGTACGCCGCCTGGCGGCCGTAGACGACGCTCGTACCCTGCTGGCCCGGTAGCGGCGTGTCGCGCCGGTGACCGGGCCCGTCGAGGAGCGCACGTGAGGAGGTGCCCTCGACGACGGTGTAGTGCTCGTCCAGCGACGGGAAGGCGATCGTCGCGACCGGCGCGCCCAGCTTGAGCAGCTTGCCGTTGACGTCGACCTGACCGATCGGCGCCGTCCCGGCGGCGAGCTCGGTGCGGAACTGGTTGAACAGCATGCTCTGGCTGCGGCTCTCCGCGAACGGGGAGATCACGACCAGGTAGAGGAGGAAGCCGAGCACCAGCGCAGCCACCCCGGCCATCGTCCAGCCGGTGACGCGGATGAGCGTCCGGTCGGAGGGCCGTGGGATGGCGCGCCGCAGATCGGCGGGGGCAGCGGTGTTCACAGGTCCCCGCGAGCGCCAGGCGCGCTCGATCCGCTGCAGGGGACGGCGGAGCACCGCCCCGGCCTTGGCCGGGGCGGTGCTCACAGGTGATGCGGTGTTCGACAACGTCACTTGACCTTGACAGCCGCACTGGTCTTGGAGACGCCCGCGAGGGTGACCATGACCTTGATCTTCTTGCCCTTGAACTTCTTGGTGAGCTTGAGCGAGGACTTGGTCGCGCCCGCGATCTTCTTGCTCTTCACCATCCACTGGTAGCTGACCTTCTGGCCGGCGGTGGTGGCGACGACGGCGGCCTTGAGCTTCTTGCCCACCTTGGCCTTGCCGGTGATCTTCACCGAGGTGATCGAAGGCTTGACCGTGACCGGCGGGGCCGGGGCGGCGGCAACCACGATGGAGCCCGCGGTGATCTCCTGCGGAGCGACACCGGCGAGGTTCGGGGTGAACGAACCGGTGTAGGTCAGCGTGCCAGCGGTCGGGGTCGGGACCGAGACGGTGCCCGAGGTGGCGCCGGCCGGGATGGTGACGGTGTAGGTCTTGCCCTCGATGCTCAGCGCAGCGGTGCCGCCCCCGTTGCCGTTGGACTGGACGTCGACGGTGACCTTGCTGGAGCCACCGGCGGTGGCCTTGGTGCTGGAGACGTTCACCGTCGCCGTCGACGGCGTCGCGTCGAAGGTCTTCGAGGTGTCACCGCACAGCGTGCCGGAACCCGTGGTCGGCATCGCCAGGAAGCCGTAGCCCGTGATCGTCGAGGTCGCCTTGCAGACGTCCGAGGTGGGGCCGACGAACGTCTTGTAGAGCAGGTTGTACTTCGCGTTGGTGGACGTGCCCGCGCCCTTGACCGCGGCGGTCGGGATGATGTTGTAGACCTGGCGGGTCAGCGCGAACGAGCTCGCCTCGGTGCCCTTGGTCGCGTACGTCTGGTAGGCCGGGTTCGGTGCGAGGTTGGCGCCGGTGCCGGTGAAGGGCAGCACGCCGCCGACCGGCGCCCCGGACACGGTCGAGTCGAACGGGACGAGCTGGTAGGAGGTACCGGCACCGCTGTTGTTCGTGGTGTCGGGGTCGGCGATCTTCCCGTTGGCGTACCCGATGTACTTCGCACCGGAGAACGGCGCGATCGCCGCGACCGTGTTCGCCGTCGAGGTCAGGACCGTGGCGTCGTGCTCCTGCACATCGGTACCGGCCGGAGTCTTCGAGCCGATGTAAGCCTTGCCGGCGACAGGGGTCGTGGTCGAGCCGTAGCTGTCGCCCTTGTTGGTGCCGAGCGGGATGCCGGTCGATGAGCCGCCCTGGCCGGAGATCTGGCCGAGGAAGAACTGACGGCTGCCGGAGCCGGCCTTCGGAAGGAACGCCTGGATGGCCTCGTAGCCGGCGTCCGGCGTGCCGTCCAATGCCTCGGCCCTGCCGAGCGTGCCGTTGCCGTCGGTGGAGATCTCGTTCTTCGCACCGGCGTAGATGTTGTAGAGGTCGGTGACGGTCAGGCCGTGCCCGCTGTTGGTCTTCAGGAACGGGCTGTTGGCCGGAACCGCGAGGCTGATCGAGTCGATCGCGAACGGGATGTCCGTCGTGATGCCGGTGCCCGCCGTCGTCGCGGCGGTGCCCTGGGTGCCGGAGGCACGGGCGAAGTCGACATCGCCGGCCTTGGCGTTGCCGGCCGCGGTCAGGCCGATCGAGTCGGTGAGCGCCTTGTAGCCCGGACCCGAGCCGTTGGGCCGGGCGATCGTGAGGCCGCTGCGGTAGGTGATGTTGGCGCCGCCGGTCGCGGTCCACGACTGGATCGCCGGGATGCTCTGCGACAGGCCGTAGAGCACGTCCTGAATGGTGTCGGAGCCGACGCCGACGAGCTGGCCGTTCGCCGTCGCGGTGGTCGGGTCCTCCTGGGTCGCGGTCGGAGGAGTCGCCGCGAACGCACCGGACGTGACGCCGATGCTCAGCGCGAGCGCCGCGGTGAGGCTAACGCCGGCCTTGCCGAAGGTGGTGGCCTTCATCGAGTTTCCTTTCGAAAGGGTGGTGTCGCTGCCTGCCCCCGGACGGCATCAGCGCGGTCGCAGGTTATGCAGGCGTCAGGGATGGATCGGGGTGCCCGTGGTGAACTGCGCGTGAACGTCCGATGGCATCAGCGCTTGCGCCGGGTCGAGGCCAGAAGTGTCGGGCCGCCGATCAGGCATGGGAGCGCGAAGCACATCGCTGCCAGCACCGCGTAGCGAGCGGCGGGGGTCACCGAGGCGGCGGCCGTCAGCGCGCCCTGGGCCTGTGTCACCGTTCCTCCGGATGCCGTGGCGGAACCCGTGCCGGGCGTGCCGGCGGACGGCGCGTCTCCGGGCGGGACCACCGACGCGGCGGACGTCGGCGCTACCGAGGGCTGCGAGCTCGGGTGCGCACTGCTCGACGTGCTCGACGTCGGCGTGTCTCCCCCGGTGCTCGAGGAGCCGGGGCAGTCGGCCTGAGCGTCCTTCGACGCGAGCCGAGCCGCTGCGGCGGAAGCAAGTTTCTGGTCCGAGGAACTGAGTGGCGCGTACCCCAGGGGAAGCTGACCACGCTGGGTCCCGAGCACCTGCCCCGCGCCCGCGGCGTAGGACAGGAACTTCGCGTACGCCGTGAGGTCCGACCTGCTGGCGCCGCAGACGTTGATCACGGCGTAGGTGGGCAGCGTCAGGGGATAGCCGTCCTCGGGCACCTCGCCGGCATCGATCGAGGACACTCCTGCGATCGACGTGGCCTTGCTCGCGCCCACGACCGTCTTCTGCATCGCGGCGACGGTCGGCCCCACCCCTGGATCGTCGGCGGCCACGTCGTAGCTGTCCACGAACGACGCGACCGGTGCGCCGTCGAGCGCGGCGGCCTGCGACGTCGTGATCGCAAGCTCGAAGCGGCTGCCCGGGACCTGCGCGCCGGCCGAGACGTACTGCGGCGGGACCTTCGTGTCATCCCAGAGCGACTTGTTCCCGCTCGTGGCCGTGACGGTGCGGTAGGCCCCGTCGGCGAAGTCGGCGGAGAACGGTCGCATGTCGATCGTGCCGAAGCCCGGCGCCGGCGCACCACCGGTCTGGTACGTCGACTGGTCGGCCTTCGGGAAGGACGACATCGTCGTGTCGTTGGCCAGATCGAGGCTCTTGTACGCCGAGTTGATCACCGTGCCCCAGTGGTCCGGCCGGCCGCTGAGGAAGCGGTGTGCCGCCGGGTCCGCGCGCAGCCAGGCCCACACCGCCGCGGCGGCATCGGAGTCACCGAACGGCACGATCAGGCCGTCCGGCTTGGCGGAGGCGTTGAAGTACTTGAACTCCGGGTTGAGGTCGATGAACTCCGGGTCGGTGGTCAGGCTGGACGGGTTGGTCGACGGGACGGTGGCACCCTTGCCGGTGCCGTCGCCCGGGGTGTCGTTCCGGTACGACTGGGTGAGGAGTTTCGCGACCAGCAACGGCGTGAGCCGTAGGTTGTCGACGAGGGTGCCGTTGGACCCCAGATCGGTGTTGTCCGAATCCGAGGTGTCGTAGTTCTTGTCGATCAGGTAGCTGACCACGATCGAGGAGTCGACGACCGGGCTGTAGACCAGGTCCTTGCCCGAGGCCGCATCCGCGTCGACCGGCCCGTAGACGAAGTCCATGTTGGGCGACCCGCTGCCGCCGGACAGCACGGCGCCGCGGGCCTCGCTGTCGCCGATCTGGGAGAAGCCGAACTTCGCACCGCTCGCGCACAGCGTGGACTGCCAGGACGAGAACGCGCTCGAGATCAGTTCCGAGCCGGCCGTCTGTACCTCCTCACCGCTGCTGGGGCAGCCCGCGGCCGTCGAGGTGAAGGAGAGCTTGACCTGGATCCGGTCCTGCCACGCGGAGGCGCTCAGCGGCGAGCCGGCGACGTACGTCGGGTTCTGGCCCAGACCCGGGGTGTTGTTGGGGTCGCGGTCGTTCGCCTTCTCACCGTTCGGGTCGTACTCGCCGCGAGGTACCACCACGAGGTAGCAGCTGTAGCCCTTGCTCGTGTAGGTGGGATCGCCGCAACCGAGGTACGGCGCGGACAGCGCGCTCTGCAGGGAGAAGATGCTCTGGCCGGTGCCGTCGGCGGCCGTCCGGGCGTAGGTCACCTCGTTGGACTGCGCCGAGCCGTACGGCGGCAGATTGTTGCTGTCGTTGGTCCAACCGAGCTGCTTCTTGCCGGGGTCGGTGATCGACCAGAACGGCACGAGGTTGGACTCGGGCCGGCCGAACTGGGCGTGGGTGTAGGCCGCTCCGAGATCCTGCTTCGGGTCGGCCTCGTCACCGCTGAGGAGGTCGCGGTACGCGGTCGCCGTGCCCGTCTGCGCGGCGACGGCGGAGGTCGGCGTCCCCCACTGGCACTGCTCGGGCGAGGGACCGGCGGAGCCCGGCCCGGCCCAGCACTGCATCACCTGGAGGAAGTTCGAACCCGCACCGCTGCCCAGGGTCGGCTTTCCGCCGCTCCAGGTGATCTGGATCCCCTGGTCGGTCAGACTGGACGTCTGCGAGACGGTGATCTGCAGGTCCTTGAACTGCGCCTGGTTGGGATCGTCCGGATCCAAGTGCGAGTCGTCGACGTAGCCGCTGTCGTAGCTGCTGCGGTCGTCGGTCCACTTGATCGTCTTGGTGCTCGCCGTCGTGCTCACCGCGGCCCGCACGGTCGGGTGCCCGGTCTGGACGGCCATGGCTGCCGAGAAGACGCCCACACCGAGATCGAGCACGAGGGCGGCGGCCGCGACGTAGCGCAGCCGGCCGCGCAGGAACCAGGGCTTACGCGTCATCGCCGCGACCGCCGCGTGGAGAGCACGGTGATGGCGGGGCCGAAGATCAGCAGACCCAGGGCTGCGATCATGAGCCATACCGCCCACTTGGCGATCGAGGAGTGGCTGGCCGCCAGCTGCAGCGGCGTGGCCGACAGCTGCGTGCACTGACCGGTGTCAGGGTCGCAGACGGTCTTGCCGTCGGGATTCGTCAGGGTGGTCTGCCCGCCGCCCGTCGCCGCGCCCGCGCCGGTGGTCCCACCGGTCGCCCCGGACGTGGCCGCGACGCCGGTGCCGGTGGCCGCGGTGCCGCCGCCTCCCGTGCCGGCGTTCCCGCCGGCGACCGGGGTGGTGCTGGTGCCGGTGCCGGCACCGCCACCCGACGACTTGGCGCCGACCGCGTTCTGGTCGGTCTGCCCGGCGGTGCTGGAAGACGTCTTGCCGTTGGACGGCGTGCCGTAGACGCAGGTGGCGGCGGCCCCCCTCTTGTCGCACAGGTCGGGGTAGAGCGCGTTCTTCGCCAGGGTGTTGGTGCCGTTGGCCGAGAACGTCGGGTTGTTGCAGTTCTTGATGTTGACGTTCTGGACCTGCGCACCGGGGATCTTCGCGATCTGCTGCAGGCCGGCCTGGACCAGGTTGATCGGCAGCGGCGAGTACCCCAAGGTCGGCGCCTGTTGCTGGCCCTGACACAACGCGTAGTAGGAGAACGTGCTGAGGGTCTTGCCCTTGTCGGTGGTGAAGCCGTTCTGGAGCCGCGTCGGGATGACGAAGTAGGAGTAGGACGAGATCGGGTAGGTCCGCGGATCGGTGTCGACGTACACGTCGTCGAGCTGCTGGGTCAGGTAGTTCGTCGGGTCCGAGGCGTTGGTGTTGATCTTCGCCTTCAGCAGTGCGACGGCGACGTTGGATGCCGTCGGAAGGACGTAGTAGCCGGCCTTGTTCAGCACCTTCGCGACCGGGTAGCCGCTCTGCAGGGCGTAGGAGTACTCGACGTAGCCGATCGAGCCGGCGTTGCCGGCCTGGGCGACGAAGCCGGCCACGCCGTTGTCACCGGACTTGGCCTGGTGCACGGTCGGGTCGTACTTGTTGCACTGGGTGAAGAACGAGATCTCACCGCAGGTCCAGATGCTCGGATACTGGTCCTTCATCCACAACGAGAACTGGGCGGTCGAGCCGGAGCCGTCCGAGCGCACGACGGGAGTGATCTTCAGCGGCGGCAGGGCGACGCCGGGGTTGTCGGCGGCGATCTTGGGGTCGTTCCACATCTTGATCGTGCCCTCGAAGATGCCGGCGATGCTCTCGCCCGACAGCTTGAGGTTGGTGAACCGCTTGCCCCCGACGGTCAGGTTGTACATCAGAGCGGTTCCGCCGGCGACGTCCGGCAGGTAGGCGAACGCACGACCGGGTACGTCAGGGCTGGTGTTCTTCACCCCGAACGGGATGTCGCTGGCGGCGAAGTCGTCGCTGCCGTTGGCGTAGCCGGTCAGACCCGCCACCGAACCGGTCGCGGCGAAGTTCACCTTGTAGGAGTTGGCGTTGCGGGCCCGCCAGTCGTCGATGGCGTTGGCCGCCCAGGACGAGCCCTCACCGGTGATCGGCGTGTAGCTGTCGGCGTGCGACGGCGAGACGCCGAGACCGATGACGCCGAGGGCCGTCAGCGCCAACGTCAACAGGGCGGCGAGGGGACGGTTAAGCATCGGGAGTGCTCCTGTGACGACCGGGGATCGAGAGGTGGAGGGAGGAGAGCCGGGCCCGCAGGGCCGCGCGGCGCTTCTTGCGGGCTGCCTTCTTCGCGACGTCCTGCGCGCCTACGACGCGAGCGAGGACGAAGAGGATCAGGACGAGCACCATGAGGACGACGGCGGTGCCGAACCCGCGGGCGACCATCGTCGGCTCGGGCGACTTCACCAGCTGGAAGACGACGAGCGGCAGCGAGACCATCGGCCCGCTGAAGGGGTTCTTGTTCAGCGACGCCGTGTACCCGGCGGTCAGCAGGACCGGCGACGTCTCACCGATGCCGCGGGCGGTGGCCAGGATGATCGCCGTCATCAGACCGGACCGGGAGGTCGGCAGCACGACGTTCATCACCGTCTTGAACTGGCTGGCACCCAGGCCGAGGCTCGCCTCCTTGAGCGTGCCCGGGACGAGCCGGAAGACGACGTCCGCGGCCCGGATCATGATCGGCAGCATCATCACGGTGATGGCCAGGCCGGCGGCCAGACCCGACTTGTCGAAGCCGAGCATCAGGATCAGGGTCGCGAGGATGAACAGGCCGGCCACGATCGAGGGGAGCGCCGTCATCGCCTCCACGATCGTGCGCACGAACCGGGAGAACGGTCCCGGCACCTCGGAGAGGAACAGCGCTGTCGTGACCCCCAGCGGGATCGTGACCAGGAGAGCGATGCTGATCTGGGTGAGCGTTCCGACGATCGCGTGCATCACCCCACCGGTGGTGAGCGGGTCCTTCGACCCTGTCACGGTCAGGTCCTGGGTGTAGAAGTTCGGGTGCCACACCGCGCTCGCACCCTTGATGACGGTGTAGATCAGGACCGAGGCGAGCGCGATGACGAGCAGGAACGCACCCGACTGGACCAGGATGGCCACCACCCTGTCCAAGACGACCGGCCCCGGCTCGTCGAGCCAGACCAGGAGCGAGTAGATCCCCACGAAGACGGCGTAGGCGACCACGAAGAACGCCAGGAAGCCGTGGATCGGCACCAGCTGGGTGGCCAGGAACGACGTCAGCGCCAGCGATCCGATGAGGGCGCCGACCAGGGTCAGCAGGTCACCGATGCGCACGCCCGAGGTCTGGCGCCGCTTCTCTGCGACCGGTGCCACCGCGGCCGCGTCGACGACCTCCGTCGCCGACGCGGGAGCGGTCGGCCGGAGTGCGGTCTGGGTCAACTGCTTGCCCCCGAGCGTGAGCGCGCAACGACGGACGATGCGCAGAAGTTGATGACGAGGGTCATCAGGAACAGCGCCAGCCCCGCCGCCATCAGAGCGGAGAGACCGAAGTGGTTGGCCTCCTGGAACTGAAGCGCGATCAGGGACGACACCGAGATCGCGCCACTCTGCAGGATGTGCGGCTGGATGGTGAAGACCGGGGAGATGATCATGTAGACGGCGATCGTCTCGCCGAGCGCACGGCCGAGCCCGAGCATGGTGCCACCGATCATGCCCCCCTTGCCGAACGGCAACACGACGGACTTGATCACACCCCACTTGGTCGCGCCGAGGCCCAACGCGCCCTCGCGCTCGCCGACAGGCACCTGGGAGAAGACCTCGCGCATGATCGAGGTGACGACGGGGGTGATCATCATGCCCACGACGAGTCCCGCGATGAGCGTCGAGGAGGTGAAGAGCGTGTACGACGAGATCGGCGTGTCCGAGTTGACGCCCTTCACCGAGAAGATCGGGATCCAGCCGAAGTGTTGCGCGATCCAGGCGGACACCGGCGCGACCTTGGCCTGGAGGAAGAAGAACCCCCACAGGCCGTAGACGACCGAGGGGATAGCCGCCATCAGGTCGATCACCGAGATGAAGACCTTGCGCATCCGGGCCGGCGCGTACTCGGTGATGTAGAGCGCCGTGGCGGTCGACAACGGCACCGCCACGCAGATCGCGACCAGGGCGATGAGGATGGTCCCGGTCAGGACAGCGGCGATGCCGAAGTTGAAGTTGTTGGTGTCCCACGACTGGGTGGTCAGGAAGGAGAAGCCGGCCTTCTTGAGTGCCTGAGTCGCCCTGATCGCCAGGAAGAGACCGACGAACGTCATGATCGCGAGGACGATGACGCCGCTCCCGGTCGTGACACCGCGGAAGATCTTGTCCGGCGTCTCCCGGGTCTGTCTCAACTTTCGGGGTTGGTCGACGACGACCGCACCGGTCGCGTCGTTCAGAGGGAGGCTCGTCACCGTGGACTTTCTTCGCGTGTCGCCCGAGATGGCGGTTCTGGACCGAAAAAGTGTCAGGAAGCGACGCGAACCGATTGGGCGGGGACAGTGAACCGACGGTGAACGCGGCGCTTCATCTTGGCGTCGACCGTCGTCGAAGCGGGGTGGGCCTAGTCCGGACGGACCACCTCGCATGGTTCTCCCGTGCACGCCGGGCTGGGACCTGCCGGAGGACGGGCTCAGGTCCCCGCTCCACCGCCCGGCGAGGGCGACCGCAGGCGTGATGCTGGCGACGGCCGAGAACGGTGGCGGGGCGCCGTCGGGCGCGGCCGCTGCTCGACTTCGGCGGCCCCGCTCAGCCCTCGGCGGCGGCGAGCTCCTGCTTCCAGGCCCGGAAGCCCTCCTCGGTGCGACCGCGGCGCCAGTAGCCGGAGATGCTCAGATCGGCGCGCGGCAGAGCCCGCTCCTTGACCAGGTAGGGGCGGATGCCGTGCATGACGGCCTCGGCCTCGCCGTGCACGAACGCGTGCACCCGCCCGGCGCGCCACGGCAGCGCACGTACGGCGTCGACCAGCGCTCCCGGCTCGGTCGAGGTCACCCAGCTGACCTGCACGCCGGCCGGCGCCGTGAGCTCCTGCCGGTGCGCGGCGTCGGGCACGTGCACCACGGCGTACCCCTGGGCCTCGGCGGGCAGCGCCGCCAGCGCGGCGCGCACCGCCGGCAGGCCCGACTCGTCGCAGGCCAGCAGGTGCCAATCGGCGGTCGGGTCAGGGCTGTAGGCGCCACCCGGGCCGCGGACGGCGATCCGCTGTCCGGGCTCGACCGCGGCCGCCCATGGGCCGGCGATGCCCTCGGTGCCGTGCACCACGAAGTCGATCGCCACGGTGCCGCCCTCGACGTCCGGCTCGAGCGCGGTGTAGGTGCGCACGATGTCGCTGCCGTCGGGCTGCGGGAAGCTCATCTTGACGTAGCGGTCGGTGTAGGCGCTCGGGCCGAAGCCGGCCGCGAACACCTCCTTGTCAGCTGCCTCGAAGCGGACCCGGACCATGCCGGGGGTCAGCTGCTCACGGCCGGTGACGACCAGCACCGTCTGCGGCCGGTCGGGGCGGCCGCCGCGGGCGCCGCGGGCGCCGCGGGCGCCACCACCCTCGGGACTGCGCTGGCTCATGCGCCGGTTCCGTTCTTCTCGATGAACGCCAGGATCCGATCGGCCAGCTCCGGGCGGCACACGATCACGTCCGGCAGGTAGACGTCGTCCTGGTTGTACCGCAGCGGCGAGCCGTCGACCCGGCTCGTGAACAGCCCCGCGGCCCGGGCCACCGCGACCGGCGCGGCCGAGTCCCACTCGTACTGGCCGCCGGCGTGCACGTAGGCATCGGTCAGGTCTCGCACGACCGAGATCATCTTCACCCCGGCGGAGCCCATCGGCACGAGCTCGGCGTCCAGCTCGGCGGCGAGCGCCTCGACGAAGGCCGGCGGCCGGCTGCGGCTCACCGCGATCCGGATCCTGTCGCTGGTCCGCGGCGGCACCTGCGGCGCGGCGCCGGTGTGGAAGGTGCTCGGCTCGACGGCGCCGGCCAGCGCCGGCTGCGCGACCGCCCCCGCGCTGAGATCCCCGGCGTCGGGACCGGTACGGGTCCACAGGGCCACGTGCACCGCCCAGTCCGCACGCGGCGGCTCGGAGAACTCCCGGGTGCCGTCGAGGGGGTCGACGATCCACACCCGGTCCGCCTGCAGGCGCGCCTTGTCGTCCTTGCCCTCCTCGGAGAGGACCGCATCATCGGGACGGTAGGCGGCCAGCAGCTGCACGAGCAGGTCGTGCGCGGCCCGGTCGCCGGCGTCCTTGAGCGCCTTCCCCTCCAGCCCCTCGGTCCGGACCTCGAGCAGCCGCTTCCCGGCGGCATCGGCCAGCCAGGCCGCGAGGAGGTGGTCGTCGGCCAGGACCTCGGCCGTCGGCGGGGCGGTGAAGGAGCTCATGGCAGGCAACCCTAGTGGCGGCCCGGAAGCCGCTCGCGCGAGGCGTCCGACGCCCGGATCGCCCGTGTCCGATCGTGCAGGCGCACGATCGGACACGCGGCGCGAGCCGACGTCTCAGCCGGCGGGGTGCGGCTCCCGCCGCACCAATACCGCGATCTTGTCGATCCGGTGCTGCGGGTTGCCGAGCCGGTCGGTCCAGAAGTTGCCCGCGGCGCGGTCCTCGGGGGTCGCACAGGTCGACAGCGTGAGCCAGCCGCGGTGCGCGGTGGCGCCGGGGCTGCCCGGGACGGCGGCGCGCTGACGCTTGAGGGACTTCGCGGAGCGGAAGTCGACCCAGCGGGTGCGCACCACCCGGTAGACGTAGCGCCAGCCGCCGGCGTCGACGTACAGGTGGGCGCCCTTCGGGAGCGAGGGCGTCCGCCGGAAGA